>NZ_JBPDVH010000001.1:0-560795 GCF_051851555.1 Lonepinella sp. BR2474 | reverse complement strand
AACTGCTTGCTTTTAAATCGTACTTTCCATTCTTATTAAAGAATAGAAGTTAATGAATTTCTAAGTTAAGCACCTATTAAGACTTCAAGTTTTATTTAATTTTTTAAAACAAGTCAATCAACAAGTGCCCACACAGATTGTCTGATAAATTGTTAAAGAACAAAAAACAACGACGCACGCTAGAAAGTTCGATTTTCACAACAGTGCGTCGTTGTGTGGAGCGTATTATAGAGATTTGAAAATCCTTTGCAAGTGTTTTTTATCAATTTCTTTGAAAAAATACTGACTTGAATAAAAAAAACATAAATCCCCTCCGAGTAACCATCAATTTAATGGTATAATTAGCACTTTCAATTTCTTGTAATCATCAATGACACTTGAACAATATGCTAAAACCCTCTGTTTTCAATACCCCGAAAAACGTGTTCACCCATTTACTTTTGAAAACCACCATTATTGGCTAAAACAACCCGAACAGACTAAAGGTGCTCAACGCTTTCTCAAACCTCATCCTAGAAAAACGTTCCATAAAGAAGTCAAACGTTTATTAGTATTACAACAAAAGAAAGCCCCCATTCCTCATATTTATATTGCTAACGATAGTATGTTGGTGATGGAAGATGCGGGCATTTCCGTTAATCATTGGATGGCAGATCCTTTAATTTCCTCCGAACAAAAACAACAAATCCTCAATGACTGTGCGATTGCTTTAGCTGATTTACATAAACAAAAACTGATTCATGGTCGACCTTTTGTAAAAGATATCTTATGGAAAAATGGCATCGTGAGTTTTGTGGATTTTGAAGTCGATATTATCTCTCACAATCCAATTCAACAGCAGGTGCAAGATAATATTCTATTTATCATTGGTATGTGCCGAGAGCCAATTCTCACCAAAGAACAAATTAAACACGCTGTCATCACTTACAAAAACAGTACAGAGCACCCTATTTGGCAAGCAACATGCCAAAAACTCTGGTATTACCGCCTCATTTACTGGCTATTATTCCCTTTCAAAAAAATAGCGGGTAAAGACTTAAAAGCACTTTATTTACTTATAGAAATATGCTACAACGATGACATTCTGGTAAAATAAGCTCTGATTCTATATAGGAGAAATCGTATGCAACCTTATTTAATTGCCCCCTCTATTCTTTCCGCTGATCTTGCTCGTTTAGGTGAAGATGTGGAAAAAGTCATCAACTGCGGCGCAGATTTAATTCATTTTGATGTTATGGATAACCATTATGTACCGAACCTCACCTTTGGTGCACCAATTTGTCAGGCTTTACGTGATTACGGCATCACTTGCCCTATTGATGTCCATCTTATGGCCAGCCCAGTAGAACGATTAATTACTGACTTTGCCAAAGCAGGCGCAACATCAATCACATTCCACCCAGAAGCCAGTATCCATATTGACCGCACTTTACAACTGATTCGTGACCAAGGTTGCCAATCTGGCTTAGTATTCAACCCTGCCACACCGTTAAGCTATTTAGATTATGTCATGGATAAAGTCGATATTATTTTACTCATGTCAGTAAACCCAGGTTTCGGAGGGCAATCTTTTATTCCCGCTACACTAGATAAACTAAAACAAGTTCGCCAACGTATTAATGAAAGTGACTTGCCAATTCGGTTAGAAGTTGATGGCGGGGTGAAAGTAAATAATATTGCTCAAATTGCGAAAGCAGGTGCGGATATGTTCGTAGCGGGATCTGCTATTTTTGATCAACCTGATTACAAACAAGTGATTGACGCCATGAGAGCAGAGCTTGCACTGGTTTAAGATAATCCTAGCCGAGACAAAACAGCGCCTTCATCAATAAGTGATGAGGGCGCTTATTTTTCTAAGTATTAGACCCACGTGATATCTAAAAATCACGTCTTATATCTTAAAATGTATATTTCACATTTGCAAAATAAACCCGCCCTTCTTCGACATAACCATCCGCAAGATAATAATTTTTATCGAAGATATTAGATACGCCGACATCAAGGCTTAGGCCTTGTTTAAAGGCATAAGTGATTTTCGCATCGGTGGTGCCAAAGCCAGATAGCGTTTCGTATTTTTTGTTCACTAAAGCATAACGTCCTGATTCAGCCGTTTGACTTAAATACACTGATAATTCCGGTGTCATTTTCCAATCCACATACGCAAAGAATTTGTGGCGTGGTAATTCGGTCACTTTAATGCTCGCATCACTGTTTTTTGCTTTGGTGTAAGTGTAATTGGCGCCCAAAGTGAAATCTTTGGTCAAAAAGGCCGTTACGCCCAACTCTACACCTTTATAAATGGCTTTATCCACATTTTTGTTTTGTACTTCAGCGGTCGCATCGTTGATAGCGACTTCATTAATTGCATCTTTAATGTGACTATAAAATAATGCGCCTTCCACCTTAAACATATCATTAAAGGTATGGAAATAACCGAGTTCAACATGATCAGCAATCTCTGGTTTTAAGAATGGGTTAGGTAAGCGATTTCTACTCAAACTACGAGAATAACGCTCTTTCATGGTTGGCAAATGGCTTTTATGGGCATAACTAAGGCTTAACTCGTCATGTTGAGTAAAGTTATGCACAATCTTGGCTTGATAATTGACAGCATGTTGTGAACTCGTATCGAATTCATATAAACCATAAGGGCCTTTTGCATAAAGACGTTGATAATTTTGTGCTTGCACAGCGTCTTTATAGTCATAGCTCACGCCAATGATAGCTTTAGTGCTATCGGTGAAGCTATAGGTATCTTCCAATCCAATGCTGTAAGTACGATCTTCATTACGTGCCACAGGATCACCATCATTATGCTCACGATGCACATCAAATTTGTAAAGTGCGGATAATTTTAAGGTATTTTTTGCACTGGTGTTCGCCCCAAATTCTAGACCTGCACCATAGGAATAGTCTCGATAATGGCTGTTAAATGAGCTATTTTTACTTTGCGTGCTAAAGGTTTCATCATCATACACTGACAAATCATTATTGAACGTGTCGTGGAATAATTTGCTGTTGAGATAATATTGACCGCCTGCAAACTCAGTATGTGATAAGAAATAGATGCTTTCTTTATCCCACGCTGGCCAACGCCAGAATCTTGGCGAGCCATTGCCAGTATAAAATGGCTGTTGTTTTCTCGCATCTTGGTTGGAATAAGAAATCGCATATTCATCCGTTGCGTTAGGCGTATAACCTATACGCAAACTTAACTTACGATCACGGCTAGAGGAATTATCCGCTCGTCCACCATTTTCATAACTCGTGACTTGAAAATCACGAGAAAGCTGTAAACCTTGACGCTCAACGAAACTCCCGCTCACCTGCGCATAGAATTTTTCTTGTTTAGTACCTAAACTAAAATAAGGTTGGTTGACTGCAGTATGGTTATTACGCCCTGTTTGATAACCATAACCAATCACGCCCTCAAAAGGTTGGGCCGGTTTGCGGGTCACTAAATTGACGGCACCACCCATAGTATTGGCGCCATATAACACGGAACTTGCCCCTTTAGAAATATTGATTTCTGCTAAATCAAATGTCGTAAAACGACCTAAATCCATGGTGCCATCATAAGGTACATAAACAGGGATGCCATCAATAAATACAGGGACTCGACGAGCATCAAAACCTCGCACACGAATATTTTGTTCACCTCTTGCGCCACCACGATCAAAAGACACCCCAGGCGACATTTTCGCTACTTGAGCCACATTGGTGATTTGATTTTGACGCAGTTGATCTTGATTAACTGACACAGTACTCATATCCGCACTATGTTCTACAACTTCAATTTGACCAAGAGTAAAGACTTCAGCGTAGCTGGTTGCAGAGCAACAAGCTACGGCAATTGCCGTGCAAATGAATGATTTTTTCATTATGTTTCCTTATAGGTAAGAATAAAAAGAAATTATATAAACTATTATACAACGATAATTGTAAAAATTTGAATATTATTTCAGACTTGTTTACATTGGTTCTTTCACCCAACTCAAAAACGCCCATTTTTTCATACTTGGGCGAACCTTTAAATTAACTTGATTCTGGTGGTAATAATCCTTTAATTTGGCAATTTCCACCTCAGTCAAATCACTGCTGATTGACCATTTTACAGTGCGAATAAAATCTTGCTCAGAAAACACCGCTCTTTTTTCCACCGCAGGAGAAACCATGCCACAACCGCTCTCCAGAAAATCCACTTTCACCTGATAGCCTTGTTGATACAACATATTCACCGCATAAATATAATTAGGAAAACCCACGCCATCTCGCTGGATAAATCGCAACACATCCCGATCAATAAAGTCTTTATCCACCGTCATCGTCATATACACGGCTTTTTTGGCTTTTGCATTGAGTTTATCCAACGCCGCTTGTAAATCGCCCACCATTGAAGAACGTGATGACACACAAATATCACATTCAGGCACATCCGTCCAATCATCCTCCCACGAGCGCAACATCGGCAAGACATTATGAATATTAAGCTGTTGGCAGCGTTGTTGTAATAAATTCAGCATGCCTTGGCTGAAATCTAAAGCGTACACTTGTTTCACATGCGGTGCACAAGCCAGCGAAATGGCGCCACCACCACAACCCACGTCTAGTACAGAATCCACACCATCCAAATTCATGCGACTAAGAAAATCCTGCACATAGCGATTGTGTAAATCAAATTGGCTAGCTTGCATTTGCGCCGCCTTGCGATCCCAATCTTGTGGCAATTTAGGTTCTCGGCTAGCTTGTTGAAAATGATGCTGATAAAGTTCGGCAAAATTAATATCATGAATTGTGTTCATCTTATTCCTTAAATAACGCTAAATTTTTGACAAGCACCTCGGGGCTTAAGCGATAAATTTGTGCCAATAATGCCAATTCCATCACTGCTTTTGGCTCACCCTGTTTAACAATACGCGCCTGATCCATTAACACCACATTATCCGCATAACGCAGAGCTTGCTCAGGTTGGTGCGTAGTGAAAATTATGGTTAAGCCTTGTTGGCGTAGCTGTTGAATTTTCTCTAGCACCCGAATCTGATTGCCAAAATCCAGATTGGAGGTAGGTTCATCCATAATTAAACAACGGGGCTGTTGAGCCAACGCCCGTGCAATCAGCACTAATTGCCGTTCACCGCCACTTAATGCTATATAGGATTTGTTGGCTAAATGAGCAATGCTCAACTGCTCAAGGCATTGTTGAGCAATTTGTTTATCTTGCCGAGAGGGCGTGGCATACCAAGCCAAATAAGCGGTTCGCCCCAATAACACCATGTCCGAGACTGGAATAGAAAACACCCCTTGTTGAGCCTGTGGCACATAGCCAATAGTGCGAGCTAACTGAGCCGCAGTCCAATCAAAGTGCGGTGTATTTTCAATCAGAATGTCCCCTTGTAAGGGTTTAATTAATCCTAAAATAGTTTTTAATAAGGTGGTTTTGCCACAACCATTTGCACCGAGTAAAGCCGTGATTTTTTGATGTGGAAATTCAATATTCAGGTGATCTGCGACGGTTTGTTGATAACCAATTTTCAGATTTTTGACTTCAATCATTGCCGTTCCCCCTTGATTAATAAACTCAAGAAAAACGGCGCTCCGACAAAAGCGGTAATCACGCCTAATGGTACTTCAATGGCAAATAAACAACGGGCTAGCGTGTCAGTAATTAACAAAAAGGCTGATCCCAATAAAACGCAAGTAGGCAATAAAAAACGGAAATCCGCCCCAATCCAAAGACGAGCAATATGCGGAATAATTAAGCCCACCCAGCCGATAATCCCTGTTACCGACACTACGGCAGATGTCATTAAGGTCGCACATAAAATGAATAATAAACGGGTGCGATGCAAGTTTACGCCCAGTGCCGTGGCTTCTTCATCATCAAGACTTAACACATTCATTCGCCAACGCAATAAAATCAACGGAATTAAGGCGATTAACACCAAGGGGGCGACCAATTTTAAATCGTTAAAGCTGGTCATATTCAATCCCCCGAGTAACCAAAAGGTGATGGTGCTTAATTGACTATAGGGATCAGCAAGAATTTTCAGTAAGGAAATACCAGCCCCGAGTAAAGCAGAAATGGCGACACCCGATAACACCAAGGCAAGAATCGGATGTTGACGGCGAACCGTACTAGCAATGAAGTACACCAATCCCACCGCCAACAATCCACCAAGAAAAGCGAAAAATTGAATCATCCACAAGGGAAAATCAAAATAAATAGCGATGACTGCCCCCAACCCCGCCCCCGATGTAACCCCTAAAATATCAGGCGACACCAACGGATTTTTAAACATGCCTTGATAAGTTACCCCCGCCACCGACAAGGCCACCCCAACCAAGATCGCCGTTGCAATGCGTGGCAAGCGAATGTTCCACAAAATAATATCCTGTTGCGAAAGCACATCGCCAACCTGGCTCAAAGACTGCCAAATATCAGCAAAAGACAGGGAAAATTGCCCCGAACTCAAGGCAATCAAAAGGCTAACAAGCAACAGCAAACAAGGCAAAATCAAGCGAAAAAGCGGCATTAGTTATTCCCAAAAAGTGCGGTGATTTCTGATGGAGAAATCGCATAACCGTAAAATAAACGGAAATAGCGTTGCACCAACGCATAGGCAGTGGCTTGTGGCAATGCCTCAGGTTTTAATTGATGAGCCAACCACACACAACCCAATAAACGGTTAACACTCGGAGGCGAATCTAGCCAATTAAATGGCAAACTCGGGGCGAGAAAAACTCGCTGATTTTTCACCGCAGTTAACGCCTGCCAGAGCGGATCTTGTTGCGTACGCTGATAAAAATTGGCATCTTGGGTTAGAATCAAATCAGGTTGCCATTGGAAAAGTTGCTCCATTGACACTCGAGCTAATTTTTTCTCGCCCGCACCCTCTGCCACATTTTGTACACCAAGCCAATCCAACACTTCGGTATGAATTGCCCCTTTTAATGCGGTTTCTAGGCCGTCTGCTCCACGGCCCAAATACGCCTTTGTATTATCCGTTGCACAAAGCTGATGGGTTTTACTTAATATTTCATTGGCTAATTCCGCTAAGGCTTTCGCTCTCGTTTGTACTTGCAACAACTCGCCTAATTCGGTGAATTGTTGTGCAGAATCCGCTAACTTGCCTGACAGGATAAAATACGGCAAGTGGGTTTGTTGGCTGATTTTTTCGGCAGTGGACAAAAAAGTTTCGCTCACACTGCCCACATCTAAAATCAAATCAGCGTTTAAACTGATAATTTTTTCTACGGGAGCCGTAGAGGCTCGCCCAGCAATTCGCCCGATATGGGGTAAATTCTGGATTTGTTCGGATAAAAATTTCTTACTCTGAGGTTTAAGATCCGTGGCAATGCCTACCATTTTTTCAGGACTGAGTGCCATTAATAATAAATCAGATACAAAACCCGCACTTAAAATCCGTTGCGGCGTTTTGTTCAATAATCCTGTGCGGATAATGAGAGATTGTGTGGATTGGGAAAAGACCAAGGGTGGTAAAGCTAAATAAGACACCCCAATCAAAAAGGTTTTAATAAAATGACGACGAGATAAAGTTGAAGTCATAATAATGATCCTATTGAATTTGCTATATACGGAACTATATAGCAATAAATTTAGGAACACAATAAAAAATCCAACAAAAACACCGCACTTTTATCCTCTCCGACAAACATTGAGGCTCAATCATATATTAATAACCTATTATTTGTTTTAAATCAAAGTTATTACAAAATTTTCGGCATAAAATAAGTTTTATTTGATTTTTATTTTCATCAAGAAGAAAATAACGCCGTTTTTATAACTAGCAGTGAAAAACGCTTTTATTTAGGTGATAAACAGGTATTTAAAACTATATAAAAAGGAGAATGATGAATATGGACAATTACCCATTTAAACAGACATTACTTGCCGTTATGATTGGCTTAAGCATGACTTCAACATGTTATGCGGAAGATGCTGAGGAACTGGAAGAACAGGAACAAATTATTAATCCTCATAGTGCTATTGGCTTAACGGAACATATTTCAAACCAATATTCAGGGCTTGGCGTCAAGTTAGGCGTGATTGATTCAGGGTTTATGACAGAACACCCCTTATTTAACCAGAAAAAATTACATTCTTTAGCCTTTGACACAACAGATACTGAAGGTAATAAAAAACGCTTTGATCCTAAAGATTACCCTATTGAAACAGAAGAAGATGAAGACGGTGATGAAAAAATAGTTTATATCATGCATGGGGGCCAAGTTGCTGGAATTATCGGTGCCAAATCCGTTGCACAATATGGTTATGAGGGTGGTGTAGCAAAAGAGGCGGATATTTATCTCACCACCACAGAAGCCCAAAAAATATCCTCAGAAGAAGATGATGATGACAATTCAAATATATCCCCAAATAATGACAGTAAACTGGCATTATTGCTTGGGGAAGAGGCAGAAATAAAAGATTATCGTCATACCCTTGCCACTGCCTTTGCGAAACAAACGGAAAATAACCCGTTGGCAATTAATAATAGTTGGAATGAAGATCCTGTAGAGGGAGATGCACAAGCTGTTGATACACGATATAAGGTTGGTATTGCACAAGCAACAGATAATGAATTGGTCAATGCCATTCAAAGTGCGGTGAAAAAAGGCAGTATTATTGTATTTGCAGCGGGTAATGAAAGTAAGCAACAACCAGGTATTATGGCAGCATTACCTCGCTATTTACCCGCCTTGGAACATCATTATCTTTCGGTAGTAGCGGTTAATGATGGAGAAAATTTAGCAGATTATTCCAATCATTGTGGTGTCAGTAAAAATTGGTGTGTCGCTGCACCTGGGTCATTCACCGTGCTTGTCACCAACGGAGCAGAGCAGCATATTCAACAGCCCGGCTTACAAATGCAAGAGGGAACCTCCTTTGCAGCCCCAGTTGTCACAGGTGCATTGGCTTTAGTGAAACAACGTTTTAATTATTTTACCTCAAGCCAAGTGCGAGATACTTTACTCACCACCGCCACAGATTTAGGCGAAACTGGTATTGATGATACATTTGGTTGGGGATTAATTGATTTATCCGCAGCCATAAATGGACCTGCAAAATTGTTGCAAAATGAAACCTATACGCTCTCTACTAATGATACTTGGCTTAATGATTTAACTGGGGAATATCAATTAACCAAAAACGGGCCTGCTGCTTTAACCTTGGCAGGAGAAAATAACCGCTTAAAAGCGATTGTAGTAAATGAAGGAAAATTAGTATTAACAGGACAAACATCAGTCGATCATATCAGCAACAATGCCCAGTTAGCAATATCTGCTTTAACAGTTAATCAAGGCCTTAATGCGACAAGTGATAGCCAATTGATACTCAATACAAAACAAGCATTTACCGCCGAAGGTACGGGAACGCTGATCAATTTAAACGGGATATTAGCCGTATCTAATGACTTAACTCAAGACGTTCAATCGGGAGAAACAATTACTGACGTGTTAGCGCTAAAAAATGGTGCAAGCTATACCGGAGGCTTTACACAATTGATCTCTAACGACAATTTGATCGCAAAAGGATTACGTCAGGATTTATATTTTAAAAATGAGCGGATTACTTTACAAGCGAATGCCAATCAGCCATTTACAGATCCACAAGCCAACAGCAATGGTAATAATGGATTACAGTTGCTTAACGCATTACGTGACACCCCTATCGCATGGAAAAAAGGCATTTATAATGATTGGCTGCAACATGCCATTGAATATCATGATTTACAGCATTTCCATTATGCCATTGGGAATGTTATCTATGCGGATAGCCTTGATTTATTGAGAAATCACACTGCACTGGGTTTAACACAGACCGATAAAAATTTATCCCATTTACAAGCTCACCCTACAGGTCATGTCAACGTTTGGGTTGAACGTAATGGACAGCGTTATAAATCAGATCACTTTTCATCAAATGCTACTCAATTTGACCAAAAAACCCAATTTAAAACGTACAGCACAGGCATTGGCGTGGCTTATAAACCAAGTGATAAGTTATTTTTCACTGGACATTTAAACTACCATAAATCAGATATTATCAAAAACAATGCTAGCGCCACTATAAAACAACATGAGGCAAAAATGGCATTGCGTTATATGCCGGCAACAACAGGTTGGTTTATGGATGTCATGGGAAATATCGCCCATGTCGATTACCAACAAAACCGCCACTTTCATTCCGCCACATTAGGAATGGGTTCAAATAAAGGTTGGTTCATCGGTGGTGAATGGCAAACGGGATATAATCTGGCGCTGAGTAATTGGTCTTTGACCCCAAAAGTTGGATTACAAGCGACACGTTTAAGTATGCGAGCTTTAACTGAAAAAGGCGAATGGGCAACATCAACCTCACCTTATCATCAAACAGACGTAAACTTATCTAGCGGAATAGAGTTGACCCACGCCTTTACTCTAAGTAACTGGAAAATCACGCCAAACCTAGATGTAAGTTATCTTCGTTATCTCAACGGAAAACGAAACGTGATCACGAGCAAATTAAAGGATATTACATTTAACAGTATGTCCACGGTTTTCAGTAAAAATATCTGGGCCTTGGGTGTTGGGGCTACGCTCGAAAAAAATAACTGGTTACTGTCAGCAAGTGTCAATCAAAATACCTTTAAACAAGGTAGGGCGACAACTTGGCAAGCTAAATTTGGGTTTACCTTTTAACTCAATTCCCCCCTAAAAAAAATAGGATTGCGGTATTCTATCGCAATCCTATTCAACAAAAAACGACGTGAAAATTAACTATTCCACTGCTCAACATCCAATTCTTTTTCAGTTTTTGCTACATAAACCGATGCAACGGCATCACCTGTCACATTCATCCATGTACGCCCCATATCTAAAATGGAATCAATACCTAGAATCATACCGTAGGCAATAGCAACACTGCCACTGACTTTAATACCGACCGACTCTAACACCAATAACAACATTAACGCCCCTGCGCCTGGCACACCCGCTGTACCGATAGCCGCTAACATAGAGGTAATAATAATGGTGAAATAATCACCACCTGTTAAGGTAATGCCGCAAGCGTTCGCAATAAATAACGTACATACGCCTAAATAAACCGTGGTGCCATTCATATTTACCGTCGCCCCCACTGGCAATACAAATCCGTACACAGATTTTGGGATCCCCATATTTTCTGCACATTGCATGGTAATGGGTAAGGTACCATTAGAACTTCGGGTCACAAACGCTGTTAACATAGCTGGACGGACTTTTTTCAAGAACGTGGCAGGACTTAATCCAACTGACGCACAGACAGCGGAATACACCACCAAAATCATCACGATTAACCCTAAGAAATAGGTCACGGTCACATTTAATAACGAACTAAACGCTGCGGCCCCACTTTTATTAAAGACCACAAACATTAAGGCAAACACCCCAATGGGCGCATATTGCATCACCCAACCGACCACTTTAAACATGATTTCACTCATGCCATCAAAGAAACTGTACACCGTATTGGCTGAGTTTTTAATGCGTTCATCTTCGCTAGCACGGCAATAAGCCAAGCCAATACCAAAAAATAAACAGAAAGCAATAATCGGTAAAATATCGCCTTTAGCAATGGAATCAAACGGATTAGTCGGGATAATATTTAATAAAATTTGTCCCATACTTGGCGCATTGGCCGCTTTTTCTACTGCTTTAGAGGCATCGCTTAAATCCAACCCTAAACCAGGGGAGAAAATCGTGGCACTGGCTAAACCAATACCAATCGCAAGTAAGGTGGTGATCGCATAAAATAAAATCGCTTTCCCCCCGACTCGACCTAATTTATCGGGCGAAATACTACTGGAACCAATAATTAATGAACAAATAATAATTGGTACCATGATCATTTTTAATAAACGCACGAATAAATCACCAAAAGGTGTAATCGCACCGACCAATGAGGTGTCACCAATCATAAAATTTTGCGGTAAAATCATACCAATGGCGGAACCCAACACTAATGCAATAATAATTCTCACCAGTAATTTAGAATTTCCACTTTTCGATGTTTTTTGAGATTGAACTGTTGTACTCATATTTTTTCCTGTTATTGATTAAAATATCGCTAAAGCATGACTCACTTTGCGCTGAAAATATACTCGTTTTTTAACAGAAATCCAACTAGATTTATGGTTTTTTCTATTATTTTAACCTCCTAAAGATTACTATTTCTAATTCGACACATAAAATTATATATTGCGTCTCATGTTAATTTTGTGATCTTCGTCAACTTTTTTTTAACAAATTTTCGGTATTATTTACATAAATTTAACCTAATCCCAAAACACAAGGAGAAATTTATGAATAACACCCGAGTTGAAGTCGATTTGTTAGGCGAAAGAGAAGTCTCTAACGACGTCTATTGGGGCATCCATACTCTAAGAGCGGTAGAAAATTTTAATATTTCTAGAAATACCATTTCCGATGTGCCTGAGTTTGTGCGGGGTATGGTGATGGTGAAAAAAGCCACTGCACTGGCCAATGGTGAACTCGGTGCCATTCCAAAAAAAATCGCCAAAGCCATTGTACAAGCCTGTGATGAAGTTCTAGTCAAAGGTCGCTGCATGGATCAATTCCCATCCGATGTGTATCAAGGCGGTGCGGGTACGTCAGTCAATATGAATACCAACGAAGTAGTGGCCAACCTCGCATTGGAATTATTAGGTCACCAGAAAGGACAATACGATATTATTAACCCAATGGATCATGTCAACGCCAGTCAATCCACCAATGACGCCTATCCAACGGGTTTCCGCATTGCGGTGTATAACAGCATTCTCACCTTAATTGACCGCATTCATTATTTACAAAAAGGCTTTGAAAACAAAGCGGAAGAATTTGCCAACGTGTTAAAAATGGGACGCACCCAATTACAAGATGCGGTGCCAATGACTGTTGGACAAGAATTTAAAGCCTTTGCGGTATTGTTAGAAGAAGAAGTACGTAATTTACAACATACCGCAAAATTATTGCTTGAAGTCAACCTTGGCGCCACGGCAATCGGCACAAGATTAAATACGCCTGAGGGCTATACTGAACTCGCGGTCAAATACTTAGCAGAAGTGAGCGGTTTGCCTTGTGTACCATCCGAGAACCTGATTGAAGCTACTTCCGACTGCGGTGCCTATGTAATGGTGCATGGTGCATTGAAACGTACTGCGGTGAAATTATCCAAAGTTTGTAATGACTTACGTTTGCTTTCTTCTGGCCCTCGCGCAGGCTTAAATGAAATCAATTTACCAGAATTACAAGCAGGCTCCTCCATTATGCCAGCCAAAGTCAATCCTGTGGTGCCAGAAGTAGTGAATCAAGTATGCTTTAAAGTCATCGGTAACGACACCACGGTCACATTCGCTGCCGAAGCAGGCCAATTACAATTAAACGTCATGGAACCCGTGATTGGTCAAGCTATGTTTGAATCTATTCAGATTTTATCCAATGCGTGCGTGAATTTACGGGATAAATGTATTGACGGTATCACTGTGAACAAAGAAATTTGTGAGAATTTCGTGTTTAATTCCATTGGTATCGTCACCTATCTCAATCCATTTATTGGCCACCATAACGGCGATATTGTAGGCAAAATCTGCGCCACAACGGGTCGCAGTGTGCGAGATGTTGTGTTAGAAAAAGGCTTACTCACCGAAGCACAATTAGATGATATTCTTTCGGTGGAAAACTTGATGAACCCAACCTATAAGGCCACACGTTTCACTGACGACGAATAAAAATCTGGTCAGTTTTCACCGCACTTTTTTGGGATGGGAAAGTGCGGTGATTTTTTATTGAATTTTATTGTTCTTTTTTCAACATATCTTCAGGTACAAAACTTTTTTGCACATCTTTCATTTGCGGTAACTGATGGGCGATGCCTTTATGGCAATCAATACAGGTTTTGCCCTGTTCTTGTGCCATGGCGTGCATTTGTTGGGCGACCGCTTTTTGTTGCGTAAAGTCCATATCTTCAAAATTATGACAGTTTCGACATTCCTGCGAATTATTGGCTTTCATTCTCGCCCATTCACGCTCAGCCATTTCTAAACGATGGGCCTCAAATTTTTCTTTGGTATCCACTTTGCCTGTCACATGGGCTAACACTTCCGTACTGGCTTGCATTTTACGAATCATTTTAGGGCCAAAATCATGTGGCACATGGCAATCAGAACACACCGCTTTTACCCCAGAACGGTTAGAATAATGCACAGAGGCGTGGTATTCTGGCACCACATCATTCATATGACAATCGGAACAAAATTGTTCGGTATTGGTAGATTCCAATCCCTTGTTAAAGCCGCCCCACACCAATAAAGTCGCAATCGCTGTTAAGACAATGACACTTCCTACTGCCATATTACTACGGCGACATAAACGCTCACGAATTTTCTTGATTAAACCAAACATCGTTCCCCCTATTTCCCTTGATTTTCACGAATGGTATCGAATTTATTTTGAATGATTGGATCCACTTCGGCTTGTTGAACATGACATTGCAAACAGAAATAACGGCGTGGCGACGTTTCGCCTGTTGGATTGCCATCACGATCTTTAAAGTGGCTTTCAGGTACTCTTGGTGCACCTGTGGTCGGTGATACTTCAGGTGCATGACAAGCTAAACATTGGTTGGCATTTTTGGTCACTTGCAAGCCACGAATACTATGTGGCACCAAGGGGGGTTGATGGGGAAACGTCACAGGGATATTGCCCACATCCTTTGGTGGTGTTGTATAAGCAGGTGCCACATTTTCTGGAATATTTTCTAATTGATCGATAGAACCTATGGCATTCGATAGGTTATTTGGTACATCAGCACTTGCCAATGCTGAAAGTGCGGTTAAAATCAAAGCAAGATATTTATTCATCTTGAATTCACTCCGTAATAAAAGTCGTAAAGTTTAAATTTGTTTAATCGGAATCGGTTTCTCAAAACGAGAACCAAAAGCAAAAACCTGTTCAGCACACACATCAACACAACGTCCGCAACTGATACAGTCTTTATCTAAAATAATCGGGCTATCTTGTGCCGAACCATGTAGCGGCAATCTCAACACTTGCGGCTCTGGGCAAACGTTGTAGCAGTCCATACAGCGATCACAAGCGGAACGATCCACTACATTAACTTTGATGATGCTTTTCACCCCAATTACGCCATACAACGCCCCTATTGGGCAAAGATGGCCACACCAACCGTGTTCCACAACCCATAAATCAAATAAAAAGATAATTGCTACTAGCCACAGCGTCGCCCCCAGTCCAAACACAAACACTCGCCCCAAGGCGGCCACAGGATTAATCCATTCCCATAACAAGGTGCCACTGATACTACTGCCGATTAAAATCATCAACAAAAGACCGTAGCGTAATGAACGTGGTAGTTTGGCACTTTGGCGAATGCCCAATTTTCGGCGTAGCCAAGCCGATAAATCGGTGACCATATTCATTGGGCAAACCCAACTGCAAAAGGCTTTACTGGCGATCAACGCATAAAAGACCACAATAATAAATGCCCCTAAAATGGTCGTCCATTCTGGCACATAGCCTGTGGCAAGGCTTTCTAACGTGATGAGCGGATCGGTTAAAGGAATCCGATCAAACAACAAGCTGGCACTGTAATTTCCTTTTAAAATCCAAATATTCCATAATGGCCCAGTTAAAAACAGCAAAATAATGCTTAACTGACTGAGTCGTCTTAACAATAAAAAGCGATAAGCTCGCCGCCAACCTAATTTTTGACGAGCCTCCAAGCCCGCATTTTGGGGTTTATTGGGGGTAAATTTTACGCTTGCCATTATTTCACCCCCTTAATATTCAAATCCAAATTTGGAAAATGTTCTGCCTTTGGCACCGTGGTTGAGCTTGGTTGATAATCATAAGTCGCTCGATTCGGTGTTGCCACTTTGCTATCGGGTTTCACTGGCATAAATTGATAAGTCGGCTCCACTTGCCCATCTGGCATTCTGGCATCAAGTGCTGGACGCAAACCGTCAGGATGTCTTTCTTCCAATAAAGCTTTACCTGCATTTTGTTTCTCTTGCCAACCCAATCGATAATGGCGACCTAACATCCCTTTGGCTAAATCCATGGGCAACACTTTGATAGCAGCCTCTTCCAATACACAAGCCTGTTCACATTTGCCACAGCCTGTGCAAGCATCGGAATGCACCGTTGGGATCAATTTTGCATGAATTTGAGTTCGGTCATTATGCACTTTTTCCAAGGTGATCGCTTTATCAATCAACGGGCAAACCCGATAACATACATCACAACGCAAGCCTTGCCAATTCAAGCAAGTTTCATGATCAAGCAACACCGCCAAGCCCATTCTGGCCTCATTAATATCCTGCAAAGATTCGCTTAATGCTCCTGATGGGCAAGCATTCATACAAGGAATATCAGGACACATTTCACAGGGCTTATCACGTGCAATAAAATAAGGCGTGCCAGCCTCCATGGGCGATAATAAAGATGCCAAATGCAACATATCATAAGGGCAAGCCTGTACACATTGTCCGCAACGTGTGCAAGCACTTAAGAAATCATCTTCGCTCAATGCACCGGGTGGACGTAAGGCGACACCTTGCTTGGCGTTAGCTTGATGATGTTGTAACCCCAAAATCACCCCCACACCACACAAACCTGCAGTGGTTCGAGTGGCGTTTTTGAGAAATTGGCGGCGATTTGGATCCCATTTCATATAGTGTTCCTTTTGAAAAGTGCAGTAAAAATCACCGCACTTTACAGCATTAACATGGCAAGCAAACTAGGCTGCTTTTTCCACTTTCACCGCACATTTTTTATAGTCGGTTTCACCTGAAATCGGATCGGTCGCATCTAAGGTTAATTTATTAGCAAGCTGTCCCGCATCAAAGAACGTGGTAAAAATTAACCCTTTCGGTGCTTTGTTACGCCCCCTTGTATCAAGGTGTGACAACATTTCACCACGGCGAGTAATGAGTTTTACTTTGTCGCCATGACGTAACCCCCGTTTTTTAGCATCTTCAGGGTGCATCCACACTAAGTTATTCGGGAACGCACGATGTAACTCAGGTACTCGACGCGTCATGGTGCCAGTATGCCAATGTTCCAACACACGTCCTGTGCAAAGCCATAAATCATATTCATCATCTGGGCTTTCTGCCGGTGGCTCATAAGGCACCCCAAGAATCACCGCTTTTTTATCGGGATAGCCATAGAATGCCACTTCTTCCCCTGCTTTTACATAAGGATCGTAGCCCTCACGATAACGCCATAGGGTTTCTTTGCCGTTCACCACTGGCCAACGTAAACCACGCACTTGATGATAGGTTTCAAAATCCGCTAAGTCATGACCATGACCACGCCCAAAGCTGGCATATTCTTCAAATAAGCCTTTTTGTAAATAGAAACCAAATTGATCTGCCTCATCATTGAGATAACCTGGGATATTTTTTGGCGTATCGAATTTATTCACTTCACCGTTCAAATACAATACTTCATAAAGGGTTTTGCCCCGATATTCTGGCATTTGAGCCAATAACTCTTCGTCCCACACTTCATCGGTTGTGAAGTATTTAGAAAATTCCACGATTTGCCATAAATCAGATTTTGACTCGCCCGGTCCTTTTACCTGTTGATACCAGAATTGAGTACGGCGTTCCGCATTACCATAAGCCCCCTCTTTTTCCACCCACATACAGGTTGGCAAAATTAAATCGGCGGCCACGGCAGACACAGACGGATAAGGGTCAGACACCACAATAAAGTTTTCAGGATTTCGCCAACCAGGGAAAATTTCATCATTAATATTCGGGCCACCTTGCATGTTATTAGTACAAAGTTGCCATAAGAAATTGAGTTTACCGTCTTTCAGCATACGGCTTTGCATCACCGCTGAATAGCCTAATTTGGTTGGAATCGTCCCTTTCGGTAATTTCCAGATTTTTTCTGCAATTTCAACATGTTTTGGATTGGTAACGACCATATCCGCCGGTAAGCGGTGGATAAATGTCCCTACTTCACGAGCCGTACCACAAGCGGACGGTTGACCGGTTAAGGAGAATGGTCCACAACCTGGTTTAGAGATTTTTCCAGTCAATAAATGTACATTGTAAATCATATGGTTAACCCACACGCCACGTACATGTTGATTAAAGCCCATGGTCCAATAAGACACCATATTTTGTTCAGGATCCGCATACATTTTTGCCAAGGTTTCCAACTGATCTTTGGGTACACCTGAAATTTCGTGGGCTTTTTCTAAGGTATAAGGGGCAACAATTTGCTTAAATTCCTCAAAAGAAGAATCGTGCATTTTCCCCGCACTTTTGGCATTTTGAGCGGCTTGTTGTAATGGATGTTCTGGACGCAAGCCATAACCAATATCGGTTTCACCGCGTTTAAATTTGGTGTGTTTATTGACGAAATCCCAATTCACTTTATCCTGTTGAATAATGTAATTGGCAATATAATTCAAAATCGCCAAGTCAGAGTGCGGTGTAAAAATAATCGGAATATCGGCTAATTCAAAGGAACGATGTTCATAGGTAGAAAGCACCGCCACTTTCACATTGTCATTGGATAAACGACGGTCAGAAATACGGCTCCATAAAATGGGGTGCATTTCTGCCATATTCGATCCCCAAAGCACAAAGGCATCAGTTTTCTCAATATCGTTGTAACAGCCCATAGGTTCGTCCATACCAAAAGTTCGCATAAAAGCAACGGCTGCCGATGCCATACAGTGACGAGCATTTGGGTCAATGGTGTTGGAACGTAGGCCTGCTTTCCATAGTTTCACTTTGGCATACCCCTCAAAAACGGTGGTTTGCCCAGATGAAAACATGCCCACGGAATTCGGCTCTTTTTTCTTCAAAATATCTTTGACTTTTTCCGCCATGACGGTGAATGCTTGATCCCAAGAGACTGGCGTAAAATCCCCCTCTTTGTGGAATTTACCGTCTTTCATGCGTAATAATGGGGTTTGTACACGGTCAGCACCGTACATAATTTTGGATAAAAAATACCCTTTAATACAGTTTAAGCCACGGTTCACTTCCGCATCGGGATCGCCTTGTGTGGCGACCACACGTCCGTCTTTGGTACCCACTAACACGCTACAACCCGTGCCACAAAAACGGCAAGGGGCTTTGTCCCATTTAATGCCAGTATCATCAGCATACACGTTTGTCACCGGAATGGTCATGCCAGCAGCAGTCGCAGCAGCCAGTGCGGCATTGGCTTTCATAAAATCTCTACGATTGAGTTCCATTGTTTTGTCCCACGTTTTTCTACGTTCTTAAAAGAAAAATAATTAGTTAAAAAGTTATTGTTCATCCAGATAATTGGCGATCAAAGACACCACAATGACGCCATTTATCTCTTTGACGTCATCAATACGATCCGCTAAAGCGAGCTGGCGATCACTTTCAATCGTCACCACTAACTTGCCTTCTCTTGCATTTTCAGCATGAATCTCAGTATGCGGAATCGCTAATATATCGGCTTTTACTTGTGCTAATTTGGCGGGCTTTGCTTGCACCACAAGGCTACACACATACCAGTTTTCGCTTTGATTTAGGTTATTCATTATGGGTTATTTCATGTCTAAAATATGAATGGCTTGCGTTGGGCAAACTGACAAGCACGCCCCACAGCCATTGCAACTGTCTGAGTTTAAAAGTAATGCCACAATGCCACCCAGTTGGGGACGAAAGCGAATCGCTCGGCTTTCACAACTGTCACCACAGGAACGGCATTCAATTTTTTTCGTTAATAAACAGCTATCCTGTATCTCAACCTTATGTAACCAAGGGATTTCCTCGGTGCAACGAAATAGCTGTTCCGTACAACTTTCTACACAGCGTTGGCAAAAAGTACATTCACCACGAGTGAAATCAATTTCAGGCAATCCGTCTTTGCCTTTGATAATAATCTGGGTTTCACAAGCAGTGAGACAGTGATCGCATGCCGTACATTTTTCCAAAAATTCATTCAACTTCGCCCAAGGTGGACGAATTGGCTGATAACCTTGCATTTTTTGCTGTTCGGTTTTCAGACGCTGCAAAAATTTGCCTTGTAGGAAAGCACGGCGTGGCAAAGACGGTTGGTGGTGTAGCAAAAAAATCTCTTTATATACTCAAATTAAATAGTGGCTAATTATGAATCGTTTTGGGTGATTTTATTATTACCCTAAGGGGGTATTTATCGGGATAATGGGCGGGATTTATTGATGAAGATCAAATAAATTCTACATAGGATAAAAAAAGTGCGGTGAAATTCACCGCACTTTCTCATTATTGTATCATCTTTTAGCAAAGATTATGCTTTAGGACCTGCTGCCACTAAGGCTTTACCTTCTGCTGTTACTGTATATTTTTCAAAGTTTTTCACAAAACGGTTAGCTAAATCTTCAGCTTTAGTTTGCCATTGTGCTTTGTCAGCATAAGTATCACGTGGATCTAAGATCGCAGGGTCAACATTTGGTAACGCAGTTGGCACTTCAACATTGAAGATTGGTAATGTTTTAGTTTCTGCTTTGTCGATTGAACCGTCTAAAATCGCATCAATGATACCACGAGTATCTTTGATTGAAATACGTTTACCTGTACCGTTCCAACCAGTGTTCACTAAGTAGGCTTCTGCACCAGCAGCTTCCATACGTTTCACTAACACTTCAGCGTATTGTGTTGGGTGTAAGCTTAAGAATGCGGCACCGAAACAAGCTGAGAATGTTGGTGTTGGTTCAGTGATACCACGTTCTGTACCGGCTAATTTCGCTGTGAAACCAGATAAGAAGTAGTATTTAGTTTGTTCTGGGCTTAATTTAGATACTGGTGGTAATACACCGAACGCATCTGCGGTTAAGAAAATCACTTTTTTCGCATGACCAGCTTTAGATACAGGTTCAACAATGTTATCAATGTGATAAATTGGGTAAGAAACACGAGTGTTTTCAGTTTTTGAACCGTCTGCAAAGTCAACAGAACCATCAGCACGAACCACTACGTTTTCTAATAAGGCATCACGTTTGATGGCACCATAGATGTCAGGTTCGTTTTCTTTAGATAGGTTGATAGTTTTTGCATAGCAACCACCTTCGTAGTTGAATACACCGTCATCGTCCCAACCGTGTTCATCATCACCGATTAATTTACGTTTAGGGTCAGTTGAAAGGGTGGTTTTACCTGTACCTGATAAACCGAAGAATACCGCAACGTCGCCGTCTTTACCCACGTTAGCAGAACAGTGCATTGATGCGATTCCACGTAATGGTAAGAAGTAGTTCATCATTGAGAACATACCTTTTTTCATTTCACCGCCGTACCAAGTACCACCGATTAATTGTACGCCTTCAGTGATGTTGAATGCCACGAAGTTTTCGCTGTTTAAGCCTTGTTCTTTCCAGTTTGGATTGGTCACTTTAGAACCGTTCATTACCACGAAATCTGGTTTGAAGTTCGCTAATTCTGCATCGCTTGGGCGAATGAACATATTTTTCACAAAGTGAGCTTGCCATGCCACTTCGGTAACGATACGTACTGCTAAACGAGTATCGGCATTCGCACCACAGAACGCATCAACCACAAATAAACGTTTACCAGAAAGCTGGTGAGTCACTAAGGATTTTAAACTTTTCCAGGTTTCTTGACTCATTGGTTTATTATCGTTTTTAGCGGCATCGCTAGTCCACCAAACGGTGTCTTTTGATTTGTCATCTAACACGATGTATTTATCTTTTGGTGAACGACCAGTGAAGATACCCGTATCTACTGCCACTGCACCAGTTGTAGTCACGATACCTTTTTCATAGCCTTGTAAGCTATCTTTGGTTTCTTCAGCGAAAAGCAGTTCATAACTTGGGTTATGAACAATTTCTGTCACGCCAGTGATACCAATGTCGTTAAGTTCTTTGATTACTTTGTTTAAGTCAGTCATACATTACCTCATTAGAGTTAGAAAATTAAAAATTAATGGATGTGCGTATTCTATAACTTTTTTACAAGAAAAAACCTGAACTCGATCAAATTTCTGAAAAAAAGTTGAAGTTTTATCTGTTTTTTTGATATGGATCAAGTTGAATGCCATACCCTTGGTTAGTTTATCAATTTTTTTACTGAAATAAAGGATAAACCCATAAAATTTCATTGAAAGCGACAATTATTTTTTCTTACTTGGACGTTGCCAACCTTGAATGTGTTTTTGTGGTACACGGCTAATCACAAGCTCATTTTCCGCCACATCTTTGGTGATCGTGGTACCTGCGCCAATCGTTGCCCCCTTTGCAATATTGACAGGGGCAACCAGTTGGCAGTCGGAACCGACAAACACGTTATCGCCAATCACCGTTTTGAATTTATTGGCACCGTCATAATTACAGGTAATTACCCCAGCTCCCACATTCACATTTGCCCCTACTTCTGCATCCCCTACGTAAGTCAGATGATTCACTTTTGAGCCTTTACCAATAGTGGCTTTTTTGATTTCTACAAAATTACCCACATGGGTTTCAGCAGCGAGTTCTGCACCAGGGCGTAAACGGCTAAATGGTCCGATAATGGCTTTCTCGCCCACGGTGCAATCTTCAAATACGGAATAAGGCTTAATTTCTACATTGTCACCCACGACAACATTTTTCAGCACACAACCCGCCCCGATTTTTACACCATTACCTAATTGAACCTTACCCTCAATAATCACGTTAATATCGATTTCGCAATCTTTACCATGGCTTAATTCGCCACGTAAATCAAAACGCTCTGGATCGGCAAGGCTGACGCCAGATAGCAATAAACGGCTCGCCTGTTTGCGTTGGTAATAACGTTCTAACGCATTGAGTTGTAAACGATTATTGGCTCCTTCTACTTCCATAATATCCTCGGCAGTCACGGCGGCAACTTGATAACCGTCTTGGTTCGCCAACCCGATAACGTCAGTCATATAATATTCGCCCTGAGCATTATTATTATCCAAACGGCTTAACCATTTTTTAAAACTGGCGCCGTCAGATACCATCACACCAGTGTTCACTTCGGTGATTTTGAGCTGTTCAGGATTGGCATCTTTTTGTTCGACAATGGCTACTACGGAACCCTTTTCACGAATAATCCGTCCATAACCGGTGGGATTATCTAAATTCACCGTTAATAAGGCAATACCATTTTGTGGTTTAGCGGCAATGAGTTTTTGTAAGGTTTCCGCCGTAATTAATGGGGCATCACCGTATAACATCACAATATTTTCGTTATCTTTAAAAAACGGTGCGGCCTGTTGCATAGCGTGTCCAGTGCCTAACTGCTCCGCTTGGAACACCCAATTAACTGGTTCATCCGCTAAACGTTGTTTTAACAAATCTGCACCATGGCCATAAATTAAATGAATCTGCTCAGCATTGAGCTGTTTTGCGGTATCAATTACATGTTTTACCATAGGTTTGCCCGCCACGTTGTGCAACACTTTTGGTAAATCAGAATACATTCTGGTGCCTTTGCCAGCGGCTAGGATCACTACGCTTAATTTATTGTTAGATTGGGTCATCTTGATGTTCTCAAATTGGATTAAACTGCGGTCTATTTTACACGGATTTTGTGAAATGATCTAATACGACTATAATATATCGCCGTAGGGGCGTATTGCATACGCCCAAAAAAGATCGAGCAATAGGGCGTATGCAATACGCCCCTACAAAATGAGAATAAATAATGCAACCTCAATACTACATCGGCATTATGTCAGGCACGAGCCTTGATGGCGTGGATTTGGCGTTAATGGATTTTGGGCAATCTCCACCAAAAACCGTCGCCTGCGATTTTGTGCCGATGCCTGAAAAAATTCGGCAAAAAATCACCGCACTGGTGCAATCGGGGAAAACGAGTTTACAAGAGTTTGGCGAACTGGATCATCTATTAGGCAAACTTTATGCCGATTCGGTGAATCAATTCTTGCTGAAAGTGCGGTTAAAACCAGATGAAATTATTGCCATTGGTTGCCATGGTCAAACCGTGTGGCATTCCCCTAATTTAGCTTATCCGTTTACCATGCAAATCGGCGATATGAATCTTGTTGCCACTCAAACTGGCATTACCACGGTAGCGGATTTTCGCCGTAAAGATATGGCCGTTGGGGGACAAGGGGCACCACTTGTGCCGGCCTTTCATCAAGCCATGCTAAGTGATCCCAACACATTCAGGGTCATTTTGAATATTGGGGGAATCAGTAATATTTCCGTGCTGAATCCCAGTGCAGAAACCATTGGCTATGATGTAGGAGCAGGCAATACATTATTAGATTGTTGGATTGAAAAACACCTTGGTAAGCGTTATGACAAAAATGGCGAATGGGCGTCCAGTGGAGAGATCAATCAGCCTTTATTGGCGGATTTATTAGATGAACCGTTTTTTCAACAAGCCCCACCGAAAAGCACTGGGCGAGAGCTATTTAATTTAGCTTGGTTAGAAAAAAAATTACAAAAACACACCGCACTTTTACCGCAAGATGTGCAACGTACCTTACTAGAATTTACCGTGCAAGGTGTGGTGAATGAGCTGTTAAAATTAGACCTTCAAGGCTTACCTTGTGAATTGTTAGTGTGCGGCGGTGGGGCAAAAAATCCGTTAATTATGCAACGCCTACAAGCATCGTTACCCCAATGGAGGGTCGCCAAAACCAACGTGGTTGGTTTTGATGTGGATTATATGGAAGCGGCTGCCTTTGCATGGCTAGCTTATCAACGCATCCATAATTTACCGAGTAATTTGCCTGCCGTCACGGGGGCAAAAAGTGCGGTGAGTTTAGGGGTAATTTTTCCCAAATAGGAAATCAATATGACAGAAAAAAATCTACTCAACGCCCTCGGACAAATGCTCACCGAGCAACGTAATCCTGCTTCAACCAACGTGGATCAGATGAACGCGTTGGAGATAGTCCGTCTGATAAATCAGCAAGATAAAGCCGTACCGCAAGCCATTGAAAAATGCTTGCCACAGATTGCGTTAGCCGTCGAAAAAATCGTACAAGCCTTTCAAACTGGTGGCCGATTAGTCTATATCGGTGCAGGCACGAGTGGACGATTAGGCGTGTTAGATGCGTCGGAATGTCCGCCGACCTTTGGCGTGTCCCCTGAAATGGTGGTGGGGTTGATTGCCGGTGGTGAATGTGCTTTGCGTCACCCAATAGAAGGAGCGGAAGATAATTTGGAGCAAGGCAGAATTGATCTGCAACAAATTAATTTTTCAGAAAAAGATGTATTGGTTGGCATTGCAGCTAGTGGGCGTACGCCTTATGTGATCGGGGCGTTGCACTATGCTAAGGAACTTGGAGCTACTACGGTGGCTATTGCCAGTAACCCAAATTCCAAAATGGCACAAATTGCCGATATAGCCATTGAAACCGTGGTTGGCGCCGAAATCTTAACTGGATCAAGCCGAATGAAATCTGGCACTGCACAAAAATTGGTGTTAAATATGCTTACCACAGCAAGCATGATTTTACTCGGAAAATGTTATCAAAATCTGATGGTTGATGTACAAGCCAGCAATGAAAAACTCAAAGCCAGAGCCATTCGCATTGTTATGCAAGCCACGGATTGTGATGAATATAAGGCAACTAAAGCCTTAAAATTAGCAGAAAATGATACCAAGTTGGCGATTATGATGATCTTGGCACAGCTTGATATTCAACAAGCCAAAGCCTTGTTGGCGGAGTATAACGGGCGATTAAGAGAGGCGTTGCCGTAATAAAATATATCAATAGACTATTGAGAATTATTTTTATTTGATCTAAGATAAAGACGATTTTTCATGTTATCCTCACTTCAAATTAAGGAGATTTATATGCGTTTAAAACTCATTGCTGCCGTTATTTCTGGTTTATTACTTTCTGCACCGGCTATGGCAGCGGATTTATCTAAAGAAACCAAAGACTACAAAGATTTTGTGGTGGCACAAATTGATGAATTGGTCACCCAAACCGAATCTTTTGTTGGAGCATTAAAATCGGGCGACGTAGAAAAAGCCAAAGCGATTTACCCACAAGCTCGTATGTATTATGAACGTTCTGAACCCATTGCAGAAAGTTTTGGGGATTTAGATCCACGTATTGATGCTCGTTTGGCAGATTTAACCGAAGAAGGCAAAACTGAAAAAGATTGGTCAGGTTTCCACAAAATTGAAAAAGTCTTATGGGAACAAAATACCACTAAAGGCACCGAAGAAACGGCCGATCAGTTACTCAAAGATGTAAAAGAGTTACGTGCTAAAATCCCAACCGCAGAAGTGACCCCAGAGTTAATGATTACAGGTGCGGTGGATTTGTTAAATGAAGTTTCCACTAGCAAAGTAACGGGTGAAGAAGATATTTTCTCCAAAACGGACTTGTATGATTTTAAAGCCAATATTGAAGGGGCAGAAAAAATCTATGAATTATTTAAACCTGAATTGTTGAAAAAAGACAAAGCATTAAGTGAAAAAATTGAAAAACATTTCAAAGAAGTGAATGATTTATTACAAACTTATAATAAATCTAGCTCAGGTTATGAATATGTTCCATACAATAGCTTAACTGAAAAAGACACCAAAGCCTTGGCTGAGGCTGTGAATAAATTGGGTGAACCATTGGCTCAATTAGGTGTTATTTTAGGTAAATAATCCGTGGAGTCACTATGAGTCATACAAACAATGCTCGGCGTGACTTCCTAAAGAGTAGTGTCATCATCGGTGCTGGCCTCATGGCTGGCACCGCTTATTCTTTAGAACCACGCCAAAAAATCACCATTAAAAATATCTATCCATTTTTCAACATACACCAACAAGGCATCACTTCTCCAGCGCAGCATCATATTTACTTTATTGTGTTGGATTTGCATAGTCAAAATCTTGATGAAATTAAACAGATGTTTAAAACTTGGACAGCATACAGCCAACAATTAACGCAAGGGAAAAATGTCCAGATATATAGCGAAAATGGCTATGTACCGGCAGTTGATACCGGTGAGGCGGATAGCTTAAATCCTTATAATTTAACCCTAACGTTCGGCGTCAGCCCAAGTTTCTTTACTAAATTAGGTATTGAAAAAGCCAAACCCGCAGAATTAGTGGATTTACCGCATTTTCCACGTGATCAACTCAAAGATCAATTTGTCGGGGGCGATATTTGTATTCAGGCTTGTGCGGACGATCCGCAAGTGGCCTTTCATGCAGTGCGCAATTTGGTTCGTGTGGCTCGTTCTGAAGTCACCATGCGTTGGAGCCAATCAGGGTTTAATTCCTTTGAGGGAACCGACACGCCACGCAATCTGTTCGGTTTCCGTGATGGCACCGGTAATCCACAAGGAGAAGAATTAGACAAAACCGTGTGGTACGACAAAGATAACTGGCTGAAAGGTGGTTCATTCCTCGTGGTGCGTAAAATCCAGATGTTCTTAGAAACTTGGGATCGCACCAGTTTAAGCGAACAACAAAATACCTTTGGTCGCCATCGTGATTCAGGCGCTGCCTACGGACAGAAAAAAGAATTTGACCCAGTGGATTTAGACAAAAAAGGTCAAGATGGACAACCGCTCGTGCCTGAAGATTCACATACGCATATTGCCCATAAAACGGGGTTAAAATTATTACGCCGTTCTTTTTCCTATGCCAGTGGCATTGATCCACGCACAGGGCAATTTGACGCAGGTTTATTATTTGTGTCATTCCAAAAAGATCCACAACAATTTATTACCATACAAAATCATTTCGGCAATATTGATAAAATGAACGAGTACATTACCCATATTGGCAGTGGACTGTTCGCTTGTTTCGCAGGAGTAAAAGATGAAAATGACTACTTGGGCAAAGCCCTTTTTGAATCCCTTTAAACTGAGTTTATTATTAGGCTTATGTTTCTCCACTTCGGCGTATGCCAAAGTGGAATTGGGCGCATTATTTGTGCATTTATCGGACGCCTTGTCTGCCGTTAAAAAAGAAAATACGCAGCAAACAAAACAGTATTTACAAGCCTTACAACAAGAGTTTAATGCGATTCCAAACCATGATTCTGAGGCAGGCATACAAACAAGCAAAGCACTCGAAACCGCTATTGCTACCCCAACGTTAGCCAATGTAGAACAAATTTCTAAAGATCTGTATGCGTTTGAGAAAGAACAAAACCCCGTGAATCACGATAAAAATCGTCAGAAATTTGCCGAGCAAGTGGTGCCGACTTTGCAAGAGTTAGAACAAGTGCTAGCGAGTAAAAACATAGATGACATTCAAGCAAAATTTCACCGTTTTGGTGCCACTTGGGGAGCGAATGAATTATCCATGCGTGGCGCCAGTTTAAGCCATTACGGCAAAATGGAAACGGCAATGTCTTTATTCCGTAGTGCTATGCAAGCCAATCCGGCCAATTATGACCAAATGCAGCAGCAGTTGGTCATATTGAAAAACACGGTGGATGATTTTGTTAACAATAAATCTAACTAATTGGTTTGGTTAGGAGAAAAGTGCGGTAAAAAATACCGCACTTTTTTCTGCCTACATAATCATTTCCAGTTGTTCAAGCACATCTCCCGCACAAATTTTAGTCATATCATCTTTGTGTAAATAATGCTGATTTTTACCATAACAACCAATGAGCTTAGGATCCGTGGCACCATATAAGGTCACATTCGGCACATCTAACGCAGCAGTTAAATGCGCCAACCCCGTGTCCACGGACACAACAGCTTTGGCGTTGGCAAGTTGATGGGCTAATTCAGTTAAACTAGATTTGGGTAACACAAGAACATTGGGTAAACCTTGTGCAATCCATTCCGCCCGCTGCTTTTCTTTCTCATTTCCCCAAGGTAAACGAATCTCTATATTGGGATAAAGTGCGGTGATTTTTTCCGCTAATTTTTTCCATTCGCTATCTACCCAATGCTTATCGGATCTAGTTGTAGCATGAATAAACATCATATAAGGCGTTGCTGACTGTTGCTGTTGAAAATGCCGAGCTATGCCGTAATCCCCTTTGCTGTCGGGCAAGTGATAACCTAAGGATTGTGCGAATAATTGACGAATTCGCTCCACCGCATGTTGTTGATAAGGAATGAAAAATGTATGCTGATAAAACAAACTCGCCAAAGGTTCACGAATCGATTTTCGGTCATAACCGAATTTTTCACCCTGTGCCAAACGGGTTGCAAACAACGCACTTTTTATTAACCCTTGTGCGTCAATTACAACACCATACTGCGTGCTTTGTAATTGATTTTTATAAGATTGCCATTGTTGATAGGTTTGTTTATCCAACAAATTTTTCCGCCAACGACGAATAGCGATAGGAATCACCCGATTGACTGCCGAATGCCAAGCTGGAATTTCCGCAAAATTTTCCTCCACCACCCAATCAAATTGCACATCACCTAACGCATGTTGTGCATCCGTAAGTGCAGGTAAGCAATGTAATACATCACCGAGGGAGGAGGTTTTAATAATGCAAATTCTCGCCATTTCGCAACTCTAATTGTTTTAATAACGCCTGACTACTTACCAAAAAATCATTCACCGAACCGCAGACTTGATGGGCCTTATCTTCGTCATAGGTATGCGAAGTAATATTTCGCATTTTGCGATACTCAAACCAATTTTCTACATTATCAATCAGCCCTTTTTCGCCCGCCAAGCGCAACAGATCACGGAAATTACTTTGGTCAATTTCATCAGGACTCAGCGCATCTTGTTCCAACTGCCGTTTCAGCATTTTAATACTCAACTCATAAACAAACTCAAAATTTTGAATTAAGCCTGCAATCAACGTATTTTGCACGGATGTTTCCTGTTGTTCAAACCATTGTTTGTTGGATACAATATCATTGGCCGATTGCAAAGCGATAATCGCTTTTTGTAAACTGGAAAGATCTAATGTATTCGTCATTTACGCCCCTTAATTTGCCAATAATTGGGTTAATTTTTCCAACACCATTTCAGGCGTAATATCCATTAAACTTTGGTGATACCCCTCGCTACTGTCTGCCCCTTTGCGGATTTTAATTAAACCGCCCTCAATCAAGCGAATAATCACCGCTTTATCAGACAATGGCGGTGTATATTGCGGGCTCGTCGGTCCATAAACCGCCACTAATGGACGACCAACCGCTGCTGCAATGTGCATTAAACCGCTGTCATTGGTCACCATGGCCGTACAATCCGCAATCAAATCCACCGCTTGATTAAGTTCGGTTTGTCCGGCTAAATTAACACAATAGCGTTGCAACGGTTCAGGCAAACTTAAACGAATTTGCTCACCGACGTCCACATCTTTATTGGAACCAAACAGGCGAATGCTATACCCTAGCTCAATCAGCTTTTCCGCCAATTTGGCATAATGATAATGCGGCCAACGTTTGGCGGGACCAAATTCTGCCCCAGGGCAAAAACCTATGGCAGGGCGATTTTCCGCCAAAGCAAATTGTGCGGTAAATATTTCTTTGGTTTTTTGCACCGCACTTTCATCAACGGTTAAATACGGTGTTGGAATAGGCAAATCTTGTGCCGTTGGAACTCCCCCTTTTTCATACCCTAACGCCACATAACGCTGCACCATCATGGGATAGTGGTTTTTATTAGATCGTAAATCATTTAAAAAGAAATAACGGCTTTCCCCTTTCCAACCACGGCGAACAGGAATTTTAGCGAACAAAGGAATAAAGGCGGATTTCAACGAATTAGGCAATACAATCGCCATATCATATTGATTACGCAAGATTTTACCGATTTTATAACGTTCCCCCAAGGAAAACGCACCATGTCCAATCGGCATGGTCAACGCTTTTCGCACTTCAGGCATTCGAGCCAACAACGGTTTACACCAGTTCGGCGCAAGTACATCAAGTTGGCAATCGGGATATTGCTGTTTTAAGGTTTGATACAGGCTATGCGACATCATCATATCGCCAACCCACGATGGGGCAATGATTAGGATATTCATAGTTTTTCTATTTCATTGGTTGGAATTGTTTTTATTTTAACTAAAAAATGCGTTCTTTTATACCATCATTCATTTTTTTATGAAATTACATTAAAAATTTTATAATTGAATGGCAAATTAATTGGCAGTATGATTTTACTATCAAGGAGAAACAATGAAATTTTTGCTTTTTTTAGTGGTTGTATTGGGAGCGTCTTTCCTGTTAATGTTGGCTATCTGTGATTGGATTCCACGTGGTTGGCGGGCGTTTTTTGGTGAAAACAAAGCCAAAGCGAATATTGCGCCAATTCAAGCAGCAGTTACCCAAACTGCTGCACCACAAAATATAGAACAGCAAGATTCCATTCAATCATCTTTAGAAAAGCAAATTCATTTCACTCAATTAAGCGTTGAACTTCGGCAGAAATTGGTGAAGTTATTGCAAGAAAAGGGCAATACCCCTTATTTCCAACAGCTTGTGGTGTTACATCAACAAATTTTACCCAAAGAAAGCCGTTTAGTGAGTTTGTTGAAAAAGCAGCTCAAACTCAATAAACAGTTGGAGCGACTACTGAAAAAGGATGATTTTTCCGACCAAATGGATGATGTGCAAGATCAGGCCGATAACCTTGATTTTGAGTTAGATGAGCTGATGGGTGACATTGAGCAATTACAAGATCAAATTGATGTGCTAGAAGATAATCATATTGATAACTTACGTGAACAAGAAATAAGAGAAACATTTAATACTGATTTAGAAACCTTTGTAATGTTGCAAAGTGGGGCTTATTGGGATCGAGATAACCCGATATGGTGGGCGAATTATTGGGCAAATTTCAAGGGGAAATAAAGGCATAGTAAAGGGTATTTTTCACTATGCCCTGTTAGGCTAAATTTTTGCTTTGTCTAATGCTTGATTCAAATCCGCAATTAAATCTTCCGCATTTTCAATCCCAATGGCTAACCGCAATAAACCTTGTGTGATACCAATTTTATCCTGTAATTCTGCGGAATAAGACTCGTGGGTCATACTGGCGGGGTGGCAAATTAAACTTTCTACGCCACCAAGACTGACAGCCAAATCAAACAATTCAAGGCTTTTGGCGAAGATTTTGCTGTCATAACCGTCCTGTAAGGCTAAGGAAATCACGGCACCAATACCGCTCGCTTGTTTTTGTTGTATGGCTCGCTCGTGATCGCTATAAGATCCCGCATAATGCACGGCTTTCACGCCGGAATGTTGGGTTAAAAAAGTAATGATTTTTTGGGTGTTTTCCGCTTGACGATCAAGGCGAACACTGAGGGTTTTTAAACCCTTGATCAACGCATAAGCGTCCATCGGGCTAAGAGTAGCTCCAAGGGTATTTTTCATAAATTGAATACGTTCAGCCAATTCCTCATGATTAGTCGCCACCACACCCGCAATCACATCCGCATGTCCACCAATATATTTCGTGGCGCTGTAAACGACAATATCTGCGCCCAATGACAAGACTCGTTGATAATACGGCGTGAGGAACGTGTTATCCACCACCACTAACGCCCCTTTTTGATGGGCAATGTTGGCAATGCGTTCAATGTCGGTCACTCTTAACAAGGGATTCGATGGCGTTTCAATAAAGATCATTTTGACATTATCATCAATCTGATCAATCACGTTTAAATCATCCACCAATTCATATTCAATGCCTTGATTGGCGAAAATGCCATGTACATAACGATAAGTGCCACCATACACATTATTGTTTAGTAGAACCTTATCCCCTTGTTTTAACAGACTAAAAACGCTACTCGTTGCCGCCATGCCAGAGGCAAACGCAAAGGCCTGTTTTGCACCCTCCATGCGAGCAAACAAGTCTTCAAAATTATCTCGAGTCGGGTTGTGACTGCGAGAATAAGCAAAATCTTGCCATTCATCAATGCCGTCTTGCACAAAGGTAGTAGCAAGAAAAATCGGCGGAATAATGGCTTTATGGGGGTTATGTTTGGCCTCAATGCCTTTCACAATCAGGGTGTCAAGTTTCATGTTTTTCCTACCTTTAAACAAATCGGGATGAATATTTTTCTAATCGGGCTTGCCCGTAGGTTAATAGGGTGCAAACCAATAAATACATCAACGCCGCCAACACATACAGCGTCAATGGGTCAAACACTCGAGCGGCGATACGTTGCGCAGCCATAAACATGTCCACCATCGTGATAGATGCCACTAAAGAGGTTTCTTTTACCGTGCTAATAAAGGTGTTAGAAAGGGACGGCAAGGCAATGCGTACGGCTTGCGGTAACACCACGTAACTCACAATTTGCGGATAAGATAAACCGAGAGACGTGGCGGATTCCCATTGTCCTTTTGATACGGAAAGAATAGCGGCTCGCACGGTTTCACTGGCAAATGCGCCAATATTGAGGCTAAAAGTAATAATCGCTGCCGCCCACACATCTAAGCTAATACCAATGATCGGCAAGCCAAAATATACAATAAACAGTTGCACTAACAACGGCGTGCCACGGAAAATCCAAATATAAAATTGGCATAATTGGGTGAAAACGTTCACTTTGGCGACTTGAATCAGGGCAGTAAATAAGGCAATCACTAACCCGATAGCAAAGGAAATAATGCTCAGTGGAATGGTCACTTTCACCATGGCGTCCGCCATAATGGGAATCGACGTTAAACAAAGCTCGTAAATGCGAGAAAATTCTTCCATATTTAATCAGTTGGGGGAAATGTTAAAAAAATACCCCAAAAATCACCGCAGTTTAGTGGCGATTTTTGGGGAGGGATAGTTATTCGGTAATATCTTTACCAAAATATTTTTCGGAAATGGCTTTTAATTTTCCCTCCGCTTTTAATTCCGCAAGGGCTTTGTTGATTTGGTCTAACAATTCGGTATTGTCTTTTTTCACTAATGCCGCTTGTTGATTGCTTTCTTCGCTCGTGAACGCAATTTTTAGCGGCGCATTCGGGCGTTGTTTTAAGTAATCCAATAAAATCACATCATCTTGCAGAATAGTATCAGCACGTTTGTTAATCACTAATTCCGCCTCCTTGCTAAATCCATCTACGGTGACCAATTCTGCACCGTGAGATTTCGCTAATTCTCCCCAGTTGCTCGTTGCCGCACTGGCATTTTTCTTGCCTTTTAGATCAGCAAAAGAATGAATGTCGGTATTATCTTTATGGGTAATAATGACGGCACGGGTGATCGTATATGGCGTACTAAAATTGTATTTTGGCTTGCGGGAATCTGTAATGGTCACTTGGTTGAACACCACATCAGATTTACCCGCATCAAACGCCGCCAACATTGCATCCCATGGGGCAGTCACATAATCAATTTTAAGACCTAACTTTTCCGCCACCGCTTGAGCGATTTCTACATCAAAGCCAGTGAGTTCATTCTTATCGTTATAAAATGAAAACGGGGAATAGGTGCCCTCGGTTCCCACGGTTAACACACCGTCTTTTAAGGTTTTGGCGTTCACAGATGTGGCTAATAGGGCGAATGCCGCCGCAGTGAAAAGTGTTTTGATGGAAAGTTTCATAATGGTTCCTTAAGTTGAAATAATAAAGTGATTTAATAGTAAAAAAAGGTGTTGCGCTTAGCAATCAAATTTTAATGCTCTGTTAGACTTTAACGTTACTTGATATTTCAAAAAGGAATAAGCGCCCAAAAAGAGGGCTCAGCGATCCCTCTTATTGGGGGCAAAATTTATTATAAAATCTCTTTATCGCATATTTTGGCCGTTTCTCGTAATCTGAGAACGCATAAATTGCTCCTGATCTTCCTTAAGTAACTGAATAAAGCTAAATTGAAGTGCTTTGAGTTTGCTCAGTCTGCTCATTTTGTCCCCCAACTTTTTAGATAACATAAAGAATACGCCATATTTTAACCTATTTTTGTGATCTTGATTCCAAAAACGATAACAAATCATGGCAAGATTTCTCAAGCTGAGATAGATTTGGCTAGTTCAAACTGCTTGTCTGTTGAACAATGATAAATTATAATCTATGGAGAAATTTGTATGGAAGAAATAGAACAATGGGAGGTTATTTTGCAACCACCCATCTTGCATTGGCTTACCTTGCTAGAAAAAGATGATGTGGATAAAATCACTTCTGCACTTAATCTATTAGAAGTTCACGGACCACGTTTAGGGCGGCCTTATGTAGATACATTACAAAATGTAAAATACGCCAATATGAAAGAATTGCGTGTTCAGTCAAGGTTGTCTGTATTTCGCTTGTTCTTTATTTTTGATCCCCTTAGGCAAGCCATTGTGCTATGTGGTGGGGATAAAAAAGGCAAAAATGAGAAAGCATTTTATAAAACAATGATTGCTCAAGCAGAACAAACCTATGAAACCTATTTAAAAGAAGAATATTTGGAGAATAAATGATGAAATCTATGACACTTAAAGAATTTATTGCCGAAATGCCGACTGAACGCCAACAAAAAATCCAACAAGAAACCGAACGGATGTTAATGGAACTCCAACTTGCCGAACTCCGCCAAGAACTTGAACTTTCCCAACAACAGCTCGCCAAAGAACTCAACATCAGTCAACCGTCCGTGGTGGCAATGGAAAAACGAGGTAACGATATTCGCTTGTCGTCAGTTAAACGTTATGTGGAGGCAATGGGAGGACGGCTTAGTCTTTCCGTGGCATTGCCTACGGGGAAAACGGTATCTTTTGCGCTATAAGATGTAAGGGCGTATGGCATACGCCCCACAATGATATCTAATCTATCATCAATACAGACCGCTTTATTTCTTGTTCAGCCACGCCATATATTCCGCCACACCCTCTGCCACGGATTTAAATTGATAATCACAACCTGCTTGACGCAATTTGGTTAAATCCGCTTGGGTGTATTCTTGATAGCGAGATTTTAAATGTTCTGGGAAAGGAATGGTTTCAATTTTGCCTTTACCATGATGTTTCACCACCGCCTCGGCCACTTCACGGAAACTTTCCGCTTTGCCGGTGCCAAGATTGTAAATGCCTGAAATCCCCTCTTGCCATGCCCATAAATTCACGGCGGCTACATCACCTACATAGATAAAATCACGCAAGAAATGCTCAGAACCGGCAAACAATTTCGGGTTTTCGCCGTTTAAAATTTGGTTATTTAAATGGAAAGCCACACTGGCCATAGAGCCTTTATGTTGTTCTCTCGGGCCATACACATTGAAATATTTAAAACCACATACTGGCGAGATGACTTCAGGTAAAACGGAACGCACATATTGGTCGAACAGGAATTTGGAGTAACCATAGGCATTGAGTGGCCCCTCAAATTTTCGTTCTTCCACAAATTCGGTTTTGTCGCCATAGGTGGCGGCACTGGAGGCGTAGAAGAAAGGGATTTCACGGTCAATGCAATAATGTAATAACTCTTTGGAATATTCATAGTTATTGTGCATTAAATATTTACCGTCCCATTCCGTGGTGGCGGAACAAGCACCCTCATGGAAAATGGCGTCAATGTCGCCTAATTCATCCCCCGCAATAATCGAGGCAATAAAATCGTCTTTATCGCAATAATCTGCAATATCCAAATCCACTAAATTAATAAATTTGGTGCCGTCTTTGAGGTTATCCACCACTAAAATATCGGTACGACCCATTTCATTTAAGGCTTTCACGATATTGCTACCGATCATGCCTGCTCCGCCAGTGACGATGATCATAATCTTGTCCTTTTGTTTCTCTCAATTTATCTTATTGTAATCTATTTTAATGGAAAGTGCGGTATTTTTTATCGTTGTTTTTTTGGGCGGCTTTTATAAAAATAACTGGTATGACCAGTTTTGTTTCTCTTGCGTTTTTTTTTTTTTTTTTAGCATATTATAGCCCTTATAGAATCTTTGTTCTTAAAGAACAATATGGGGTTGGTTATGTTCTATCTCTTACTCTTAAACTTTCTTACTAAGGAATAGTATATGTTAAATCAAACCTTTAAAATCACCGCACTTGCTGCTTTTGTTGGATTAACACTCACGGCTTGTGGAAGTAGCAATAAAGATGATAATACCAAAAACACCCAACCAAATACACAAACCCAATTAACACAGCAATCAAGCGATAAAGCGAAAGCAGATGCAGCAGCAAAAGCCAAAGCGGATGCGGAAGCTGCCGCAAAAGAAAAAGCAGAAAAAGAAGAAGCGGCTAAAAAAGCTAAAGAATCTGCTGAAGCCGCTAAAAAAGCGGAACAAGACGCAAAATTAGCTCGTGAGCAACTTGAGAAGAATGCTCACCATGATGGAAATTGGAGAATTATTCTTTCTAACACTGCTCAAGCTGGCTATCTTATAGATGGTAACAATACGAGTGTAATAAAAGATATTTATGTGCCTTATAGCATACATAATATGGATAGAGGATACTATTATAAAAATGAAGAGGGTGGTACGAGTTATGGCAATAGAATAGTTAATGATATTGATCTTTCTAAAACAGAAATTAACCCTAATAAAGTACAAAAATTATCAGCAACAGATAACCTTGATGCATACCGGATGGATGTCTATGTTGTTAATCAAAAATATTCTTCTTATGCCTCTTGGGATAATGGGCCAAATCATAAAGCATTCCCTGATTCAACTAAATATGAGCTTGGTGGTGCTCAAGTCACTGCGAAATATGCTTCTATTGGTAATTATTCTATATATCCTAGTTCTAATCGTGCAGAATCAGCTTATGATAAGCCGGCTCAAATTGTCGTAGATGGCGGTTCAGCCACTTATAAAGGTAAAATTCTTGCAGGAGATCTTTATTTTTATGGTTCTCGTGAAGATTTAAAATTAAATGATAGTAACATGCCTACCGACCATCAACTTGGTGAGTTGACCTTAAATGCGGATTTCAAAAAACAATCCGTATCAGGAACTATTACTTCGTTTGATACCAAAAAAATGGATAATGCTATTTTACATTCAGCAGAAATCGAAGATAGATATGATGGTTTACAGTTTAGCGGTAAGATCACCAGTGATAGTAAGGTTTTACCAACTGCAAATGATTTCAGAGACTACGATGATCAAGGAACTTATCAAGGAACGTTTATCGGTCCGAATGCGGAAGAAGTGGTTGGACAAGGACATTATGTAAACTATGATGATACCCTCCATACTGGAGACTCTTACTATAAACAAAAAGCACAAGTCAATTTTGTCTTTGGTGCCACTCGTGAAGGAGAATATTCTCTTCCTGCAACAAAATAAAATATAATGCATCAATATCAGGGCATATTTATATGCCTTGATATTTAAATTATATTGAATAATGACGCCATTTTTAAATGGCGTTTTTCTGCCTTTTTCATTCGATAGGGACAAAAAATGCACCTAAGATTTTATTTATTATCGCCACTGGTTTTCTTATGTTTCATGCCTTTTTCCTTTGCTGAGATCTCTGTGCAAAATGAACCGGATAAAAATATTAAAGTCGCCGACCCTACTTTACCCACGCTACAAACTCAACAGATTATTTCGCCACAAAGTCAATCGCAACGTCAATCGGATATTGTTGAACTTACAGATCAACAGCTTATTCAGCAACCCGAAATAGCTCGCCAATTACTGAATAATCTCATTGATACGCAACAATGGGTGTTGGTGGAGCGTTTAATTCCCTTATATCAACAAACTGCCAACCCTGATTTAACCCTGATTGAATATGCCAAAGCCAATTTAGAATATCAACAAGGGGAATTAGGTTCAGCCATTAAACGCTTACGTCAAATTTTAAGTGAAAATGATGATTTTGCCCCAGTGCGGTTTTTATTGGCCAGAGCCTTATTTGAAGATCACCAAGACAGTGCCGCACAAAATCAGTTTGAACGGATTCGGGCAGATGCTCCGCCGGCGGAAATTGCACAGGTGAGTGATCAATATTTATCGGCGTTAAATCAACGTAATAGTTGGGATTTCAGTTTTAATTTCAGTTATTTACAAGAAGATAATGTCAACAATGCGGCCAAATCTCGCTATGTGCATATTGGCAATTCACGTTGGTTGAAAAATGACAGTTCGCTGCCACAAAAAGCCCATGGGATCAATTATGGTTTGAGTTTGTCGAAAACCTTTAATCTGGTTAACGGCCATTATGCGGTGTTTAGTAATGATTTTTCAGCCAAGCAATATTGGGATAATCACCAATTTGATGATTTAATTAACCGCACTTCCTTGGGCTATCAATATCAAAATACGCAAAATCGTGTTGCCTTATTGCCGTTCTATGAATGGCGTTGGGTAGGGAATCATCGTTATAGCGGTTCTTTTGGTGTTCGTAGCGAATGGGATCATTGGCTTTCACCGAACTGGCGGTTGTCATTGGCAGGCGAATGGGGTAATACGCATCAAGCCCAAACCCGTGAGGCCAATAGCCATACTGCCTTGTATTCCAGTACCTTAATGTATTTGCCGAATGCGAAAACCTATGTTTATGTAGGCGGTGACTATTCCACCGAAAACGCCAACGATGATATATATAGCTATCATCGAAAATCCGTTCGTGTTGGTTGGGGCCAAAGTTGGTGGGCAGGGATTAGCACAAGGTTAAATCTGTATTATGCTCATAAAAATTATCAAACACCACACCGTTTGTTATTAAAAACTCGCCAAGACAAAGAATGGGGCGGCACTGTCACCGTTTGGAAACAAAACTGGCATTTTTGGGGCATTACGCCGAAACTGTCTTTTAGTTTGAATAAGGTGTCGAGTAATTTAGATGAGCTTTATAGTTATGATAAAAAACGGGTGTTTTTGAATTTTGAGAAAACCTTTTAGTCAAAATCTCCCCCCTATTTGCAGGGGGGATTTTTGTTTTAATTAATCGTTGGCATTAAACTCATCTAAGTTATCGCTCACCACGCCTGAAAGCGTGTAAACACGTTTAATGGTGTTTACTCTGGAGCGGTATTTGTTCCACGTTTTCTCAAAAAAGGTTTCCGCCGAGCGTTCGCCACGACAAAAGGCCACGAAATTTTTTTCTTCAGCAGTTTTGGCTTTGCGAGTGCCTTCGTCTAAGGCTTTGAACGCTTGACCATATTGCTCTAAGGCTTGCGATTCTTTGATAGTATAATCGCCATGACGAGCGAAACCACGTGGGTAATTTTTATCGTCAAAAAAACGACGTTCTACACTAAAACTTTCTGCCATACTCTACTCCTCGGTTATTTTTTCAATAATTGTTTTACAGTTTCTACATAATCTGCCACGAAATCATCACGAGATAATCCCTCTGGATTCACTCGGAATTTTCCGTTCACATACATATCCGGCACACCTCGCACATCAAGCTGTTCCGCTAAATTGGTTTGGGTTTTGACTAAAGCGGTGACCGCAAAGCTGTTGATACCACCGTCAAATTGTTCTGCGGTGATGCCGTTATCCACAAAAATTTGACGAATATCGGCCATACTGCTTAATTTATCGGCTTGTGCCGCCTCAAATAAGGCGGTTTTCACTTTACTTTCTGCCCCTAATGCCATGGCTAACGCCCAAGCACGAGTGAGGTTTTCCGATTGACGCCCTAAGAAATTCACGTGATATTGTTTAAAGCTCGCATCTGCTGGCAAGCTATCTTGCACTTTCTTTGGAATCGCATATTGCATTTCAAAGGCGTAACAATGTGGACAGTAGAAAGAAAAGAATTCGATCACTTCGGCTTTTTCTGAATGTGGACGGCTTAATGTCACGTATTGTTCGCCGTCTTTTAAGTCTGCAGCGTGCAGATTCACACTAGCAATGGCCATGGTGGCCGCAATTACGCTAATAAGAAATTTTTTCATGTTCCCGTTTCCTTACAATATTATTTTAAAATCCCACGAGCTTTTAGCAAGGCGGTTTTAAAATCTTCTTCATAGTCTTTTTTGATCCCTGGAATGGGTTCATGCTTGTCTTTGCCGTGCATTTTGAGTTGATAAATAATCACTTCATCAGATAACTCGGTGAGCGGTTTTTCAAAGCCAGATTCATCTGCAATGGCTTGTAAAATTTGCATTAAACTCATGTCAGGGTCTTTATTAGACCAATAGGGTTGTAAAAGTTCCAAAACTTCATTCAAACGATGACATTTCATAATCTTTTCCTTAATATAGAATGGTTGGCAAATAATACTTGAATTAAAGGCGATTGACAAACAATGATAACGATAAGTGCGGTAATTTTAGCAGGTGGCAAGGCAAGACGTATGCAAGGGGCGGATAAAGGGCTGCAAATTCTGGCCGGCAAGCCATTGGTTGAGCATATTATTCGCCGTTTACGGCCACAAATTGCAGAGATTGCGATCAATGCAAACCGCCATATTGAACAGTATCAGCAATTTGGTTTACCGGTTTTTTCTGACGAATTGGCGGATTTTCAAGGGCCGTTAAGCGGTATGTTAACCAGTTTAAAACGAGCAACAAGCGATTATGTGTTATTTGTGCCTTGCGATTGCCCTTTTTTGCCGTTGAATTTACTGGAGAAATTAAAAAGTGCGGTGTTAATTTCACAACCTTTAGTGGCGTATGCCACAGATGGCGAACGTGAACATCCCACATTCTGTTTGGTTTCTCGTCAATTATGCCCCGCACTTTCGGCTTATTTAGATCAAGGTGAACGGCGAATGTTGCAATTTATGTTAGAACAAGGGGCGGTTGCCGTGGATTTTTCTGAGCAGAAAACGGCGTTTCGTAATTTTAATACCTTACAGGAGTTGGCGGATGAAAATGATCAAACGTTGTGATTGGGCGGGGAACTTGCCGATTTATCAAGATTATCATGATAAGGAATGGGGCAAGCCTGAATTTGATTCTCAGAAGTTATTTGAGAAACTGTGCTTAGAGGGGCAACAAGCGGGGTTATCATGGATAACCGTGTTAAAAAAACGAGAAAATTATCGTCAAGCCTTTCATCATTTTGATCCTGAAAAGATTGCACGCATGACGGAAAAGGATATTGATCGTTTAATGCAAAATGTGGGATTAATTCGTCACCGAGCCAAATTAGAGGCCATTGTGAAAAATGCCCAAGCCTATTTAGCCATGCAAAAGTGCGGTGAAAATTTTGCCGATTTTATTTGGGCGTTTGTTGATCATCAACCGCAAATCAATGATGTGCCGAATTTGGCTGCGGTACCTGCCAAAACCGCAATCTCTAAAGCCATGTCAAAAGCACTGAAGAAAAAAGGCTTTGTGTTTGTGGGGGAAACCACCTGCTATGCGTTTATGCAATCGATGGGATTGGTGAATGATCATTTGAATGATTGTTTTTGTAAATAACGTGTTTTTTATTAATAAAAAAGGGAATCCAAACGAAGAGTAGATTCCCTATTTTTAGCGATAATTTACTTACAATTTCACAAATTCCGCTGCAATTTGGCTAGCTAATTTCGCATTGTTTAACACCAAATTAATATTGGAATTTAAGCTGTCGCCCCCCGTTAATTCACAGACTCGAGCTAACAAGAATGGGGTGCTGTCTTTGCCGTGAATACCCTGTTCTTCTGATTCTTTTAAGGCTTGTTCAATCGCCGCTTTAATGGTGTGTTCTGGCATTTCAAATTCGGCAGGAATTGGGTTCGCAATCACTAAACCACCATCTAATCCTAATTGCCATTTAGCTTGCATTGCTAAAGCAATTTGTTCAGGGCTGTCTAATTTCACACTCACTTCAAAATCACTGCGACTGGTGTAGAACGCTGGTAATTGTTGGGTTTGATAACCAATTAATGGTACGCCAAAGGTTTCTAAATATTCGGTGGTTAAGCCTAAATCTAAAATGGATTTTGCCCCCGCACAAACCACGGCTACATTGGTATGGGCTAATTCTTGTAAGTCAGCGGAAATATCAAAGGTGGTTTCGGCACCACGATGCACACCGCCAATACCACCTGTGGCAAACACCTTAATGCCAGCAAGAGAAGCCACAATCATTGTCGCCGCCACTGTGGTTGCCCCGTGCTTTTTGGCTGCCACAATAAAGGGTAAATCACGACGACTAACTTTCGCCACCGCTTGCCCTTCTTTGCCTAAAATTTCAATTTCATCACGGCTTAACCCCGCTTTTAAACGCCCATTGATAATCGCAATGGTCGCAGGAATGGCTCCATTATCACGAATCACCTGCTCCACACGCAACGCGGTTTCCACATTTTGCGGATAAGGCATACCGTGCGAGATAATGGTAGATTCCAACGCTACCACGGGCTTACCCTGTTGTAAGGCTTGTGCCACTTCAGGGGCAATATCAAGAAATTGATTCATTGTTTAGTTCTCCAATAATTGTTTAACACTATCATCTGATAGATTTGGGTTGTTTGTGAATACGGATGCCAACGCCATCGCAGAACAGGCTTGAGCATAACGAACCGATGCGGAAAAAGACCAATTTTCTAAATAACAACAAGCCAACCCCGCCATCATCGCATCACCCGCTCCCGTGACATTGACAATATCCGTTTTGAACGCCGCCATTGTATCAGCAAAACCGTCTTTTTCGCTATAAAAAACACCATCCGCCCCCAGACTCATAACCAAACGTTGCAGCCCTTGCGAATGAAACCAATTTGCCACTTTGACCCGATCTTCAGGCTGCTCAATGGTTATACCGCTGAGTATTTCCGCTTCCATTCGATTCGGTTTCAGGGTATGAATTTTATGTAAATAAGGCTTAATTTTCATTGCCTTAAAGGTAGAAACGGGATCCACAAAAATCGGCAAATGACCACAATGGGTAAACAGCCACGCCAATGTGGTTTCCGATAAATTGCAATCCAACACCAACACATCCGAATGTTGGATAAAATCCAAACGGGACACCAATAATTCAGGGGTCAGGCATTGCAAAATGTCCATATCATTAATCGCCACCACCATTTCCCCAGAATGATTATGCAACGACAAATAGGTGGACGTGGTTTGATTCGCTAATTTATAACATTGCTCAATTTTCACCCCAGCAAGGCGAGTGGTTTCTAACAGGCTCACCCCTGAAGTGTCGTCCCCCACCACCGAAATCAAATGGGATTCCTGCCCGAGCATTGCAATATTTTGTGCAATATTCCGAGCCACGCCCCCTGCACTGCATTTGATTTTACCGAGATTAGAATCCTGCAAGCGTAATTCCGTCAACGCCGTGCCAGCAATGTCCATATTAGTGCCACCGATGGTGACAATGCGTTTGTGGGGAGCAAGAATATAGCCCTTGCCCCGAATTTTGCCTTTATTACTCAAATTCATAATATAATTCGCCACACTAGAGCGAGTAATGCCTAATTGTTCAGCTATTTCATTTTGTTGTAAAAATGGATTTTTTGCCAACAACGCCAAAATTTGCTGTTCTTTTGTCATTGCTGTTGTTGCCATCGTCATATTAACACCTGTTAAAATATTAACAATTGTTAATATATTCTACTTTTGACAGGATAAATCAATGGCTTTTTGTTGAATTTGTGATCTTGATCACAAAACAGGGAAATGAATTTAGCAGTTGCTCCTTGTTGTTATTTTTATCTTTCTTTCAAAATGGATTATAATGAAGAAATAACGATTTTGACTGGAGCAAATAAAATGCAAAAACGTGAAGATCTCATTTTGCAACAAATCAACACCATAGGGAAAGTCAGCGTTAATGGATTAGCACAAAGTTTGAATATGTCGGTGGAAACCATTCGGCGTGATTTAACCGATTTGGCTCAACGTGGATTGGTACATCGTGTTCACGGTGGGGCTGTTAGCATAAAAGCGAAAGATTTAGGCAGTTCTTTCCAAGCTCGACAACGTACCAATGCCGATGAAAAACGAGCCATCGCTAAAAATGCCATTGATTATTTTTTTGAAGGGGCGGTCATTGGGTTGGATGCCAGTTCCAGTAGTTGGCATTTTGCTCAATTGATTCCTGATATTCCTTGCACTGTTGTCACCAATTCAATGCACAACATTACGGCATTAGTCAATAAACCCAATATTCGCACGATTGCCACTGGCGGTGTGTATTCCAGCAAATATGATGCCTTTTATGGCCCATTATCAGAACAAATGCTTCAACGTTTACATATTGATTTAGGCATTTTTTCTTGTTCTGGGATCGATAATTCGGGCAATATTTGGGAATCCAACGAACTTAACGCATCCATAAAACGGAAAATGATGGATGCGTCAGGGCAGAAATTTTTACTTGCAGATAGCTCCAAATTTGAACATAAAAATCTGATTAAACTCGCCGATCTTTCTCAAATGGATATTTTGATCAGCGAAAAATCCCCTAGTGAAGAACTCCATTCTTATTGTGACCATCACAATGTACTCATTATTTATTAATGATAAAATGACCGATTTGTAAAATACAAAACAAATATCGGTCATTTTAATTCTTATTTTTACCGATTTTTATACCGTTTTTTGTGATCGAGATCACAAATCCAACACAAACTTTGCAAAAAATTGGTGATTTTCATTTTTTTCATCAACAATATTCCTATCAATTCTTTTGTTAAAGAAAAAATAAGGAAGGAAAAAAATGACTACATCAACTCAAATCAAAATTGGTATTCGTCCTACCATTGATGGTCGCCGTATGGGTGTCCGTGAATCCCTTGAAGAACAAACAATGAATATGGCGAAAGCCGTTGCCCATCTCTTACAAACGGAAATCCGTCATCCCAATGGCGACTTTGTGCAATGCGTGATCGCCGATAGCACCATTGGTGGCGTAGCAGAAGCGGCGGCTTGTGCGGAGAAATTCAAACGTGAAAATGTCGGGGCAGTGATTACCGTTACCCCTTGTTGGTGCTACGGTTCAGAAACCATTGATATGGATCCGCATTTGCCAAAAGCTATTTGGGGATTTAACGGTACAGAACGCCCTGGGGCAGTGTATTTAGCCGCAGCCTTGGCAGGACATAACCAACTCGGCTTACCAGCGTTTTCTATTTATGGCACGGAAGTGCAAGAAGCCAATGATCAATCCATTCCTACTGATGTGCGTGAAAAATTATTGCGTTTTGCTCGTGCAGGGCTGGCGGTGGCAACCTTGCGGGGCAAATCCTATTTGTCTATCGGTTCAGTTTCAATGGGGATTGCAGGGTCTATCGTCAATCAACAATTCTTCCAAGAATATTTGGGTATGCGGAATGAATATGTGGATATGACCGAAATCAAACGCCGTTTAGACCGCAAAATTTACGATGAAGAAGAATTTAAACTCGCTCGTGAATGGGTGAAAACCTATTGCAAAGAAGGCATTGATGTCAACAAAGCCGAACATCAACGCACCGCCCAAGAAAAAGAAGAACTTTGGGACAATGTGGTGAAAATGACCATTATTGCGCGTGATTTAATGGTGGGTAATCCACGTCTTGCCGAACTCGGTTTTGTGGAAGAATCCCTTGGTCATAATGCTATTGCGGCAGGTTTCCAAGGACAACGTCAATGGACAGACCATTTACCGAACGGTGATTTCTTAGAAGCCATTTTAAATTCTACCTATGACTGGAACGGCGTACGCTCCCCTTACATTATGGCGACCGAAAATGACTCTTTGAATGGCGTAAATATGCTATTCGGGCATTTATTGACTGGTCAGGCACAAATTTTTGCCGATGTGCGGACTTATTGGAGTGAAGATTCCGTGGAACGTGTCACAGGTTGGCGACCAGAAGCAGGCTTTATTCATTTGATCAATTCAGGCTCTGCCGCATTGGATGGCACAGGTCAACATCAAGACAAAGACGGTAACGCAGTGATTAAACCTGCGTGGGCAGTCACCGAAGCGGATGGCAAACGTTGCTTAGAACATACTCGTTGGTGTCAAGCGGTTCACGAATATTTCCGTGGGGGCGGTTTGTCTTCTCAATTCTTAACCAAAGGCGGAATGCCGTTCACTATGCACCGTATCAACTTAATTAAAGGCGTTGGCCCAGTGCTACAAATTGCCGAAGGTTGGTCCATTGAGTTGCCTGAAAAGGTTCACGACATTTTGAATAAACGTACCGATCAAACCTGGCCAACCACTTGGTTTACCCCACGTTTAACCGGCAAAGGGGCATTTAAAGATGTGTATTCGGTAATGGCAAATTGGGGAGCCAATCACTGTGTCGCCACTTACGGACACGTTGGGGCGGATTTAATCACGCTTGCATCAATGTTGCGGATTCCAGTTTGTATGCACAATTTGGAAGACGAACAAGTGTTCCGTCCAAGTTCGTGGAATGGTTTTGGTCAAGATAAAGAAGGGCAAGACTACCGTGCTTGTGCGAATTTTGGGGCGTTGTATAAATAATTAACGGTGAAAGTGCGGTGTAAATTTAATCATTTTTTGCACCGCACTCTTGGGGAGAAACATTATGCAATTAGCATTAATCTTTGACTGTGGGGCGACGAATTTACGCACCATTGCAATGGATGAAAAAGGCAAGATTATCGCCTTTCATCATTTACCCAATCACACCCAACCAGGGCAAGAAAACCCTGACTATCACATTTGGGATTTTGCGGAAATTTGCCAAAAACTGACTACCTGTGCGGAAAAAACCTTAGCCGATTTAAAAGCTCAAGACATTGCCCTTGATTGCATTAAAGGCATTGGTGTCACCACCTTTGGCGTGGACGGAGCCCCTTTTGATAAGAATGGCAATCCGCTTTACCCGATTATCTCGTGGAAATGCCCACGCACCGTGCCAATAATGCAAAATATCGAGCAATACCTTGATCTTAACGCACTTTATCAACGCAACGGCATTGGGCTGTACAGTTTTAATACGCTGTTTAAATTGCTTTGGTTAAAAGAAAATCAACCGACTATTTTCGCCAAAATGGATAAATGGGTGTTTATTTCGTCAATGTTAAATCACTTTTTAACTGGCGAATGGACGACCGATCGCACAATGGCAGGCACATCAATGATGACCAATCTTGCCACACAAGATTGGGATCCAGACGTGCTTAAACTGCTCGGTTTAACCGCTCAACATTTCCCACCAATGAAAAGTGCGGGCGAAAAAGTGGGGGTTTTATCCGATGAGCTTTGCCGTCAATTGGGTTTAAATCCAATCCCTGTGATTTCGTGCGGACACGATACCCAATTTGCGGTGTTTGGTTCGGGGGCAACCTTGAATCAGCCTGTTCTCAGTTCGGGAACCTGGGAAATTTTGATGGCTCGTACCCAACAAGCCAAACCCGATTTTAATACCATTCATCAAGGTTTAACCACGGAATTTGATGCGAAATTCGGTGGCTATAACCCTGCGGTGCAATGGATTGGTTCGGGCGTGTTGGAATGGATCGGTAAATTGTTGTTTGCGGATGTGGCGGGTACAGAAAAATATTACGACACAATGATTTCCGAAGGCGAAAGCCAACCTGCTGGATCAGGTGGCGTGAGCTTGCAAGGCGTGTTCAACAGCGATCAACAAGTCAGTGTGGGTGAAATTATCGGGCTGTCAATGCACAGCAAGCGTGGGCAAATTTACCGTGCGACCTTGGAATATATGGCATACCAATTAAAACAAGGCTTAACCCGATTAGAACAGGTCAGCGATTTTAAAGCAGAAAGCCTGATTTGTGTCGGTGGCGGTTCGAAAAATCGCTTATGGAATCAAATCCGAGCGGATGTATTGGGATTGCCATTGGATATTGTGGACGTAGCCGAAAGCACCGTGTTAGGTGCGGCAATGTTTACCTTAGCCGCTGTAGGTGTTTACGACACGCCAGAACAAGCTCAACAGCAAATGCAAGCCAAGAAACACCGCATTTATCCGTCAAAAAATGCTGAAAATTACACCGCACTTTTTGTCCAATTTGAACAAACAAAACATTAAACAAGGAGAAAACTATGTTAAAAGGTATTCATCCTGCGATTTCCCCTGAGTTACTCAAAACCCTTGCCGAAATGGGACACGGCGATGAAATTGTATTATCCGATGCCCATTTTCCTGCTCATCAATTACATCACCGAGTTATCCGTGCTGATGGTATTGATGTCGCAACCTTACTCACAGGCATTAGCCCATTATTTGAATATGACAGCTATGTAGATGCACCCTTAATTATGATGCAAGCCGTGCAAAGCGATACGCTCGATCCTGATGTGGAAAAACGCTATCTCAATGCCATTCAAACTGCGGTGGGAAACGTACCAAATTTAACACGCATTGAACGCTTTGCTTTTTATGAACGAGCCAAAACCGCTTACGCCGTAGTGATTACGGGCGAGCTGGCGAAATACGGCAATATTATTCTGAAAAAAGGCGTAACGCCTGTGAAATAAAGCAGTAACAAGGAATAAAAAATGAACAGAAAACAACTTTCCAGACAAATTATAGACACCTGTTTAGCGATGACCCGAATGGGGTTAAATCAAGGCACCGCAGGCAATGTAAGCGTACGTTATCAAGACGGTATGCTCATCACCCCAACAGGCACGCCTTATGAAGAAATGACCGAAGACAGCATTGTGTATGTGGATAACAACGGCAAGCACGAAGACGGCAAATTACCGTCTAGCGAGTGGCAATTTCATTTGGCGGTGTATGAAGCACGCCCTGAAATGAATGTGGTGGTGCATAACCACGCTTTGAATTGTGCAGCCGTGTCCATCTTGGGAGAAAAAATCCCAGCCATTCACTATATGATTGCGGTCACTGGCACGGATCACATTCCTTGCGTGCCTTATGCCACCTTCGGTACGCATCAGCTTTCCGATTATGTGCGAGAAGGCATTAAACACAGCAAAGCGATTTTACTGGCTCATCACGGCTTAATCACCACCGAGAAAACCCTTGATAAAGCCTTGCACATTGCCCAAGAAGTGGAAGTCATTGCCGAATGGTATTTGAAATTACTCGCCACTGGCAAACCGATTCCAACGCTCAACAAAGAACAAATGGATATTGTGTTAGAAAAATTCAAATCCTATGGTTCTTGGGTGGAAGAAAAATAACCGCTTATTTTAAGAAGGAACATCCTATGACTACGAAAGTGTTAGAGAAAAAATTTGTTGTACCCTTTATCTTAATCACCACCTTATTTGCCCTTTGGGGATTTGCCAACGACATCACCAACCCAATGGTTGCCGTGTTCCAAACCGTAATGGAAATTCCTGCATCAGAAGCGGCATTGGTGCAATTTGCCTTTTATGGTGGCTACGGCACAATGGCGATTCCAGCCGCATTATTTGCCAGTCGTTATAGCTATAAAGCCGGTGTATTATTGGGCTTGGCATTATATGCGGTCGGGGCATTTTTATTTTATCCAGCTGCATTATACGAAGAATTTAACTACTTCTTACTTTCTTTATATATTTTAACCTTTGGCTTAGCCTTTTTAGAAACCACCGCTAACCCATATATTCTTTCAATGGGCGATCCTGCCACCGCCACTCGCCGCTTGAACTTTGCTCAATCCTTTAATCCGCTAGGTTCCATTACAGGGATGTTTATTGCATCGCAATTGGTGCTAACCAACTTAGATTCCGAAAAACGTGATGCTGCAGGCAATGTGATTTTCCATACGCTTTCAGCGGCTGAAAAAGCGGTGGTCAAAACTCACGATTTAGCGATTATTCGTAATCCGTATTTGGCGATTGGTTGTGTGGTCTTGGTTATTTTCTTAATCATTGCACTTTACAAAATGCCAACCACAAAAGTCTGTGAGAATGGCAGTATTTCATTTAAAACATCTTTTAATCGCTTGATTAGCAATGCCAAATACCGTGAAGGAGTAATAGCTCAAGTATTTTATGTGGGCGTGCAAATTATGTGTTGGACATTCATCATTCAATACGCTGAACGTCTTGGATTTAGCAAAGCAGAAGGGCAAAATTTCAATATTATTGCAATGGCGATCTTTATTTGTAGCCGTTTTATCAGTACATCATTAATGAAATATCTCAAAGCAGAATTGATGTTATTTACTTTTGCTATTGGGGGATTCTGCTCAATCTTAGGTGTAATGTTTATTGATGGTGTTCTTGGCTTATATTGCTTAATTCTCACATCAGGCTTTATGTCCTTAATGTTCCCAACCATTTACGGCATTGCCTTAGATGGTCAACGAGAAGAATCTGCCTTAGGTGCAGCAGGACTCGTAATGGCAATTGTCGGCGGTGCATTAATGCCACCATTGCAAGGAATGATTATTGATTTAGGCACAGTCGCCAATATGCCAGCCGTCAATTTTTCCTTTATCTTGCCCTTGATTTGTTTTGTGGTGATTGCAGTTTATGGGTTTAGATGTTGGAAAGTGTTGAGATAAAAATCTTGTTTACTATGCCCAAATACCGCACCTTATATTTTTTAATAAAGTGCGGTGTTTTGCTACCGTCTTCTCACAATCGTAAAATACGCCGCTACCCAAGTCCCCAAAATCATCAACGGTAATGACACCCAACCTTGCCATGAGAAAAAAGCAGTTTCAACTAAACCGTTACCAATAGAACAACCACCAGCTAAAGATGCGCCGATACCCATAGCCGTACCGCCAATAACACTATATAAAATCGTTTTTACATCAGGCACACGGAAACGAAATTCGTTGCTACCTTTGGCGGCGACAAAAGAGCCGAGTAGAATACCCAACACTAAAAATACGCCCCAGTTGATAAATTTGGTATCGCCAATGACTAAATATTGCATAATATTGGCGGAAGGACCTGTAATGCCTAAGCCAAATTCACGTCCTGTGGCAAGGCTTAGTGGCCAAGCAAAAAGAGCTATTACACCAACTAAAATAGCGGTGACAAACGGATGCCAACGTTTTTCAAATAATAAATGAGCAATGCCTGATTTTTTGGCTTTCAGTGTCGCAATTTTAGCTTGTGGTTTAATGAGTTGGTGATAAGTTGCCCAAATCGTGATCGCACTTAACAACACAACTAAAATCCACGGCGAAATGCCAAAACTTTGGTAAAGCGTTCTTTGCTCAATTTCAATACTTCGCAAAGCGGTATTAAAATCCCCCAATGGACCAGTTCGCATCATCGCACTGAATAACATATAAAAAATCAGGGCAACCCAACTACCAATCAAGCCTTCGCCTGCACGATACCAAGTACCAGTAGCACAACCACCAGCCAGTACAATACCGATACCGAATACAAAAGCCCCAACAATCACTGCCAAGGGAGCAAAATTTTCTGCGGGTTCAACAGCAATAATTCCCCATTCTTTAAATAAGAAAAATCCTACAGACTGCACACTAATTGCAATCAGCAACGCAATAAACATTTTTTTACTTTTGGTCACATACATATCACGAAATGCCCCTGTGATACAAAAACGTCCACGTTGCAACACAAAACCAAATACAAATCCGCAAAGTAAGCCTGTTATCATTCTTTGTTCCTTTAATATAAATTGAAGTATGGTTAAATTATGCAAAAATTTCACCACTCTCAACCAATAACTTTTTTCTTTGTGTTATTCAGTTTAGCTATAAAAAACCACTTTTTTGTCAATTTTGTGATCTTTCTCACAAAATAATTATGCAAAAATTTATTTTTTCGTAATAGAATGAATCCTGTTACAAGAAATTAATGAGAGGTGATTAAATGACTGTCAACAAACAAAAAACTAACCGAGATTGGTTACAACGGATTGAATATATTGGCAATAAACTCCCCGATATTACTATGTTGTTTATTTATGCAACTGTGATTTGCTGGTTGTTGTCTTGGGGATTGTCTTATTTGCATTTTGATTATCTCAATCCCGTTAGCAAAAAACCATTGGAAATTGTGAATTTATTTCAACCCTCAGAAATTCTCACTTTTTTCACCGAACTTACCAAAAATTTTATTAATTTCCCACCCTTAGGCATTACCATTGTGGCAACCTTGGGAATTGGTATTGCTGAAGCCAGTGGTTTTTTAAATGTGGGAATGAGCCGAGCATTAAATGTGATTCCGAAAAAAATGGTGACACCTGCCATTCTAGTGGTTTCCGTGTTTGCTCATGTGATTGCCGATTCTGCTTATGTGATTTTAATGCCTGTTTCTGCCTTAATTTTCTACAGTTTAGGCAAGCATCCATTGGCTGGGATTGCCGCTTCGTTTGCGGGATTAGCAGGCGGATTTACTGCCAGTTTTACGCCATCAATTATTGATCCTGTGATTCAAGGTTTTACCCAAAATGCGTCACATATTATTGACCCAAGTTATGAAGTCAATATTTTGGGCAATTACTTTTTTAGCTTAGGCGGAACAATTTTTGTCATCGCCACTTGTTGGTATATTACCGATAAAATCGTTGAGCCAAGATTACATAAAATGATGCCATTAGATCAGGATTTAGATTCAGAAGAACTTTCCATCAATCCGCCCTCTGCACAAGAATTAAAAGCGTTTCATTGGGCAAGTTCGGTATTTATTGTCATGGCTCTAGGTTTAACCCTATTGGCTTATCCCTCAGATTCTCTATTGCGAGATCCCAACGGATTATTAACAAGTCCGAAAGCCCCAATTATGCAAATGATTGTACCGTTATTGTTGCTGTTTTTTGCTGTGCCGTCTTTGATTTATGGGGTATTAGCAAAAACGTTCAAAGATACCCGAACTGTCACCAAATCTATGGAAAAAATCACCCATACCTTAGTGCCGTTTATTGTATTTAGTTTTTTCTGTGCCCAATTTTTATATTCCTTTAACCGTTCAGGTATTGGCTCACTCATTGCGTTATCGGGGGCGGAATTTTTGAAATCCTTGCAAATGCCATCAGGTATCACGATTTTTGGCGTGTTAGTGCTAACCCTATTATTAAACATCATTATTACTTCCGCCACCTCCAAATGGGCGATTTTATCGCCAATTCTTGTGCCAATGTTAATGTCCGTGAATATTTCGCCTGAATTAACCCAAGCGGCTTTCCGCCTGAGTGATTCCGTCATGAATGTGTCAACACCAATGTTTGCGTTCTATCCTTTGCTGATCTCCTATTGCCAACGTTACTGTAAAAACGCAGGGGTAGGCACGCTGTGTTCCATGATGATCCCTTATACTATTGGGCTTTTCATTGTTCTCACTGCACTTTTATATGTGTATTGGGGATTGGGCATTCCGCTAGGTTTTGATGCTGATTATGTGTATCCACGAGTAAATTAAGGAATAAAAAAATGACTTTAAAAGATCAATTAATTGAACGTTTTTTTCGTTATTTATCCGTCACGTCACAAAGTGATGCCAAACAATCTCAAGTACCGAGTACGCAAGGACAATGGCAAATGGCTGAATTATTAGCTCAAGAATTGCGTGAATTGGGTTTGGTGAATGTGGAAATAGATTCTCACGCCAATGTCACCGCACTTTTAAAAGGTAACAAACCGAATGTCACGCCTATTGGTTTTGTGACTCATATGGACACTGTGGATGTGGCATTATCGCCTCATATCAAGCCACAAATTTTGCATTTTACAGGGCAAGATTTGTGCTTAAATGCCGAGCAAAATATTTGGCTAAACGTCGCTGAACACCCTGAAATTCTGCCTTATCAAGAGCAGGATATTATTTTTAGTGACGGCACAAGCGTATTAGGGGCGGATAATAAATCTGCGGTCGCCAATGTGATGACCGCACTTTCGGTTATCAAAGAAAATAATATCGCCACGGGTGATATTTATATCGCTTTTGTGCCTGATGAAGAAATTGGGTTAAAAGGGGCAAAATTACTGGATTTAACCAAGTTTAAACCTGATTTTGCGTATACCATTGATTGTTGCGAATTGGGCGAAGTTGTCTATGAAAACTTTAATGCCGCAGGGGCTACGGTAAGGATTCAAGGCGTCGCGGCTCACCCAATGTCGGCAAAAAATGTGTTAGTCAATCCCATTCTAATCGCTCAAGATTTTATTGCCTTATTTGACCCGAAACAAACCCCAGAACATACCGAACAAAAACAAGGTTATTGGTGGTTTAACGGTATGCAATCTAATCAATCAGAGGCAAAATTACAAATTGCTATTCGTGATTTTGACAAAGACAATTTTGAATATCGCAAAGCCTTTATCCATCAAGCAGTGGACCAGATTCAGGCTCGCTATCCAAGAGCAAAGATTCATGCTGAAGTTAATGATATTTACGGCAATATTGCCAACACCTTAACCGAAGATCGCCGTTCTATTGATTTATTATTTCAAGCGATGGAACGACTCAATATCACGCCAAAAGTGATCCCAATGCGTGGCGGTACTGATGGAGCAGCCTTGTCCGTAAAAGGTATCACCACACCAAATTATTTTACAGGAGCCCACAATTTTCACTCTCGCTTTGAATTTCTGCCGATTTCCTCTTTTGAGAAATCTTGCGAATTGACATTGAAAATTGTGGAATTGGCTGAGAAAATTTAGAAATTTTAATAAAAACACCATTCTTTATTCAAGATTGGTGTTTTTATCCTTTCTGATACAACCGATACCCCACCATGCCCGTAATTTTTTCCTTTAACAACTGCCAATTTTCTGGTGTTGTTAACTGTTTTTCTTTTTCGGTTTCCACATAAATTAAAGCGTTTTCTTTTAGCCAGTTATTTTGCGCTAATAAGATTATTGCTTGTTCTGCCAAACCAAAATGAAACGGTGGATCCAAAAATACCACATCAAACTGCGGTGTTTTTTGCGGTTGTTTTAGGTAATCTAAACTGTTTTGATTGAGTACAACAGATTGCTCTGTATCGCATTTCAAGGTGGCGAGATTTTTTTTCAGTTGGTTGGCAACGGTTTTGTCTAACTCTACAAAAGTCACCTGTTTCGCTCCCCTTGATAGGCTTTCAAATCCGAGCGATCCGCTGCCAGCAAAACAATCTAAACAACAACTATCCACAATGTAGGGCATTAACCAATTAAACAGCGTTTCTTTTACACGATCACCAGTGGGGCGTAAACCTTGGGCATTAAGGACTGGCAATTTTCGCCCACGCCAACGGCCCGCAATAATACGAACTTCGCCTTTCGTCGATTGAGTGGTCGATTTTGTGCTTTTTTTCATACAGATGTAAATAAAAAATGATAAACTATATAGATTTTGTATAGTTTAACAGATATTGAGAGATTTTTATGGCAGATGAGAAGAAAAAAGGCGGTTTTTGGTCATGGTTGGGGATTGGGAAAAAGCCACCTGAAAACCATGTTGATGAACCAATATCATCAATGGAAACACAACAAGCTGTTGAAGAAATTATCGAAAACACCGCCAAACAAACTGAGAATATTGTTGATATTATTGAAGAAAAAATCGAAAACATCAGCGAAAATATCGATCATGCTATTGAAACGGTGAGCGAAAATTTAAGCGAAGACACCTTAAATTTAGTCGAAAATTTTGTTCATTCTGAAACCGCATTTATTTCTGAACAAAATAATACCGCACTTGAACCGGTCAAAACGGAACAAATTATTGCAGAGGTTATTGCTCCAGAAGAAAAGGATAATGCAGAAGATATTGTTGAAGATATTGTTAAAGAAAGCGCGGTGGAATTTGAGCCTGTTTTAGCGCAAGTTGAACAATCAGAAGAAATCACCGAACAAGAAAATGAACCCGCTGAACCTGATATTCCAGAAACTGCCGTTACCCAAGAAAAGCCAAGCGAGGGCGGTTTTTTCAGTCGTTTACTCAAAGGATTAGTGAAAACCAAACAGAATATCGGTTCGGGTTTTCGTGCTTTCTTTTTAGGCAAAAAAATTGATGATGAACTGTTTGAAGAACTCGAAGAACAACTATTAATTGCCGATATTGGCGTGCCGACCACCAGCAAAATTATCCAAAATTTAGAACAACATGCCACTCGTCAACAGTTGAAAGATGCGGATTTGTTGTATCAACAACTCAAACAAGAAATGGCGGATATTCTTGCTCCAGTAGCACAACCTTTGCACATTGACACCAGCAAAAAACCTTATGTCATTTTAATGGTCGGCGTGAACGGCGTGGGCAAAACCACCACAATCGGTAAACTCGCTCGTCAGTTCCAACAACAAGGTAAATCCGTGATGTTAGCGGCGGGTGACACTTTCCGTGCGGCGGCGGTAGAACAGTTGCAAGTGTGGGGCGAGCGTAATCATATTCCAGTGGTGGCACAAGCGACTGGCTCGGATTCAGCATCCGTCATTTTTGATGCTATGCAATCAGCCGCTGCGAAAAATATTGATATATTGATTGCTGATACTGCAGGGCGTTTGCAAAATAAAAATAATTTGATGGACGAGTTGAAAAAAATCGTGCGTGTGATGAAAAAATATGATGACACCGCACCGCATGAAATTATGCTCACCTTAGACGCAGGCACAGGGCAAAATGCCATTAGTCAGGCAAAATTATTTAATGAGGCGGTAGGACTGACTGGACTCTGTTTAACCAAATTAGATGGCACCGCCAAAGGTGGCGTGATTTTTGCTATTGCGGATCAATTTAATTTACCCATTCGTTATATTGGTGTGGGTGAAAAAATTGAAGATTTACGCACCTTTGATGCCAATGAATTTATTGATGCGTTATTTACGCAAGAAGATTAAGGGAAAGCCAAATGATCTATTTTCAAGATGTGAGCAAAGCCTATTTAGGGAGCAAACAATCTGCGTTACAAGGGATAAATTTTCATTTACCTGTGGGCAGTATGACTTATTTAACTGGGCATTCTGGGGCAGGTAAAAGTACGTTGTTAAAACTCATTATGGGCATGGAACGTGTTAATGGTGGGGAAATTTGGTTTAATGGTCATAAAATTTCTCGCCTTTCTAGCCATGAATTGCCATTTTTACGTCGCCAAATTGGCATGGTTCATCAGGATTATCGTTTATTGCCTGATCGTTCTATTGTGGATAATGTGGCATTGCCCTTAATTATTGCAGGCATGCACCCCAAAACGGCAAAAGAACGTGCATTGGCTATGTTAGATAGAGTGGGATTATACGACCGTGCCAATCATCAGCCATTACATTTATCGGGCGGTGAACAACAACGTGTCGATATTGCTCGAGCCGTGGTGCATAAACCGCAATTATTGCTGGCTGATGAACCCACTGGCAATCTGGATAACGCTTTGTCTTTTGATATTTTTAACCTGTTTGAAGAATTTAATAAAACCGGCATGACCGTGTTAATTGCCACCCACAATATTGGCTTAATTCAACAAAAACCAAAACCTTGCCTTGTATTAGAACAAGGCTATTTGCGAGCATAGGGGAAAGCAAATGAGTTCAACACAAAAAGCCCCATTTTGGGTACAAATGCAATATGTTCTACGCAATGTGTGGGCCGATCTTTGTTTAAGAAAATACGGTACCTTATTGACAATTTTGGTGATTGCCGTGTCGCTGACTATTCCGACTGTGAGTTTTTTACTTTGGAAAAACACCCACCTTGCCACCACCAAATTTTATCCAGAAACCGAATTAACGGTCTATTTGCATAAAAATCTGAATGCAGATGATGCCAACAATGTGGTGGAAAAAATCCGTGAACAAAATGGCGTAGAAAGCCTAAATTATGTTTCTCGCCAAGAAAGTTTAAAAGAGTTTAAGGCGTGGTCTGGCTTTAATGAAGAATTGGATATTTTAGATGATAACCCCTTACCGGCCGTGGTGATGATCCATCCAACATCAGAATTTCAAGGTTCCGAAAAACGTCAAGAATTACATAATAATTTGATGAAAATCAAAGGGGTAGATGAAGTCCGCATGGATAATGACTGGCTCGAAAAACTCACGGCGATTACGTGGCTGATTGCTCATGTGGCGATTTTTAGTGCGGTGTTAATGACTTTGGCTGTCTTTTTAGTGATCGGGAATAGTATTCGTTCTGATGTATATAGTAGCAAGGCGAATATTCAAGTGATGAAATTACTGGGTGCCACCGATCAATTTGTGCTACGTCCTTTCCTATACACAGGCATTATTTACGGCTTTTTAGGTGCTTTATTTGCCTGCATTTTCAGTAGTTTCGTCATTGGTTATTTCACTAGTGCGGTGAAATATGTGACCGATATTTTTGCAGTCCAATTTGAATTGAATGGCTTAGGATTCGTAGAATTTGCATTCTTGTTGATTATTTGCTCCATTGTGGGCTATGCGTCAGCATGGATTGCGGCGACACGGCATATAAAAATGTTAGGAAAATGATAAAATATCTAATTTTTAAAGCCTAGTTTTAAAAATTGTTCTAACATAACTGCTTATTTAATGATGAAAATTAATCAAAACCTAATTTTCATCATTTTTTATACAAAAAACACTTGATTTTATCAAGGTTATCTGTAATTTTATAACCATCAAACACAACATAACTTAAAGGAAATGCAAATATGAAAAATGTCGGTTTTATCGGTTGGCGTGGTATGGTTGGCTCGGTGTTAATGGATCGTATGGTTCAAGAAAACGATTTTGCCAATTTAAATCCTGTGTTCTTCACCACTTCGCAAGCAGGGCAAAAAGCCCCTGTGTTTGCGGGTAAAGAGGCAGGCGAATTGAAAAATGCCTTTGATATTGATGAACTTAAAAAATTAGATATTATCGTCACCTGTCAAGGCGGTGATTACACCAATGAAGTGTATCCAAAATTAAAAGCCACCGGTTGGGACGGTTATTGGGTGGATGCCGCATCCGCATTGCGTATGCAAGATGACGCCATTATCGTGTTAGACCCTGTGAACCAACACGTGATCACCGACGGCTTGAAAAAAGGCATTAAAACTTTTGTAGGCGGTAACTGTACCGTGAGCTTGATGTTAATGGCGATTGGTGGTTTGTTCGAGAAAGATTTAGTGGAATGGATTTCTGTTGCGACTTATCAAGCGGCGTCTGGTGCAGGGGCGAAAAATATGCGTGAGTTACTTGTACAAATGGGTCAATTAGAAGATTCAGTGAAAGCTGAGCTTGCTGATCCAGCGTCATCTATTTTAGATATTGAACGCAAAGTCACCGCCAAAATGCGTGCTGACGATTTCCCAACCGATAACTTCGGGGCAGCGTTGGGTGGTAGCTTAATTCCATGGATTGATAAATTGTTACCAGAAAGTGGACAAACCAAAGAAGAATGGAAAGGTTATGCGGAAACTAATAAAATTTTAGGATTAAGCGATAATCCTATTCCTGTGGACGGTTTATGTGTCCGTATCGGCGCATTGCGTTGCCACAGCCAAGCGTTCACCATTAAACTCAAAAAAGACTTGCCATTAAGCGAAATTGAACAAATTTTAGCAAGCCATAATGAATGGGTGAAAGTGATTCCAAATGATAAAGAAACCACCTTGCGTGAGTTGACGCCAGCGAAAGTCACTGGCACATTAAGCGTACCAGTAGGACGTTTACGTAAATTGGCCATGGGCCCTGAATATTTAGCCGCATTCACCGTGGGCGACCAATTATTATGGGGTGCGGCAGAGCCTGTACGCCGTATTTTAAATCAGTTGGTTTAATTTGACTTCTGGGGCGATATTCGCCCCTTTTTTATAAAAATGATGCAACGAGAACCCCATTTTTGCCAATTTGCCTTAGCTGAACTGTATCCTTTTGCACAACAATTCCCCATTCAATATCTTGTTGGAAAAAGGCATTGTCAGCTAGCCTATCGTCATTTTACCCAACCCCAAAGCGATCAACGAAAGTTGATCGTTCTGGTCAATGGTCGGGCTGAAAATATTTTGAAATGGTCTGAACTTGCCTATGATTTTTATCAACAAGGATTTGATGTATTGGTTTTTGATCACCGTGGACAAGGTTATTCACAGCGGTTATTAACCGATCCTGAAAAAGGCCATTTAGATGAATTTCGGTTTTATGCGGACGATATGGCAAAAATTATCGAAAAATGCACCGCAGATTTTACTTATCAACACCAATATATTGTGGCCCATTCTTTAGGCTGTTTAATTTCAAGCTATTATCTCGCCAACTATGATCACCAGATTAAAAGTGCGGTGCTTTCTTCGCCTTTTTTTGGCTTGCCATTAAAAAAACCGTTACGTGATGAAATTTTATTGAGTTTGATGATGTTATTGGGTATGGGTGAGCGTTATGTGTTTGGCAAAACAGCTTATAAACCTGCGGATTTAAAACAAAATGAACTCAGTTTTTGCAAAACTCGCATGAAATGGATGAATCGGATTAATCGCAAATTTAAACAAATTCATTTAGGCGGCCCCACTTTCCGTTGGGCACATTTATGTTTGCAAGCGATAAAACGCTTGCCCAAAATTCTGCCACAAATTGAAATTCCTGTGTTGATTTTGCAAGCGGAAAAAGACAACATTGTGGAGAATAAAAATATCGAAAAATTCACCGCACTTTTGCCAAAAGGGCAATTAATTCCAATCAAACAAGCCAAACATGAGATTTTATTTGAGCGTGATGAGATTCGAAATGTGGCGTTAGAGCATATCTTTCAATTTATTCGTTAGTGCGTTCTGTTAATTGTTCGGTCAAAAACATCACTTCTTGTAAGAAAGCAGGAATGCCATTCACCACATTTAATGCGGTTTCTTCGTTATTGGTGTGACTGATACGTGATCGCATTTCTCGGTAAGTTTTCCAATCTTTCCATTCACCTTGTAATAAATTCATTTCATTACCAGAACGAATTAAGTCTTGAAACGGCATGGCATCATATTGTGCTGGATTAGGCGAAATATGCACTAAATAACGTTTAAGCATTTTATGGCTTAATTCATAAGTAAATTCAAAACGTTGAATTAAGCCATCACGAATTTGAATATCGGTCACGTCCGCTTGATAACGAGCCAACCCTTCTTTTAATCGTTCAACCGCATTAATTAATGGCGTAAAATCTAATGTAATATCATTCATATCAACCTACTTAATGTAAATTCTCACCATCATTTTTCTTCAATTTAGCCACCACAAAAAGCAATACTACACCAAAAAGAGAACTGGTTAAAAATGTATAACTAAAGGCTTGTTGTAATTGTTCGGGTTCCACTAAAGTGCGGTAAAAATTCAATGCAATAGCAGAAACGGCAATCCCTAAACCAATACCCACTTGTTGAATAATGCTTAACATGGTGGAACCGGCACTGGCGGTCTGTTTGTCTAGTTCAGAAACAGTCAAGGTATTCACCGACGTGAACATAATAGAAAGTACCACACCATAAACTGATAATAAACTAATATAAATCCAAAGTGGCGTATCAATGGTTAATAACGCCATTAATCCTACCGAAACTGCCATAAATAATGAATTAATCATCAATAATTTTCGGTAACCTAATAATTTTAACAATGGGCGAATAATCGGTTTGCTCACCAATGAACTAATGGCAATCGGGGTAATCATTAAGCCTGCATAATCTGCACTGTATTGAAATGATACTTGCAACATTAATGGTAATAAAAACGGAATGCCGGAACCACATAAACGAATAAATAAATTCGACCATGAGCCTAAATAATAAGTGCGAACCTGAAATAAACTAAGTGGGATCAACGCATGTTGATTGCCGTTAGCATAAAAATAATAAGCCACCAAAAATAAACAACCGGCAGCTAAAATACTGCCTGCTTGCCATTTTTCTACAAAGGTTTCGCTAACTAAATCAAATCCTAATGTCAGGCAAACTAAACCGCCACCAAATAATAAAAAACCGAGCCAATCAAATTTATTTAGCTGATTTTTCACATTCGGCATAAAAAAGCTAGACAGAATCACGCCGATGAAACCAATGGGAATATTGATTAAAAAAATCCAATGCCATGAGGCATAAGTCACCAACCATCCGCCTAAAATAGGGCCAATAATGGGGCCGGTTAAACCGGCCATGGCCATCAGATTCCAAATTGGAATTAATTCATTTTTAGGCACGGTACGAATAATGGCCAGACGAGCCACTGGCATCATCATAGCACCACCAAAACCTTGTAATATTCGAGAAAAAACCAACATTTCCAATGACATGGAAAAAGCACAACTCACCGAACCTAACACAAACATCATAATAGAAAAACGGAAAATATTTAGCGTGCCATATTTATCGGCTAACCAACCGCTAATAGGAATAAATAACGCTACCGTTAACGCATAGCTGATCACGGCCAACTGCATTTGTAAAGGGGATTGCTGTAAATCTTTTGCAATGGCAGGTAATGCAGTATTTAAAATGGTCGTATCTAAGGCTTGCATAAAAAAGGCCGTAGCGGCAATCCATGCAAGGGAACGTGGTGAAATGGCTTTTTCCATTTTAATGTTTCCCTAAATAATGCCAAATAAAATCGGCGATTTGATCGATATGATTAATATCTAACAAGGGTTTCTCCGTGTCAACAGGATAATCACTGGCAATGGCAATCACATGGTTGTCTTGCTCGGGTAAAGGTTTATCCATGTCTTTTCTATGCAATAAAATTTTAGGTATTGGTTCTTGTTTAAAGCCTTCTATTAACACCAAATCCGTTAACTGCGGATCAAATTGTTGGATTAAATAGGCAAAGGAAACTGGCTCAGGGGTTTCCGTCATTAATGCCCAACGCTGATCGCACGCCATAATCACTTGACTGGCTCCTGCCTCTTTCATTCGCCAACTGTCTTTGCCGGGTTTATCCACTTGAGCATTATGGTGGCTATGTTTAATCACCGCCACTCGCAATCCAAGTGCGGTTAATTTTGGCAATAATTTTTCTAATAATGTAGTTTTGCCACTGCCGCTATACCCCGTAATACCCAAAAAAGACATCATATTATCTTACACCTATTATTTATATCGTTGCTTTGATATTTTCATCTTGCGTTTAATGTATTATATTGTAGTTCGCTATACAAATTCCATTATAAAACCGTGATCTAGATCACAGTTTTTAATCGTTTAACTGGTATTTAATCGACTTATCATGGATAATCAGCCATAGCGTAATATCAACCAGAGGTAAATTATGACAACCCAATTAGATGCTTTAAAAAATGTAACCGTCGTGGTCGCCGATACCGGCGATATTGAAGCCATGAAACTTTATAAACCACAAGACGCCACCACCAACCCATCATTAATTTTAAGTGCCTCCGCACTGCCACAATATGCCCCATTAATTGATGAAGCCGTTGCTTATGCCAAACAACAAAGCGGCAACAAAGCACAACAATTAATTGATGCAGAAGATAAATTAGCCGTAAATATCGGCTTAGAAATTTTAAAATTAGTGCCCGGACGCATTTCCACTGAAGTGGATGCTCGTCTTTCTTATGATACTGAAGCGACTGTTGAAAAAGCACGCAAATTAATTCGTCTTTACAACGAAGCAGGCATTGCCAACGATCGTATTTTGATCAAAATTGCCTCTACATGGCAAGGTATCCGTGCAGCGGAAATTTTAGAAAAAGAAAACATTAACTGTAACTTAACCCTATTATTCTCCCAAGCACAAGCACGTGCTTGTGCAGAGGCAGGTGTTTACTTAATTTCACCATTTGTGGGTCGTATTCTTGACTGGTACAAAGCTAATTCTGATAAAAAAGAATACGCACCAGCAGAAGATCCAGGTGTGGTTTCTGTGACGGAAATTTACAACTACTACAAACAATACGGTTATAAAACCGTGGTAATGGGGGCAAGTTTCCGTAATGTGGGTGAAATCACAGAGTTAGCGGGTTGCGACCGTTTAACTATTGCACCACCATTATTAAAAGAGTTACAAGACAGCACTGCACCTTTAGCACGTAAATTAGAATACAAAGGTGAAGTCAAAGCTCGCCCAGAGCCATTGAAAGAGGCCGATTTCTACTGGCAACACAATGCTGATCCAATGGCAGTGGAAAAATTAGCCGAAGGTATTCGCAAATTTGCCGCCGATATTGAAAAATTAGAAGCGATGTTAGCAGCAAAATTGTAATATTTTGAGATAAAAAAAGCGAAAGTGCGGTGAAAAAAACCGCACTTTTTTTATAATAAATCTGCACAAACTTTTTTTAACATTGATATAAGTTGTAAATGAATTTCTGACGGATGCCAGTTTTGACGGAAAGTTAAACCTATAGATCTTGGGTTATCATGAATATCAAATGGTATGGTAGCAAGAAGATGACTATCTAATTCCCATTGAATTTGTTGTTGAGAAACAAGGGTTAAACGGTGGTTGGTTTGCAGCAATCGATGAATAAGCACTTGTGAACTGCATTCAATAATATTTTGTGGCAATTCCATGCCTTGAATCATTTGTTCAAATCGTTCTCTAGTTGGCGTATGCTGAGGCGGTAAAATCCAAGGATAAGTTAAAATTTCTGCTAACCTAATATTTTTCTGACCAATTAAAGGGTGATTAATATGACAAGCAATACACAATGAAGAATGAAATAGATGTTGTTGCGTTGTTTCTTCTGGAATTTGGTTGCGTAATGCTCCTGCTAGAAAATCAATTTTGCCAAAACGCAATTGCTGTAGTAAATCAGAATAAGGAGCTTCAATAATTTGTAATGTGACTTCTGGATATTGTTGCAAAAATAAATCGATGGATTGAGGTAAAATAGCATTACGAATTAAGGGCATTGCACCAATGGTAATTTTACCTTGATATTGATTTTTAAGTGCTTGAATATCTAATTTAGCTTGACGTTGTTCAGCCAGTGCAAGCTGAATCTGTTGCCATAAACATTGACCACTTTTATTTAATAATAACCCATTGATAGATTTATCAAATAAAGGACACTGCAATATATTTTCCAATTCTCTCAGCGAACGATGAACTGCAGGTTGAGATGAATGTAATTGTTTAGCCGCAAGCGTGAAATAATGATGTTCTGCTACGGATAAAAAAGCTCTTAATTGTGTATGCGTTAATAACTGAATAACATTTTGTACTGTGCGTGTAGGCTTATTTTTTGCTAAATGTTGTGCTTGTTGAATACCGATAGTTAAATATTGAAATGCTCGTTGAACACGATAAGCATAGACTTCTCCCTCTTCTGTTAATACCACTCCTTTACCTGATCTCACCATTAATGGCACATTTAAATTCGCACTTAAATTGGCTAAGCCTTGGCTAATAGCCGATTGAGAGAGAAAAACTTGTTGGGCAGCTTGACTCACATTTCCTGTTTCTGCAACAGCCACTAATGCTCGCAAATGTTTTAAATTAAACAGACTATCTTTCATATCACTCCAAAAAGAGAATATATCAAAAATTAATAATACTGCACTATTTTCGAATAATTCAAGTAAAAATTTGTATGTTATATTTTATATCAATGAAACAACTTTGTTACATAATAATAACATACTGATTTACTTAATTTATTAGGAGAATATCATGATTATTGATTGCCATGGTCATTATACTACCGCCCCAAAAGCTCTTGAAAATTGGCGTAATCAGCAAATAGCGGCGATTAACAATCCTAGTCAAATGCCTAGAACATCCGATTTAAAAATTGGTGATGATGAATTGCGTGAGACAATTGAAAAAAATCAATTAGCAAAAATGCATGAAAGAGGGCTAGATTTAACCATCTTTTCACCACGAGCCAGTTTTATGGCTCATCATATTGGTGATTTTCAGATTTCCTCTGCATGGGCGGCTATTTGTAATGAACTTTGTTATCGCATTAGTCAGCTCTTTCCTGATAATTTTGCAGGAGCAGCAATGTTGCCACAATCACCCAATGTGCCAATAGAAAGCTGTATTCCTGAATTAGAAAAATGTATTGGTGAGTATGGTTTTGTAGGGATTAATTTAAATCCTGATCCATCAGGTGGTCATTGGACTGCTCCGCCATTATCAGATCGTTATTGGTATCCATTATATGAAAAAATGATTGAGTGGAATATTCCTGCAATGATCCATGTGAGTACTAGTTGTAATCATTGTTTCCATACCACTGGTGCTCATTATATTAATGCAGATACCACAGCATTTATGCAATTATTGACCTCTGATTTATTCAAAGATTTTCCAGATTTAAAATTTGTTATTCCACATGGTGGCGGTGCAGCACCTTATCATTGGGGACGTTATCGTGGTTTAGCACAAACCTTAGGTAAACCGCTTTTACAAGAACATTTACTCAAGAACATTTTCTTTGATACCTGTGTTTATCACCAACCAGGCATTGATTTATTAACCAAAGTGATTCCTATCGACAATGTACTCTTTGCCTCTGAAATGATAGGTGCGGTACGTGGTATTGATCCTGAAACAGGGTTTGCCTTTGATGATACCAAACGTTATATCGAAGCGGCTAATTTAAGCCAAGCAGATCGGGAAAAAATTTATCAAGGAAACGCTCGCAAAGTTTATCCAAGATTAGATGAATTATTGAAAAAACAAGGGCGTTAAAAGGGGGAATAATGAATACGGAATTAGGCGTAGTTTATCAACATATTGAACGTGTAGATACAGAAGTAATTGAGAAATTACAACAATTTGGGGCAACAACAGTTCATGAAGCAATGGGTCGATTAGGTTTAATGAATACTTATATAAGACCTATTTATCCCGATGTTTGTGTTGCGGGTTCTGCTTTGACAGTGTTATTACACCCAGGAGATAACTGGATGATGCATGTTGCTGCTGAACAAATTAAAGCAGGTGATATCGTTGTAGCTGCCATAACTGCTCCTTGCACAGATGGTTATTTTGGTGATTTATTAGCTACTTCTTTTCAATCTCGAGGAGCAAAAGCCTTGATTATTGATGCTGGCGTGCGAGATGTAAAAACCCTAAAAGAAATGCAATTTCCAGTCTGGAGTAAATGTATTAGCTCCAAAGGTACGATTAAAGCAACCTTAGGTTCTGTCAATGTTCCTGTGGTTTGTGCCAATGCTTTAGTTAATCCTGGTGATGTCATTGTTGCCGATGAAGATGGCGTTGTGGTAGTGCCTCGTTTATGGGCTACTCAAGTGGCAGAAAAAGCAGCTGCTCGCACCGCATTAGAGGAACAAAAACGAACCAAATTAGCATCAGGTGTGTTGGGATTGGATATGTACAAAATGCGTGAACCATTAGAAAAAGCAGGACTACGTTATGTTTAATATTCCTTGTATGTTAATGCGTGGAGGTACGTCCAAAGGGGCATTTTTCTTAGCGAAAGATTTACCTCAAGATATTGCTCAACGAGATCAATTGTTGCTTGCCATTATGGGATCACCTGATTCTCGTCAAATTGATGGCATTGGTGGAGCGGATCCACTAACCTCAAAAGTCGCCATTGTTAGCCGATCAACTCGAAACGATGCGGATGTAGATTACTTATTTTTACAGGTATTTGTCGATCAAGCCATTGTGACTGATGCTCAAAATTGCGGCAATATTTTGGCTGGTGTGGCACCTTTCGCTATTGAACGTGGATTAGTATCCGCTAATAGTAGTCATACCAATGTTCGTATTTTCATGAAAAATACTGGACAAATTGCAACTGCTTTAGTGCAAACACCGAATGGAAAAGTCAATTATTCTGGTGAAACCTATTTAGATGGCGTACCAAATCCTGCCGCACCTATTTCCATTTTCTTTGCCGATACAGCAGGTTCAAAATGCGGTGCTTTATTACCTACAGGAAATGTTATTGATGAAATTAATGGCGTAGAAGTGACCTGTATTGATAACGGAATGCCTGTTGTGGTTTTAAATGCTGAAGACTTTGCGATTAATGGACAAGAAAGTCGAACCGAACTGGATAATAACAAAGAGCTAAAACTACGCCTTGAACAAATTCGATTACAAGCGGGCAAGATCATGAATCTTGGCGATGTGAAAGAAAAATCCATCCCTAAAATGACCCTTATTTCTCGACCATTACATCAAGGCGTTATTAATACCCGCAGTTTTATACCTCATCGTTGTCATGCTTCTATTGGTGTATTTGGCGCAGTATCGTTGGCAACAGCATCTATTTTAAAAGGGACGGTGGCTAATAAGTTGGTTGAAAATATGCCTCTGGGTACACAACGCCAACTATTAATAGAACATCCCAGTGGGGCAACCAGAGTAGCTTTGGTTGTAGATGAAAAACAAAATACCGTTTTATCTTCAGGGATTGTTTTAACGGCACGTAAATTATTTGATGGCGAAGTTTTTGCCAACATTTAACACACTTAATACATTATTTCAGAGAGGAATTTATTATGGCTAAAATTATTGGTGGCGTAGGAGTATCTCATTCTCCAACAATCGGCTTTGCTTATGATGCAAAAAAACAAAATGATCCCGCTTGGAAACCTATTTTTGAAGGATTTGAACCCGTAAAATCATGGTTTAATGAGAAAAAACCAGATGTATTAATCTACATTTTTAACGATCATATTACTTCTTTCTTCTTTGATCACTACTCAGCTTTTGCATTAGGTATTGATAGTGAATATAGCACAGCCGATGAAGGTGGTGGTGCGAGAAAATTACCGCCCATATCCGGTGATCTAAAATTTTCTCAACATATCGCAACCAGTTTAATGACTGATGAATTTGATATGTCATTTTTCCAAAATAAACCATTAGATCATGGGTTCTTTTCACCGATGTCTGTATTATTAGAACGCAAAGACGAACAATGGCCTTGCTCCATTGTGCCATTACAAGTGGGCGTATTGCAATTTCCTATTCCAACCGCTAAACGTTGTTATAAATTAGGACAAGCCATTAAACGTGCGGTAGAAAGTTATCCTGAGGACATTAATGTGGCGATTGTATCTACTGGTGGGTTATCTCATCAAGTACATGGTGAACGTTGCGGATTCAACAATGTAGAATGGGATCATGAATTTCTCCAACGTCTTGCTGATGATCCTGAAGGCTTAGCAGAAATAACTCATAAAGAATATGCAGAACTCAGCGGTATGGAAGGTGCTGAAATTATTATGTGGTTAGTTATGCGTGGTGCATTAGAAAATAAAGTCAAAACCGTTCATAGTTCTTATTATTTACCCTCAATGACCGCAATATCCACTATTGTGTTAGAAAGTACCGAAAATAGCCCTATTGATGTTAAACAACATTTAACCCGTATGGAACATCAATTAAAAGATGTGGAAACTATTCAAGGAACTTATCCATTTACCGTGGCATTAAGTCAAGATCGTTTCCGAATCAATAAATACTTACATGATTTGGTTATTCCAGAACATCGAGAATTATTCCTAAATGATCCTGAATTATCCTTTACTCAAGCAGGATTAAATGAACAAGAAAAAACATTAATGCGAAATTTAGATTGGCGAGGGCTAATTCATTATGGGGCGATTTTCTTTGGTTTAGAAAAACTCGGTGCTGTAGTCGGTGTTTCTAATTTACATATTTACGCTGCAATGCGTGGTGAAAGCTTAGAAGATTTTATGAAAACACGTAATACCCAAGTAAGTTATTCCGTCAGTAGCAATACGAATAGTATTGATAAAGAGAGTCTAAACGAAGACAGTATACGTGAATTAATTGAATCTGATCAATAAAAAGCATGATCCATCTGGTTTTAGATGGATCCCTATAATCACATAAATGGAGGCAAATTATGTCCACATTAAATATTCGTGAATGGATTGATGATAAAAAATTATCCACACATCAATGGATTCTTATTATTTTGTGTTTTTTAGTGGTTGCTATCGATGGTATGGATGTTGCCATTATGGGGTTCCTTGCTCCTGCTATTACTAGCGAATGGGGGGTATCTCGCTCTGAATTTGGTATTGTTATGGGAGCTGCACCAATTGGATTAGCCATAGGTGCATTTTTTGCAGGCTCATCTTCCGATTATTTTGGTCGCCGTAAAGTATTACTTATTTCTGTATTATGTTTTGCTATTAGTACGATTTTAACCGCATTAACAGATAATGTTACAGAAATGAGTTTATGGCGTTTAATTACCGGTCTTGGATTGGGTGCTGCTATGCCTAATGCCTCTACATTATTATCTGAATATATTCCTAATAAACGCAAAGGCATTATTATGGCTTCTATGTTCACAGGTTTTAATCTGGGTTCAGCTTTAATAGGATTAATTGCAGCACATATGGAACCGACCTTTGGTTGGCGTTCTGTACTTTATCTTGGCGGTATTGCTCCATTAGTGCTATTTGTGGTGATGTTATTTTTATTACCTGAATCTGCCAAATTTATGGTTATCCGCAATTATCCAGTGGAAAAAATTCGTAAAGTTCTTACCAAAATAGGCAATGAATCCGTTGCTCAATATCAATCGTTTGTGACTGGTGATATTGATATGGGTAAAAAACAACCTATTGCTATTTTGTTCCAAAAAGAGTTTTTCTTGAAAACTATTATGCTTTGGCTCACCTATTTTATGGGATTACTGGTCATCTACTTATCGACAGGTTGGTTACCAACCATGTTAAAAGATGCAGGATGGAGCTTATCTGAAGCCGCTAATACCACGGCATTATTCCAAATAGGTGGTACTATTGGTGGTGTTTTAATCGGTGTATTATTGGATAAATGCAAACCAGCTAAAGCCATTGGCAGCACTTATTTACTCGGTGGTATTTGTTTACTGTCATTAGCTGCGGTAGGATTAGACTCTTTCTGGGCGGTCTCATTTATCTGTTTAGTCGGATTCTGTTTAAGTGGTGCTCAAACAGGATTAAACGCCCATGTACCTACGGTTTATCCAAGTGTAGCTAGAGCAACAGGAGTAAGTTCAATGTTAGCCGTCGGTCGATTTGGTAGTATTTTAGGATCTTCTATTGGTGGCGTACTACTTGAACAAAATTGGGGATTTTCAGGTATTTTTACTGCTTTAGCAGTACCTGCTTGTCTCGCTGCAGTATCTATATTTATTGCGGGGCGAGAACATTAATTGTTAATGATTAATAGCGAAAGTGCGGTGAAAAAAACCGCACTTTTTTTGTTTCTGTACAAATTATCCTTGTGGATAACTCAATAAAAAGTACTGAAAAAACTGTGTTATTCTTGTTTATAGAAATTAAACGTAATTCATCTGTGGATAACTCAGCAAATTATACATAACTGATCTACTGTAAAGATCGGGCTTTTACGAACTTAAAAAAAGATCTAACTTATTTATATAAAAAAGAAAAAGATCCTTATCAACGATGATCAGTGGATCTAATAATAACAATAATAAGATCTTTATATATAAATAAGATCTCTATTTATTAGCCAACGGATCTTTTCTGATCGGATTGATCTGATCTACTTTCCTGTTTATCTAATTTTAGGTAAAATAGTCGCCTATTTTTAAGTAAAGATCGGTGAAAGCGATCATTTTTATCTAATAAGGTTCTTATGTTTTATACAGAAAATTATGATGTGATCGTGATAGGTGGCGGTCACGCCGGTACAGAAGCCGCTCTTGCACCTGCTCGAATGGGGCTTAAAACCCTTTTATTAACCCATAATATTGATACCCTTGGACAAATGTCTTGTAACCCTGCGGTAGGGGGAATTGGTAAAGGGCATTTAGTCAAAGAAATTGATGCCATGGGCGGTCTTATGGCACATGCCACCGATCAAGCAGGGATTCAATTTCGCACGTTAAACAGTTCTAAAGGCCCAGCGGTTCGAGCCACTCGAGCTCAGGCAGATCGGGTGTTATATCGTCAAGCTGTGCGTATTGCTCTTGAAAATCAACCGAATTTAGATATTTTCCAACAGGAAGTGACCGATGTATTGATCGAACAGGATCACGTTACTGGTGTAGAAACCAAAATGGGCTTAAAGTTTCGTGCCAGATCTGTGGTTTTGACGGCTGGTACCTTTTTAGCCGGTAAGATCCATATTGGATTACAGAATTACGAGGGTGGACGAGCTGGTGATCCTGCATCGGTTTCCCTTTCTCATCGTTTACGTGATCTAGGCTTACGTGTTGATCGGCTAAAAACAGGCACACCACCTCGTTTAGATGCTCGCACCATTAATTTTGATGTGTTAGCCAAACAGCATGGTGACGCTGTGTTACCGGTTTTTTCCTTTATGGGATCAGTAGATCAACACCCTCGTCAAATTCCTTGTTTTATTACGCATACCAACGAAAAAACCCACGAAGTGATCCGCCATAATTTGGATCGTAGTCCAATGTACACTGGGGTTATTGAGGGGATCGGCCCACGTTATTGTCCGTCTATTGAAGATAAAGTGATGCGTTTTGCGGATCGCAATTCTCACCAAATTTACCTTGAACCAGAGGGATTAACGTCTAATGAAGTCTATCCAAATGGTATTTCCACCAGTTTGCCCTTTGATGTGCAAATGGGCATTGTGAATTCCATGCAAGGGCTAGAAAAAACTCGCATTGTGAAACCAGGTTACGCCATTGAGTACGATTATTTTGATCCGAGAGATCTTAAACCTACCTTAGAAACCAAAGCGATCAAAGGATTGTTCTTTGCCGGGCAAATTAATGGCACAACGGGTTATGAAGAAGCTGCTGCACAAGGTTTGTTAGCCGGTATTAACGCAGGGTTATTTGTACAACAAAAAGATCCTTGGTATCCACGCCGAGATCAAGCATACGTTGGTGTATTAGTGGATGATCTTTGTACTCTTGGCACAAAAGAACCCTACCGTGTATTCACCTCTCGAGCAGAATACCGTTTATTATTACGTGAAGATAATGCCGACATTCGTTTAACGCCAATTGCGCATGAATTAGGATTAATAGACGAAAAACGTTGGGTGATATTTAATCAAAAAATGGACAACATCGCCAAAGAACAAGAACGCCTAAAACAAATTTGGATTCATACTAAATCGGAACATTTAGATGAAATCAATGCTTTAGTTAATACCCCTATTGTGCGTGAGGCCAGTGGCATTGATTTATTACGTCGTCCTGAAATGAGCTATGATATTTTAACTAAAACCGCTTTATTTGCACCAGCGTTGGAAGATAAACAAGCCGCTGAACAAGTGGAAATAGCAGTGAAATACCAAGGTTATATTGAACATCAACAAGAAGAAATTGAAAAACAAAAACGCCATGAGAATACGGCGATTCCTGAACGTTTTGATTATAGTCTCGTGGTAGGTTTATCTAATGAAGTGCGAGCCAAATTAGAACAACATCGTCCCGTTTCCATTGGACAAGCAAGCCGAATTTCAGGTATCACCCCGGCGGCCATTTCTATTTTGTTGGTGAACTTGAAAAAACAGGGAATGTTAAAACGTGGCGACTAATTTAGAACAGCAATTAAGCGAAAAGCTAGAAACCTTGCTAAAATCCACCGCACTTTCTATTACCGATCAGCAAAAAAGCCAGTTAGTCCAGTTAGTGTTGTTGTTGCATAAATGGAATAAGGCATATAATCTTACCTCTGTGCGTGATCCACAAGATATGTTGGTAAAACATATTTTAGATAGCCTTGTGGTAAGCCCTTACTTACAAGGTTCACGTTTTATTGATGTGGGGACAGGACCGGGTTTACCCGGTTTGCCGTTGGCGATTATCAATCCAGATAAGCAATTTTATTTATTGGACAGTTTAGGCAAACGCATTAGCTTTATTCGCAATGCTGTGCGTGAGTTAGAATTGACTAACGTGGAACCAGTACTTAGCCGAGTAGAAGAATTTACACCCGATCATCTATTTGACGGAGTGTTAAGCCGAGCCTTTGCTAGCCTAAATGATATGACCGATTGGTGTCATCATTTACCCCATGAAAACGGCTTATTCTATGCCTTAAAAGGCCAATATCATCAAGAAGAAGTGCAACAGCTTTCGGCTGAATTTTCTATTCAACAGGTTATTCCGTTACAAGTGCCAGAGTTGGTGGGCGAACGCTGTTTAGTGGTCATCAATAAAAATGAATAATAAAATATAAAATATAAAGGTTTTCTATCCTGAAAATAAAAAGTGCGGTGAAAAAACTAAATTTTTATCACCGCACTTCGCCATTTATCGTTGTTTCTTAATCTCCAACCTTTCTCGATTTCCCCTTAATCACTTTCATCATTTCCATAATATAAGGTTTAAGTTCTTTAAACAGCGGATTATCACGATGCTCCATAGTGACTTCTGTCATTAACTTCAATCCCACCGCAAAACGTTGTGCCATTTCTAAAGTAAACCCATCACGCTGTTGTGTTTTTTCAATAATTGCAAAAATATTATCATGATTTGGGGCAGAAAAAGTGATTTCTTGATTCATTTCGTTACCCTCATGATCGCTGAGATATTTGACATTGACTTGATATTGATGTTGTTTCATAACGCCTCCTTTGGAGTTATTGTGTTAGTTAATCTGTACTAAAATTTATTCCACAAAACTAAGGGCGGTTTCCACCACGTCCACCCCCGCATTCGGCTTGCACGCATTTTCACTTAAATGGCGTCGCCATTGTCTTGCCCCTTTGCAGCTTTGGAATGCACCGAGCATATGGCGAACAATATGATTTAAATACACGCCCTGACTGAGTTGATTTTCAATATAAGGGAACATATTCCGCACTGCTTGATGAGCGGTGATAATCGGGGCATTAGGGTCAAATAAGTTTCGATCAATTTCGCCTAATAAAGACGGATTTTGATAGGCTTCACGGCCCACCATTACCCCATCAACATGCTGCAAATGGATTTGCATTTCTGCAATGGTTTTAATGCCACCGTTAATGCTAATCCAAAGGTGCGGGAAATCTCGTTTGAGCTGATACACTCGTTCGTAATCTAAGGGGGGAATTTCACGATTTTGTTTTGGGCTTAAGCCAGATAACCACGCTTTACGAGCATGGACGATAAAATCCTGACAGCCTACGGCTTGCACTTTTTGCACAAAATCACACAGAAAATCATAGCTATCTAACTCATCAATGCCAATTCTGGCTTTCACCGTGACAGGAATTTGCACCGCACTTTGCATCGCTTGCACACAGTCTGCCACTAAATCTGCTTTTGCCATTAAGCATGCCCCAAACATGCCATTTTGCACTCGGTCGGAAGGACAGCCAACGTTCAAATTAATCTCTTGATAACCTCGTTGTTCCGCTAAAATCGCACATTGTTTGAGCTGTTCAGGGTCGCTGCCGCCTAATTGTAAGGCAACAGGATTTTCCGCTAAATCAAAGTCTAAATGATCATATTTGGCGTGAATAATCGCAGGTGCCGTCACCATTTCCGTATAAAGTAAAGCCTGCTTAGTAAATTGACGATGAAAATAACGACAATGACGAGTTGTCCAATCTAACATGGGGGCCACGGAAAAACGTCCACGGTAATAAGGAAAGTGCGGTTGATTTTGCATAATTTTTTTTATTATCCTTGTTCTTGAATACGTTGACGAAAACGGCCTGCGGCAAAATGATAAAACGGTTTTGGCATAATTTGACGTGACACAATGGTGGCAATAATACCGCCGATTAATAACCAAATTAACACTGGCTGACTCCCTGTCATTTCCATCACGACCACGGCCGCTGTCACTGGCGATTGGGTCGCACCGGCTAAAAACGCCGCCATGCAGAGTAACACCAACAAACGAGCGTCCACTAAACTGCCTGTAAAGCCTGCAATTTGGGAACCGATTCCAGCCCCCACTGTTAACGCAGGCGTGAAAATCCCCCCTGCAATACCTGTCCAATAGGTCGCTACCGTAGCAAATAATTTAGCGATGCCTGTCACTTCGGGTTCCACCAGTTCTCCGCCCAAGGCTTGAGTTACCACTTTATAACCGGTACCGTAGGTTTGACCGTGGGTGTAAGTGCCAAGCCCTGCTAAAACCAAGCCTAAAATCATGGCGATCAAAATCGGATGACGGCGTACCCAACCACGAATCACCCCAGGCACGACGCCTGCCACGCCTTTGGCTAAAAGTCGGGCAAAAATTCCACCAAAAACACCGCAGATAACGCCACATAACAGCACCCAAAGTAAGATTTTATCTGCATTGGTTGCCCCTTTGTATAAAGGGAAATAGGGGTTGTTACCGTCAATGGCCACTAAAATAAAACCGGCGGCAAGCACGCCTAATAACACACGTCGCTCCCAACGCAAAATGACCCCACGTCCAAGTTCTTCAAGAGCAAAAATCACCCCAGCGAGCGGAGCATTAAAGGCGGCCGCTAAACCGCCACCCGCTCCGGCGGCCATTAACTCATTGGCATTCAAACCTCGGAATGCCACATTATGATGATGACACCAGTTGCCCCAAGCCAACATCACAGCAGCCCCCACTTGCACAGATGGCCCCTCACGCCCCACGGAGGCACCAAATAACATGGCTAAAAAGGTGAGTGGAATTTTCCAAAGGGTTTGCACAAACTGCACCAAATGGGATTTTCTTGAACCATGTGGCAAACTCATGGCGGCAATCACTTGGGGAATACCACTGCCCCCCACAAAAGGTGTGTATCTCGGGGTAAACCAAGCTAATGCGGCTAATCCCAACGGCAAAACAATCCAAACCGCAAGGGGATATTTGGCTGTCCATTGGGCATTCAGTTCCAAGCCAAATTCTGCTAATTTGGCAAAGCCAAGGGAAAACAACGACACCAAACTCGCCCCAATCAGTAAGCAAGAAAACTCTACGGTTTTGCGAGAAATGCGGTGCGTTTGGCGTAATTTTTTGTGTAAAAAGTAACGAATATTCATAGGCCAATGATAAATAAGTTCTTCTTTAATCGCTTTATATTAACATAAATCAGCACGCTATTCTTTACTCCATATTCTCTTGTTGGTCAGAATTTTGTGAACTATCTCTCATTTTTACTATTTCTTTCTTTATTTTTCACAGATTTTACGACATGATCGGCACCAAGATTTTTCTCTTTTAGCCAACCATGAACAACGAACAATTTACTCGCCTTGCTTATATTATTCTAATGGGCTTTGGTTTCCCCATTATGCGGTTTATGAGCATTCATTTTGAAACCTTAAATAATAATGCCGTCAGATTCTTATCAGGTGGATTATTTTTCGTATTGATTTGTTTGGTAAAATTTAGACAAGAACTGAAAAAAATATGGGCAGAGCCGAAAATTATTGTCAGCCTATTGCTATTAGCGGTATTTATGACGGGTAATATGTATTTTTTTATTAATGGACTAAAATACACCTCCGCTTTAGCTGGCAGTATTTTTGGTATTTTAGCGATGCCATTAGCCATTATTATGGCGGCCATTTTCTTTCAAGATGAACGCCAACGAGCTAAACAAAAACGCTTTTATGTCGGCAGTCTGATAGCGATTATAGGTTCGCTAATCTTTGTGTTTTATAGCGATAAAAATGCAGAAAACAGCGATTTTCTACTCGGTTCACTGTTTTTAGCCACCGCTATTTTTATTCAATCTATTCAAAATTTGTTGGTAAAACAGGTGGCAAGAAAATTGCACGCTATTGTGATTAGTGCCTCCACCGCCACCCTTTCAGGATTACTTTATCTTATGCTTGCCATTCATACCAATAGCATTGAACAACTGCAACAGGTCAATCAAGGGCTATTAATCGGTTTGGGGTTAGCTGGGGTTTATGGTATGTTGACAGGCATGTTAATGGCATTTTATATCGTACAAAAACAAGGGGTGGTGGTGTTTAATATTATTCAATTAATCATTCCCCTTTCCACCGCAGTTATTGGCTATTTCACTTTGGGTGAAAAAATTAACCTATATCAAGGATTAGGCGGAATAATCGTGATTTTAGGTTGTATTTTAGCCTTGAAAAAGATAGGCTAAATAATTAACAACCATGTTAATGATTATTTTAATAAAAATAAGGAGATACTATGACAACAATTTTTAATCTTGCACAAAACTGGTTAGCACAAGATCCCGATGCAGAAACCAAAGCAGAATTAAATCAATTAATTGAACAAGCACAAGCAGGTGATAAGGCTGCCACAGATGAACTCAAAGCCCGTTTTGACGGACGTTTGCAATTTGGCACAGCTGGCTTACGTGGGCGTTTACAAGCAGGCTCAATGGGTATGAACCGTGTTCTCGTTGCTCAAGCTGCTGGCGGTTTAGCCAAATTTATTCAAGGTTATGATGAAAAAACCTCCATTGTTTTAGGTTATGACGGTCGGAAAAATTCTGATGTTTTCGCTAAAGATACCGCTGAAATCATGGCTGGAGCAGGGATTAAAACTTATTTATTACCCCGTAAATTGCCCACCCCAGTGTTAGCTTACGCTATCCAACATTTTGACACCACCGCAGGTGTGATGGTTACTGCCAGTCATAACCCACCAGAAGATAATGGCTATAAAGTGTATTTAGGTAAAGCCAATGGTGGGGGTCAAATTGTTTCACCTGCCGATAAACAAATTGCGGCGTTAATTGATGAAGTCGCCCTTGGCAATATTCAAGATTTACCACGCAGCCAAGATTACATTGTATTAGATGATGAAGTCGTCAACGCCTATATTGAAAAAACGGCAAGCCTAGCTAAACAGCCAAAAGCCGAGATTAACTATGTTTATACGGCTATGCACGGTGTGGGCTATGAAGTGTTAAGCAAAACCCTAAGCAAAGCAGGCTTACCACAACCTCATTTAGTCACTGAACAAATTCAACCCGATGGCACCTTCCCAACGGTGAATTTCCCTAATCCCGAAGAAAAAGGGGCATTAGATTTAGCCTTTAAATTAGCTAAAGCGAAAAATGCCGAATTTATTTTAGCTAACGACCCAGACGCAGACCGTTTAGCTGTGGCAATGCCTGATGCTCAAGGTAACTGGAAAGCCTTGCATGGTAATGTGATCGGTTGTTTATTGGGTTGGTATTTAGCCCAACAACGTCAACAAGAACATCAAGGAAAACAAGGCGTTCTCGCTTGTTCTTTAGTCTCATCGCCAGCGTTAGCAGAAATTGCGAAAAAATACGGTTTCCAATCGGAAGAAACCTTAACGGGTTTTAAATATATCGGCAAAGTACAAGGCTTAATCTTTGGTTTTGAGGAGGCATTAGGTTATTTAGTGGACCCTGATAAAGTGCGTGATAAAGATGGTATTTCTGCAGCTATTGTGTTCCTTGATCTCATTTGTTCTTTAAAACAACAAGGCAAAACCCTTGCCGATTATATCGCAGAATTCACCCAAGAATTTGGGGCTTATGTCAGTGGTCAAATTTCTATTCGTGTCAGTGAGTTAAGCAAAATCGGCGAATTAATGACCGCACTTCGCCAAAATCCACCAAGTGAAATTGGCGGACATGCGGTTGTCCAATTTATCGATCACTTAAAAACCGAACGTCAAAGTGATATTTTAGTCTTTATTCAAGATAACGGCAGTCGCTTAATTGTCCGTCCATCAGGTACCGAACCAAAAATCAAATTCTATTTAGATGCCAAAGGTGTTGATGCAGAAAATGCCGATCAGGTGTTAAAAGACTTTGATCACGCCGTGCGTGCAATGTTGCGTGATGATAAATATGGTGGGCAGGGTTGTTAGGTTGTTATATAACAATCCCCTATTGAATTTTAATTAATAATCAATATTAACCGACAATCCCACTTAGTTTTACTATTAAGTGGGATTTTTATTTTCTTAGTGCCGATAAACAATTTCTTATCTTTATAAATAAACTGGTCATACCAGTATTAATTTGCTTGTTTTTTTTTTTTTTTTTTTAGCATATTATAGCCCTTATAGAATCTTTGTTCTTAAAGAAAATATGGGGTTGGTTATGTTCTATCTCTTACTCTTAAACTTTCTTACGAAGGAATAGTATATGTTAAATCAAACCTTTAAAATCACCGCACTTGCTGCTTTTGTTGGATTAACACTCACGGCTTGTGGAAGTAGCAATAAAGATGATAATACCAAAAACACCCAACCAAATACACAAACCCAATTAACACAGCAATCAAGCGACAAAGCCAAAGCAGACGCAGCAGCAGCCGAAAAAGCGAAAGCAGACGCAGCAGCGGCCGAAAAAGCCAAAGCAGACGCAGCAGCGGCCGAAAAAGCCAAAGCGGACGCAGCAGCGGCTGAAAAAGCCAAAGCGGACGCAGCAGCGGCTGAAAAAGCCAAAGCAGATGCAGCAGCAAAAGCTAAAGCGGATGCGGAAGCTGCCGCAAAAGCGAAAGCTGAACAAGATGCTGCCGCAAAAGAAAAAGCAGAAAAAGAAGAAGCGGCTAAAAAAGCTAAAGAAGCTGAAGAGGCCGCTAGAAAAGCGGAACAAGACGCAAAATTAGCTCGTGAGCAACTTGAGAAAAATGCTCACAATGATGGAAAATGGCGAATTATTATTCCTAATACATATGCTGGTAGTGGTCTCCGCAATGGTGCCAATACTAATGTAACAAAGGATATTTATAACCCTTACAGTATAAATGGGCTAAGTTCAAGCCACTATTACCGAACTGAAGATGGAAGTGTGCGTTCGAAATATACCACTCTCAGTGATATGGATCTTTCTAAAGAAGAAATTAACCCAAATAAAGTACAAAAATTATCTGCAACAGATAATCCAAATTTAGACTTTACGGATGTTTACTTTGTTAATCAAAAATATTCTTCTTATGCTGCTTGGGATAATGCACCTAATCGTAAAGAGTTCCCTAAACATGCCACCGATTATAGAAGTGGTGGTGCAGTAATTGCTAAATATGCTTCTGTGGGTAATTATACCACTTCGTCTCGACGTGCTGATTCAGCTTATGATAAGCCTGCTCAAATTGTCGTAGATGGCGGTTCAGCCACTTATAAAGGTAAGGTACTGGCAGGATATGCTGGTTATACTGCCTCTACATTCAAAGGTAGTGACATACCTACCGACCATCAAATTGGTGAATTGACCTTAAATGCGGATTTCAAAAAACAATCCGTATCAGGAACAATTACTTCGTTTGATACCAAAAAAATGGATAATGCTATTTTACAATCAGCAGAAATCAATGATGATGCTGAAGGTTTAAACTTTAGAGGTAAGATCACCAGTGATAGCAAAGTGTTACCAACCGCAAGTAATTTCAGATACTACAATGAACAAGGAACTTATCAAGGAACGTTTGTTGGTCCGAATGCGGAAGAAGTGGTTGGAAAGGGTAGTTATACCAACTATGAAGAAACCATCCGCCCTGACAAAAATGACTATCAACAAAAAGCACGAGTCGAGTTTGTCTTTGGTGCCACTCGTGAAGGGGAATATTCTCTTCCTGCAACAAAATAAAATATAATGCATCAATATCAGGGCATATTTATATGCCTTGATATTTAAATTATATTGAATAATGACGCCATTTTTTAATGGCGTTTTTCTGCCTTTTTCATTCGATAGGGACAAAAAAATGCACCCAAGATCTTATTTATTATCGCCACTGGTTTTCTTATGTTTCATGCCTTTTTCCTTTGCTGAGATCTCTGTGCAAAATGAACCGGATAAAAATATTAAAGTCGCCGACCCTACTTTACCCACCCTACAAACTCAACAGATTATTTCGCCACAAAGTCAATCGCAACGTCAATCGGATATTGTTGAACTTACAGATCAACAGCTTATTCAGCAACCCGAAATAGCTCGCCAATTACTGAATAATCTCATTGATACGCAACAATGGGCATTGGTGGAGCGTTTAATTCCCTTATATAAACAAACCACCAACCCCGATTTAACTCTGATTGAATATGCCAAAGCCAATTTAGAATATCAACAAGGGGAATTAGGTTCAGCGATTAAACGCTTACGTCAAATTTTAAGTGAAAATGATGATTTTGCCCCTGTGCGGTTTTTATTGGCCAGAGCCTTATTTGAAGATCACCAAGACAGTGCTGCACAAAATCAGTTTGAACGGATTCGGGCAGATGCTCCGCCGGCGGAAATTGCACAGGTGAGTGATCAATATTTATCGGCCTTAAATCAACGTAATAGTTGGGATTTCAGTTTTAATTTCAGTTATTTACAAGAAGATAATGTCAACAATGCGGCCAAATCTCGCTATGTGCATATTGGCAATTCACGTTGGTTGAAAAATGACAGTTCGCTGCCACAAAAAGCCCATGGGATCAATTATGGTTTGAGTTTGTCGAAAACCTTTAATCTGGTTAACGGCCATTATGCGGTGTTTAGTAATGATTTTTCAGCCAAGCAATATTGGGATAATCACCAATTTGACGATTTAATTAACCGCACTTCCTTGGGCTATCAATATCAAAATACGCAAAACCGTGTTGCCTTATTGCCGTTCTATGAATGGCGTTGGGTGGGGAATCATCGTTATAGCGGTTCCTTTGGTGTTCGTAGCGAATGGGATCATTGGCTTTCACCGAACTGGCGGTTGTCATTGGCAGGCGAATGGGGCAATACGCATCAAGCTCAAACCCGTGAGGCCAATAGCCATACTGCCTTGTATTCCAGTACCTTAATGTATTTGCCGAATGCGAAAACCTATGTTTATGTGGGCGGTGACTATTCCACCGAGAACGCCAACGATGATATATATAGCTATCATCGAAAATCCGTTCGTGTCGGTTGGGGCCAAAGTTGGTGGGCAGGGATTAGCACAAGGTTAAATCTGTATTATGCGCATAAAAATTATCAAACACCGCACCGTTTGTTATTAAAAACTCGTCAAGACAAAGAATGGGGCGGCACTGTCACCGTTTGGAAACAAAACTGGCATTTTTGGGGCATTACGCCGAAACTGTCTTTTAGTTTGAATAAGGTGTCGAGTAATTTAGACGAACTTTATAGTTATGATAAAAAACGGGTGTTTTTGAATTTTGAGAAAACCTTTTAGTTAATTTAGTCTATTATTTATATTATCCCATCTCGATCAAATAACGAGATGGGATTGTTTTTGCTTTAAAAAAACACAATTCTATTTAAAAACTGTGATCAATCTAACAAAATTTTGATCTTGTCCGATTTTTACTGCGTAATTGATTGCAATAAAAGCCTTTATAGGTGATAATTCAGGAGCTTTCAGGCGTTTGTCTGTTTGAATATTTTTTAGACTTTACTGGGCGTAAATAATGTCGGCTGTGTTACAACAAGCTCAAAATTTGTATAAAAAAGTATATATTGCAGAATTAACCGTGCTTATTATTGCTTTTTTGCTGTTATGTTATTTTGATAAACCGATGGCTTACGCATTTAGTTTCGGCTATTTGGTTGTTTTGATACCCAGTTTTGTGGTGATGTTTTTGGCGTTATCTTATGCCAAAAACAACAACAAACCCATAAAAACAACCTTATTTTATAGCCTTGAAGCCATAAAATTCTTGTTTGTTATGCTTTTAATCGTTATATCAATCAAGTATTTAATAACCAATAATCAGTTTACTTTTTTTGTCGGCTTTTTTGTGGCTATTCTCTTAAATAGTCTGCTGCCTTTGGTTTTGAATATATTTAAACAACGTCATTGATCATTTACAGAAAGGTTTTATTGATATGTCAAATTTAACTACTGCTGATTATATTAGTCACCATTTAAGTTTCCTTTCATCTGGGGACGGTTTTTGGGCGGTGCATTTAGATACGCTGCTTTTCTCACTTATTTCGGGTGCGATTTTCCTGTTTGTTTTTTCAAAAGTAGCGAAAAAAGCCACCACAGGCGTGCCGGGTAAACTACAATGTTTTGTGGAAATTGTGATTGAGTGGGTGGACGGTTTAGTCAAAGATAATTTTCATGGCCCACGTAATGCCATTGCCCCACTCGCCTTAACCATTTTCTGTTGGGTATTCATCATGAATGCCATTGACTTAATTCCAGTGGATTTTCTACCGCAGTTTGCTAATTTAGTCGGCGTTCATCATTTACGTGCTGTACCCACTGCCGATATTAGTGCCACTTTGGGGATGTCAATTTGTGTATTCTGTTTAATCCTATTTTATACCGTGAAATCAAAAGGTTTCAATGGGTTAGTCAAGGAATATACACTCCACCCTTTCAATCATTGGGCATTTATTCCGGTTAACTTTATTCTTGAAACCGTTACGTTATTAGCTAAACCGATTTCTTTAGCGTTCCGTTTGTTTGGTAACATGTATGCCGGTGAATTGATCTTTATTTTGATTGCCGTGATGTATATGGCAGATAATTTTGCCTTACAAGCATTAGGCATCCCATTACATTTAGTGTGGGCGATTTTTCATATATTGGTGATTACTTTACAAGCATTCATCTTTATGATGTTAACGATTGTTTATTTGAGTATTGCTTATAACAAAGCGGATCATTAAACGAAAATTTCTTTTTAACTTAACCTAGCCTTCGGGCTTATTTATCAATCTTTTAATGGAGAACATTATGGAATCTGTAATTACAGCAACAATCATTGGTGCATCAATCTTATTAGCCTTTGCTGCACTAGGTACAGCTATTGGCTTTGCGATTTTAGGCGGTAAATTCTTAGAATCTTCTGCTCGTCAGCCTGAATTAGCCAGCAGCTTACAAACGAAAATGTTTATCGTTGCTGGTCTTTTAGATGCGATCGCAATGATTGCTGTGGGTATTTCATTACTTTTCATCTTCGCAAACCCGTTCATTGATTTATTAAAATAAGTCGGGCTTGAAATTTAGGGTTATTTCGGATTTTGACGAAATAACGTAACCGACTTTTTTGTAGGAGGGCGTTGTGAATTTAAATGCAACATTAATTGGTCAACTTATTGCGTTCGCACTTTTTGTGATGTTCTGCATGAAATATGTTTGGCCACCGCTCATTAAAGCGATTGAAGATCGTCAGGCGAGTATTGCTAATGCGTTAGCGTCTGCCGAAGCCGCTAAAAAAGAGCAAGCCGATACGAAAGTATTAGCGGAAGAAGAAATTTCTAAAGCCAAGTTACAAGCACAAGAAATTATCGATTTAGCCAATAAACGCCGTAATGAAGTGCTAGAAGAAGTGAAAGCGGAAGCGGAAACCTTGAAAGCCAAAATTATTGAACAAGGTTATGCAGAAGTGGAATCTGAGCGTAAACGTGTACAAGAAGAATTACGTGTGAAAGTGGCTTCACTTGCCATTGCAGGTGCAGAGAAAATTGTCGGTCGTACCATTGATGAGGCGGCCAACAGTGACATTATTGATAAGTTAGTTGCAGAATTATAGGAAGGTTGAGCTTATGTCAGAATTAACTACGATAGCTCGCCCTTATGCCAAAGCAGCATTTGATTTTGCCGTTGAACAATCAGCAACCGATAAAAGTGCGGTGCAAAAATGGGCAGAAATGCTCGGTTTTGCTGCACAGGTGGCTGAAAATGAACAGGTGCAATCTTTTTTAAGCAGTTCTTTTTCTGCCAAAAAAGTCGCTGATACGGTGATTTCAATTTGTGGCGAACAACTTGATCAATATGGGCAAAATCTGATTCGGTTAATGGCTGAAAATAAGCGATTAACGGCACTTCCAGCTGTATTTGATGAATTTCAACATTATGTGGAAGAACATAATGCAACCACGGAAGTTCAAGCCATTTCGGCTCAACCATTAAGTGCAACGCAACAACAAAAAATTGTCGCTGCAATGGAAAAAAGACTGGCTCGTAAAGTGAAATTAAATTGCAGTGTGGATAGCTCACTGATTGCAGGGGTTATCATTCGTACTGACGATTTTGTGATTGACGGTTCAAGTCGTGGTCAGCTAGATCGTTTAGCTAACGAATTGCAATGATAAGAGGAATTCAAAATGCAACTAAATTCAACAGAAATTAGTGAATTGATTAAAAAACGTATTGCCCAATTTGATGTGGTGAGCGAGGCTCGCAACACTGGGACAATCGTTTCCGTGAGTGATGGGATTATCCGTATTCACGGTTTAAGTGATGTAATGCAAGGTGAGATGATTGCCTTACCTGATAACCGTTTTGCGATGGCATTAAACTTGGAACGTGATTCCGTTGGTGCGGTGGTCATGGGGCCTTATGCGGATTTAGCCGAAGGTGTGGAAGTGCAATGTACTGGCCGTATCCTTGAAGTACCCGTAGGTCGTGGTTTATTAGGCCGTGTGGTCAACACCTTAGGTGAACCGATTGACGGTAAAGGTGAAATCGAAAATGACGGTTTCTCACCAGTAGAAGTGATTGCCCCTGGGGTTATCGACCGCCAATCCGTGGATCAACCTGTTCAAACCGGTTATAAAGCGGTGGACTCCATGGTACCAATCGGTCGTGGTCAACGTGAGTTGATTATCGGTGACCGTCAAACCGGTAAAACCGCTTTGGCGATTGATGCGATCATTAACCAACGTGATTCAGGCATTAAATGTATTTATGTGGCGATTGGTCAAAAAGCATCTACTATTGCCAATGTGGTGCGTAAATTAGAAGAACATGGTGCGTTAGCCAACACTATCGTGGTTGTTGCGTCCGCATCTGAATCTGCCGCATTACAATATTTGGCTCCTTATGCCGGTTGTGCCATGGGGGAATATTTCCGTGATCGTGGTGAAGATGCGTTAATCATTTATGATGATTTATCCAAACAAGCGGTAGCCTATCGTCAAATTTCGTTATTACTTCGTCGTCCACCGGGTCGTGAAGCCTATCCGGGTGATGTGTTCTATTTGCACAGCCGTTTGTTAGAGCGTGCATCTCGTGTTAATGCCGATTATGTAGAACGTTTCACTAAAGGCGAAGTGAAAGGAAAAACCGGTTCTTTAACCGCACTTCCTATCATTGAAACCCAAGCAGGGGACGTGTCAGCGTTCGTACCAACTAACGTGATTTCCATTACCGATGGTCAGATTTTCTTAGAATCTAACTTGTTTAACTCAGGGATTCGCCCTGCGGTCAACCCAGGTATTTCGGTTTCTCGTGTGGGTGGTGCAGCACAAACCAAAGTGGTGAAAAAATTGGCTGGGGGTATTCGTACCGCACTAGCACAATACCGTGAATTAGCGGCGTTTGCACAGTTTGCATCAGATTTAGATGATGCTACTCGTAAACAATTATCCCACGGTGAAAAAGTCACTGAATTATTGAAACAAAAACAATATGCACCGTTAAGCGTAGCGGAACAAGCATTAGTGTTATTTGCCGTTGAATTTGGTTATTTAGAAGATGTGGAACTCAATAAAATTGCCAGTTTTGAAACCGCACTTTTAGATTATGCTCATCGTCAATATGCCGACTTTATGCAAGAGTTGAATAAATCAGGCAACTATAATGATGAAATTAAAGACCAGTTAAAAGGCATTTTAGATAGTTTCAAAGCAAATAATGCGTGGTAATAGCTTAAAGACGGAAACGGAGAATTAACATGGCTGGTGGAAAAGAGATAAAAACCAAAATTGCCAGTGTACAAAGTACACAAAAAATTACCAAGGCAATGGAAATGGTCGCCACATCGAAAATGCGTAAAACGCAAGATCGGATGGCAGCATCTCGCCCTTATTCTGAAACCATTAGAAATGTTATCAGTCACGTGTCTAAAGCAACCGTTGGTTATAAACACCCTTTCTTAAGTCAACGTGACATTAAGAAAGTCGGTATCCTTGTGATTTCAACTGATCGTGGTATGTGCGGTGGCTTAAATATTAATTTATTTAAGACCGCACTTAACGAAATCAAACAATGGAAAGAAAAAGGCGTCACCGTTGAGCTCGGTTTAATCGGCTCAAAAGGGATTGGCTTTTTCCGTTCTCTTGGGTTGAAAGTGCGAGGACAACATTCTGGTTTGGGCGATAACCCTGTATTAGAAGATTTATTGGGCGTGGTAAACGGTATGATTGATGCCTACCGTAATGGCGAACTTGATGCTATTTATATAGCCTACAATAAGTTTGTTAATACCATGTCGCAAAAACCAGTTTACCAACAGCTTGTGCCATTACCAGAATTAGAAACTGATAAATTAGGCGAAAGACAAAATGTTTGGGATTATATTTACGAACCGGATCCAAAAGTGCTATTAGATAGCTTATTGGTACGTTATTTAGAATCTCAAGTATATCAAGCAGTGGTTGATAATTTAGCTTCAGAACAAGCGGCTCGAATGGTGGCGATGAAAGCAGCAACAGACAATGCAGGGAATTTAATCAATGACTTGCAGTTGGTGTATAACAAAGCTCGCCAAGCAAGTATCACAAATGAATTAAATGAAATTGTTGCTGGTGCAGCAGCGATTTAATGGAGAACAGGTAATGTCAGCAGGAAAAATTGTACAGATTATCGGTGCGGTAATCGACGTTGAATTCCCACAAGACGGCGTACCAAAGGTTTATGATGCCTTAAAAGTGGAATCAGGTTTAACCCTTGAAGTACAACAACAATTAGGTGGCGGTGTGGTACGTTGTATTGCACTCGGTTCATCTGATGGTTTAAAACGTGGTTTAAAAGTAGAAAACACAGGTCATCCGATTTCTGTGCCAGTGGGTGTGAAAACCTTAGGACGTATTATGAACGTGCTGGGTGAGCCGATTGATGAAAAAGGTGACATTGGTGCGGAAGAAAACTGGGCCATCCACCGTGCGGCACCAAGTTACGAAGACCAATCTAACAGTACAGAATTGTTAGAAACAGGGATTAAGGTTATCGACTTAATTTGTCCATTCGCTAAGGGTGGTAAAGTGGGTTTATTCGGTGGTGCGGGTGTAGGTAAAACCGTGAATATGATGGAGTTAATCCGTAATATTGCGATAGAACACTCAGGTTACTCTGTATTCGCCGGTGTGGGTGAGCGGACTCGTGAGGGGAATGACTTCTACCACGAAATGACCGAATCTAACGTGTTGGATAAAGTATCACTCGTTTATGGTCAAATGAATGAGCCACCAGGCAACCGTCTACGTGTGGCATTAACCGGTTTAACCATGGCGGAAAAATTCCGTGATGAAGGCCGTGATGTATTATTCTTCGTGGATAACATCTATCGTTATACCCTTGCAGGGACAGAAGTATCAGCGTTGTTAGGCCGTATGCCATCTGCGGTAGGTTATCAGCCAACCTTGGCGGAAGAAATGGGGGTATTGCAAGAACGTATTACTTCTACCAAAACAGGGTCTATCACCTCTGTGCAAGCGGTGTATGTACCAGCCGATGACTTAACTGACCCATCGCCAGCAACTACGTTCGCTCACTTGGACTCCACTGTGGTATTAAGCCGTAATATCGCATCACTCGGTATTTACCCTGCGGTTGACCCATTAGATTCTACATCACGTCAACTCGATCCATTAGTGGTCGGTGAAGAACACTACAATGTGGCACGTGGTGTGCAAGGTATCTTACAACGTTACAAAGAATTGAAAGATATTATTGCCATCCTTGGTATGGACGAACTTTCCGAAGATGATAAATTAGTGGTCGCACGGGCACGTAAAATCGAACGTTTCTTATCACAACCATTCTTCGTAGCGGAAGTATTTACCGGTTCACCTGGTAAATATGTGTCATTAAAAGATACGATTCGTGGCTTCAAAGGTATTCTTGATGGTGAATACGACCATATTCCGGAACAAGCGTTCTATATGGTAGGTTCAATCGATGAAGTTGTTGAAAAAGCGAAAAATATGTAATCACTTCAACTGATTACCAGATTGAAGGAGATCAAAATGGCAACATTTAACTTAATTATCGTGAGTGCGGAGAAAAAAATCTTCGAAGGTGCGGTAAAAAGCGTTCAAGCAAGTGGTATTGAAGGGGAATTAGGGATTTTAGCCAATCACACCCCTTTAATGACAGCGATTAAACCAGGGATTGTAAAATTCACCCTTGAAAATGATAGCGAAGATGTTATCTATGTGTCTGGGGGATTTTTAGAAGTCCAACCTAATATCGTTACTGTGTTAGCAGATGTCGCTATTCGTGGTGATGAGTTAGACCAAGATCGTATCTTGAATGCGAAACGCAAAGCAGAAGAAAATATTGTGGCAAAATCTGGAGATGCCAACCATGAATTAATGGTCGCTAAGTTATCGCAAGAACTTGCCAAATTACGTGCTTACGAATTAACGGAAAAATTAACGAAAAATGGTCGTTAATTGTTAAGATGATATGAAAAACCGCCTTAGGGCGGTTTTCTTTTTTTCAAAAAATGGTAAATTAAAATAGCATTAATAACAAAGGAGTCGCCATGTTATACCACGCCGTTTTCAGTGACATTGATGGTACTTTATTAAATGACCAACATCAAATCACCCCAAGAACAGAACAGGCAATTAAAGCCGTAATAAAGCAAGGTATTCCTTTTATTCCAGTTTCAGCACGCCCACCCTATGCTATTACGCCTTACATTCATCAATTACAAACCGAGCAAGCCATGATTTGTTATAGCGGCGCATTAATTTTAGATAAAAATTTAACCGCACTTTATAGCGTACTTATTGAGCAAAATGATCTGAGATTACTTAATCAAATTTTAGCGGATTATGCCGATTTATCCATTAATCATTATGCTGGATTAAATTGGTTTAGCAACGATTTAAGCCATCCTTGGACATTGCAAGAAAGCCAAATTACCGGTTTACAAGCGGAATTGGCACCAAAAGATTTAACTGAGGTGCATAAAATTTTGGTAATGGGCGACGCCGAAAAGATTCAACGATTAGAACAAAAACTTAAGCAAAATTTCCCGCACTTAAGTATTCATTGTTCCAAACCGGAATACCTTGAAATGATGAACAAAGCAGCCACCAAAGCCAAAGCGATTCAATTTATGGAAAACCTATTGAATGTTACAGCCGAGCAAATCATTGCTTTTGGCGACAATTTTAATGATTTGGATATGTTGCAATATGTGGGATTAAGTGTGGCCATGGGCAATGCGCCAGATGAAATCAAACAGGTCGCCAAGCAAGTGACAGCGAATAATAATGAAGATGGGATTGCGTTGGTGTTGGAATCGCAGTTTCCTATAATAGATTAGCATTCAAATACAATAAAGTGCGGTGAAAAAATAAACATTTTTCACCGCACAATTTTATTCCACGACGTTTAAACTACTACTTTCACCCAACAACATTTGGCAATAATCCCGCTTGAATGAGGAACGGAATAGAGGTAATGATCACGCCCAACAGGGAAACGACAATTAACAGCGTATTTCCACCAAACACACGATAGGGTAAATTCGGGTATTTTTGGCGAGCTTTCCAAGTTAATACGGCAGGTAGCACAACTGCGTAAAAGGCGAACATTTGACCGGCATAACTTAAGGCTAAAATAAAGCCTTGTGGATAAAATAACGCAAATAACATCGGGGGTAAAAATGTGAGTAGACCCAACATCACTCGCCCCGCAGAACGATGTAAAGTGCGTTTGAGTAAATCGTGAATACAGTCAAATAACCCTAAAGATACCCCAAGGAAAGACGTAATTAATGCTAGTGCAGAAAAGATTTTAACCGTGTTACTTATGGCCTGACTGCCGGTTATTTCTTTTGTGGCGGTGACTAAGCCATTTAAAGTGGGGTCTTTTTGTAAAATATCTAAGAATAACGACTGACTTAACACCCCATGGGTGGAAAGTTGCCATAAAATATAAATCACCAACGTGATAAAAGAACCGGTTAAAATAGCGATTCGCAAGGATTTAACATTTCCACCTAAATAGGCATTTAAACTAGGAATGGAGCCGTGAAAGCCAAAAGCTGTGAAAAATACTGGGCTAGCAGAAATTAATAAGGCATTATCAATGGGCATGGCCATTAAGTTATCGACGCTTATTTTCGGCGACATTAACACGAGTACAAACACTAATGCAGCCACCATAATATAAAAAAGTAAGCGGTTAATTACATCAACACTTCGGGTGCCAATAACAACAAAGGCTCCAAAAATAAGGGTAAACAGCACAATGGATATTTTCGACGTGGTTTCGCTATCACTGATTTGTGTAAGAAGAGAAGCTAAAATATTCCCTCCGCCAGTGACATAAGCGGCTAATAACGCATAGAGGAAAATCATTAAAATCGCCGTAGAAATAACTCGTCCTGCTTTACCAAAATACTGAGCAGACAAGGTTCCAATACCGGCGTCGGGTTCGGCGGTTTGGTAAATTTCGACAAACAATAACGCACTATATGTGAGTAGAAACCATAATATCCCTAATAATACAAAGGTAAAGGTAAAACCGATCCCCGCGGAAGTTAATGGCATGGCCAACATGCCTGCACCAATCATGGTGCCAGAAACCAGTAAGGTACTGCCGAGCGTTTTATTCATCATGATGTTCCTTTTGTTTTTATAGGCTTTTTAGTATAACAAAAGCCTATTGTAAATAAAATGTTTAGATAAAATCTCTTAGCCGTGTTTAACCAATGTGTTGATGAGATTTCCATTTAAATTGCTCAAAAATACATCAGTTTATAATAAAAATTTTGTTAATTTTTTACAATAGAAGTAATAATTAATAAACTCCTCAGATAAAAATAATTATGGATAAAAAATTTGACTTGCAAAATTATCTTGCCACCATTCCAAAAATCAGTGATGAAAAAGATATTGAAAATTTATTTAATGTGATGAATGTGGTGGCTAATTTGTCTATTCCTATTGGTCAAAAAACTGCTTTATTAAATCAGATGGAAAGCAAGTTAAAGGATAATCCTAAATTTCAAGAGATTGCAGATAGCCATAAACCAGAAATAGAGAAAATGCAGAAAATCATGGCAAATTTGGCACATGATCTGGCAGAAAAAAAGAGCAGGTCAATAAACAAAAGCAAGAAATTAAAACTGGTCAGCAGTTTAATTTGCAGCAGTTGAATATGCTTAAAGGTTATGAATTAGTGAAATATATTACAGAGCATATCACTGATACTAGTCAATGGGCAAAGATTGGCAAAGAAAATCAAAATAAAGCCATTAATTATATTGTCAATCATACTGATCTAAATGATCCTGAACAACTTAAAGACACTGCCAAAATTGCAGGATATGCTGCAACAAATGAAGAGAATTTAAATAAATTATTGGAAGAATTTAGACAAGCCAAACCAGAAAGAAGAGAAACTTTATTAAATAATTTCAGAAATAATCCAGAATTTCAAACTATTTTTAAAAGATGTGCTCATTGGGAAGATAATCCTGAAATGTTTAGATTATTTGTAGATACCCTTTCTACCATTAATAGTCTGGCTTATAAGAATAGTCATATTCAAGTGGTCACTGTGGGGAATATGATAAGAACCATTCCTGATAATGAAGAAACAAGACTGAAATTTAGACATTTAATGGCAGAGCAAATTGCCAAAGAAACTGACCCTGCTAAAAAAAGATCTTTAGAAAGTATTTCTAATGAAATTATATTTACAGAACTGAAATCCAAAGACTTATTCAATAATAAAGATTTATTAAATAAACCTGCTGATGAAATCTGGGGATTGTTAAAAAGCCAATTAAATAAATCCTTGGATATTTGTAAAAAATTTGATTCTCATTCTAAATGGGACATTATCAGCCTATTTAAATCAGATCATAACACCAATGTAGGGCAGTTATTACATTCCCAATTAACTCTTTATTTAGCAGGAGATAATAAAGACATTTTAAATAATGCTTTCTTTAGAGAACTCTATGAAAAAAGTAAAGCACAAGGCAATGATCATTCCCTGTTTAAAAATGCTCTTGCTGGTATGTGGTTTGATAGTGAATCAGCAGATAACATTATAGAGTTATTAGACAAAGATTTAAAAGATAATCCTAAACTTAAGCCTGATCACACTATGATAGATCAGCAATATGTAGAAAACTATAAACAAGATAGGGATAAATATTACCATGTCACTATGGCAGTAACTTCAATTAATAAAGATATTAAATCTACTGAAGTTTATGATATGTTTAGGAAAATTAATAATGGTGAGACATTAACAGATAAAGAATTAGCTATTGTAAGAAAAATTAAAGAATTAGAAAAAACACCTGATTTTAAATATGATCCATTAATTCCTGGAAGAGAAGAAACTGCCACAAATAGAGAAATTTTAAATGATTTTTATCAAGCCACACATTTTACACCAGATCAAATACTAGAAAAATATAATAAAAATGAGAATGCTATTACCCACATAAGTGAAGATACAAATAAAATATTATCTGTTGCTGATATTGAACAATCTAAACAAGTAGTAAATGAAATGCAAAAACAGGCTAATATAGTGTATCAAAAATCTAATATAAAATCTGAAAAATATAATAAAGATGAAGAAGAACAAAATGATTTAAGTTATGCAAGCAATGTAAATGGTGGGACGTTTAATAGTTAAACAACAAAGCAAAAGGCAATGAATTTATCATTGCCTTTACTCTGAATTATTAACTAAATAAAGTTGTTTTAATATAATTATCCATAATCCTTAAAGTTTTATGTTTTTCTGCTGCACCAGTTTTAAATAATTTTTGATTTTCAGGGCTAACTTTAAACTTGTCAAATAGAGAAATTATCATATTATCAATTTCAGTTAAATAAATAATAATGCTATTGTTATAAAACTTATTATTTAATATTTCTTCTAAATAGTCACCTCTAATTTTAATGAATAATTCAAATTGAGAATAATTATTTATAGAGTTTAAATTATTTTTTATTGAAATACTGAATTTATAAATTTTATCTTCAAACTCTTTAATTCCAACTAATTCATTATAGTTTAAAGGTTGAATTAAATCTTTATAAGTGTAAGTTTTCCCCCTAAAAGTACTTTTAATATTTCTCATTTCCTGAGTAATTTCACCATATTTAAATAACTTTTCTCCATTAGGTGTGCAATATTGGTCTTTAGGAATTTTAGTCCAATCTTGGCAGCCAAATGAAAAAACATTTTGAGAAATAAATAAAAAACTTAATAACAAACCTAATTTAATTTTATTTTTGAGCATATAAACTCCTTTTATTATTATATTTATTTTTATTTGGATATTATCGTAGATAAAAATAAATACAATATATTTTTTATTAAAATTTAGTGAATTTTTCTGAATAAAAAATAATAAATTTAAATTCAGAAAATATACAAATTTTGTATTTTATTTACCCAATAAGGCTTTGTTTATAAAGCCTTATTTTATGGGGGTATCAACACATTGGTTAAACACGGCTAAGAATCTAAGGTAAGCTATTCTCTAATTCCACTACTCTTTTCTCTAGCTCATCAATTCTTTTTTGAGCAGCGGATATGTGTTGAACTATTTGTTCTATGATGAAATCATCAACTGTTTCCTTTCTGCTGCCGTGAGCTTTTCGATATTCTTCGTAAATATCTACTAGTTTGGTTAAGTTTAAGTCTTGCATAGTGTTCTCCTATGGTTAGGTTGTGATTAAAGATAGAAATAGTTAATTTGAATTAGTAGCTTATTTCCTGTGTGTTTATCAAAAAAATTATTTAGATTTTGATGATAATTTATGTAATATATTGATTACTCTTTCATTAATGATTTTTATTTCATCAACTAGAAACTTAGATTCACCTTTTGTATTTTTTGTTATCTTTTCTTTTATTGTTGAAGTCCTCATTGATGAGCAAGCGAGTTCTTCCTCTAGGTCATATAATTTTTCTATTATAATTTCATCGGTAGATTCCAATTCGATATTTTTATCTTTAAAGTTTTCTCTTAATTTAATCAATTCTACAATAGTAAAAGATTGTAATTCTTCTTTATCCTTCGATAGTTCTACTAGCTTTTCTCTCTCTTTGATCTCTTTTTCATATTCTTTAAATAAATTGTAGATCCAGTCATCACAATAAATATAAATAAGACCTAAAATAAAAGGAATGAAAATATCCCATTTGAATAGGTATTTTAAATGTTCAAGAAATTCATAACATGAATGTATAGGATTTATAAATATGCTAAAGATAATTTGGTTGAATAAATAAAGTGATAAGCAAGAAATGATTCCGTAAATAAACTTGGTGATTTTGTTTTTATAACAGCAAGCTAAGAAACGACAAAGACCTTTTAAAAGTTTACATTCTTCTTTCTTAATTTGTTTCTTATAAAACTCATAATTTCTTGCATGTGTGAAATATTTAAAACAACTTGAAATAAAAAGTGAATTTAAAGTCAGTATAACAATATCCAAAATAGAACTTGGATGAAAATACATTTGAATTAGAATTGTAATAGAATAAATTACTACAATAAATATCCAGAATAAAGAAATACTAGAAATTTTCTGGGAAGACATACACTACCAACGATTAAAAATATAAGCGCACAAGGTGATTTCTAAACATACTAGCACTGTTTTTTTTTTGCACAATATCTGATTATTCATTCGCCTATTTTTTAACCAAAAGACAAGTAGACATGACCAGCTACCGCTAGGCAATAGCGAAAATGAAATGGGATAAAGGCAGGAAAAAACAGCGTAGCGTAGCGGGCGGATCTATATATCCGCCCGAAAATTACGCTCCGTTTTTAACGGGCGGATACATAGATCCGCCCCTCCATTTTAGTTAAAATATCATCAACATAAAAATGGCATATCCGCTAATTAAAGATCGGATAAAGCGGTCGTTTGGAGATCGATTTGATCTTAACTTTGAAATAGATTTTGTTAATAAAATCAAGGGTTTGTTTTTTCTTTTTATGCCTAAAAAGAGAATTTAATGATAAAAAAAGTGCGGTGAAAAACACCGCACTTTTTCGTTGAACTTGCAAATTACAAAATAAACCGGCTTAAATCTTCATTATCCACCACGTCATTTAATGCCGTAGACACATAATGTTCATCAATCACAATTTTCTCACCAGAACGTTCGCTCGCATCAAAGGAAATGCCATCCATTAAGCGTTCTAACACGGTATGCAAGCGTCTTGCGCCAATGTTTTCGGTTTTTTCGTTGACACGGAAAGCGGATTCAGCGATTTTGCTGATACCATCTTGGGTAAATTCAATCTCTACTCCCTCGGTTTTCATCAGCTCACGGTATTGTAGCGTTAATGAGGCGTTGGGTTCCGTTAAAATACGCTCAAAATCTTCTTTGGTGAGGGATTTTAATTCTACCCGAATCGGTAAACGGCCTTGTAATTCGGGTAATAAATCTGATGGGCGGGCCACTTGGAATGCGCCGGAACAGATAAATAAAATATGGTCGGTTTTTACCATGCCGTGTTTGGTGTTGACCGTTGAACCCTCAATAATTGGCAACAAGTCACGTTGCACCCCCTCACGAGAAACGTCACCGCCGCTGTATTCGCCTTTTTTACAGATTTTGTCGATTTCATCAATGAATACGATACCATGCTGTTCCACGGCTTCCACCGCTTGCTGTTTTAAATCTTCAGGATTGACTAATTTTGCCGCCTCCTCGTCGATCATCACTTTCAACGCATCTTTGATTTTCATTTTGCGTTTTTTGCTTTTGCTTGGCGACATGCCCTCAAATAAAGATTGTAATTGTGAGGTCATTTCTTCCATACCCGGTGGGGTCATGATTTCCACGCTGACAGGGTGAGACACGTCAATTTCGATTTCCCGATCATCTAATTGGCCCTCACGTAATTTTTTGCGGAAGATTTGGCGAGTAGCGTCATTATTGCTTTCTTCAGCATTGCCCCATTGATCTTTAGCGGGGGGCAATAATACATCTAAAATGCGATCTTCCGCCGCATCTTGGGCTTTCATTCGATTTTTTTCAACCGCTTGTTGACGCACTAATTTCATCGACATATCGGTGAGATCACGGATAATGGAATCCACTTCTTTACCCACATAGCCGACTTCGGTGAATTTGGTGGCCTCGACTTTAATAAAGGGCGCATTGGCGAGTTTGGCTAACCGGCGAGCGATTTCAGTTTTCCCAACCCCGGTTGGGCCAATCATTAAAATATTTTTCGGGGTCACTTCTTGGCGCAGCGCTTCGGGTAATTGCATGCGACGCCAACGGTTACGCAAAGCAATGGCAACGGCACGCTTGGCGTCACTTTGCCCGATAATATGCGCATCTAATTCTGAAACGATTTCACGAGGGGTCATTGACATAATTATCTTCCTTATACTTCTTCGATTACATGATTGTGGTTGGTGTAAATATCAATATCACCCGCAATATTTAAGGCTTGTTTGACGATTTCGGCGGCGGTTAAATGGTTCTCCGTGCGAAGTAGGGCTAAGGCAGCCGATTTCGCATAGTTACCCCCCGATCCAATGGCTAATACATCAAATTCAGGTTCAATCACATCACCACTGCCTGAAACTAATAAAAATTCGTTTTCGTTGGCCACAATCATCATGGCCTCTAAACGACGTAGTGAGCGTTCAGTTCGCCATTCTTTGGCTAATTCCACCGCACTTTTGACTAAATGCCCTTGGTGGAGTTCGAGTTTTTTCTCAAATAAATCCCGCAAAATAAAGGCATCCGCAGTAGAACCCGCAAAACCAGTGACTACGTTGTCTTTATATAAACGGCGTACTTTCCGCACCGTACCTTTCTCGACGCAATTCCCTAAGGTGGCTTGTCCATCCCCACCAATGGCGACTTTGCCGTCTTTGCGTACACATACTATGGTTGTCATTTTTTGATCCTTTTTAGACTAAATTACGGTATAAATGGGGTTAAATAGGACGATTTCAAGGCAATGTTTAATAAAAATACCGCACTTTTTTATTGCCATGATCTTTGTATATTACTTTAGTGAATTGCGTTAAAATTTGATATCATAAGCCAAGATAGACAGAATAAAGGAAAGACTATGATCCGAATTGGACAAGGGTTTGATGTACATGCGTTTGGGCAAGATCGCCCATTGGTGATTGGTGGGGTCATCGTGCCTTATCATACGGGATTTATTGCGCACAGCGACGGCGATGTGGCTTTGCATGCGTTAACCGATGCCTTATTGGGGGCTGTGGCGTTAGGCGATATTGGTAAATTATTTCCCGATACGGAGATGCAATTTAAGGATATTGATAGCCGTATTTTATTGCGTGAGGCCTTTTCTCAAGTGCAGCAAAAGGGCTATAAAATTGGCAATGTCGATGTCACCATTATTGCCCAAGCGCCGAAAATGCGTCCACATATTGATGCGATGCGAGCGGTGATTGCCGCCGATTTGCAATGTACCATTGAACAAGTGAATGTGAAAGCCACTACCACGGAAAAGCTAGGTTTTACTGGACGTGGCGAGGGCATTGCGAGCGAAGCTGTGGTGTTATTGGTAAAAACAGCATGTTAGATTTAGCCTATTTACAAACTCGCCCAAAACAAACCGCACTTTTAAAGGCAGAATATGCAGATTTTGTAGTGAAAGAGCGGTTAGGCTATGAAATGTCGGGTGAGGGGGAATTTGTGGCGGTGAAAATCCGTAAAACCAATGCTAACACGCTCTTTGTGGGCGAAAAATTGGCCGCCTTTTGCGGTGTGTCCGTTCGCAATATGAGTTATGCGGGGTTAAAAGATCGCCATGCAGTGACTGAACAATGGTTCAGCATTCAATTACCCGGCAAGCCTACTCCTGATTTTAGTCAATTTAAACTCGATGGGGTAGACATTTTAGCGGTGACTCGTCATAACCGCAAAATTCGTATTGGTAGCCTAGATGGCAATGAATTTGAGATTTTATTGCGTGATGCCGTGGAAACCGATGAGCTAAAAGTGCGGTTAAAAAATTTGCAGATATTGGGCTTTCCCAATTATTTTATGGAACAACGTTTTGGACGAGATGGCCATAATTTAACCCAAGCCATGGCGTGGGCAAAAGGGGAAATTCAAGTGAAAGATCGTAAAAAACGCAGTTTTTATTTATCTGCGGCACGCAGTGAAATTTTTAATCTTGTGGTGTCAAAACGGATTGAAATGGGCTTGGCTTGCCAAGTTTTAGCACATGATATTGTGCAATTAAGCGGTTCACACAGTTGGTTTGTGGCAGATGAAAACGAAGATCTCAATCAGCTACAAGTGCGGTTAGAAAATCGGGATATTTTATTGACTGCCCCGTTAATCGGTGACAACCCACCATCCGCTTGTGAATTAGAAAATGCAGTGGTGTCAGAGCATCAGGCATTGCACCAATTAATGCAGCAAGAACGCTTAAAATCCGCACGCCGTCCCCTGTTAATGCAAGCAGAAAATTTGTCTTGGCAGTTTGTCGATGAGGGATTAAAACTGGCCTTTTATTTACCATCTGGCAGCTACGCTACGGCATTGGTGCGAGAATTGGTTTTAACCGAATAAAAATAGGAAAGCAAAATGAATATATTATTATCTAACGATGACGGCTACCATGCCGAGGGCATTCAAATTTTAGCCACACATTTGCGCAAATTTGCTAATGTGATTATCGTGGCGCCCGATCGTAATCGCAGTGCCGCCTCCAATTCCTTAACCTTAGTGGAGCCATTGCGCCCTCGCAAATTAGACAATGGCGATTATTGCATTAACGGCACACCAGCGGATTGCGTGCATTTAGCGCTCAATGGATTTTTATCGGGAAAAATTGATTTGGTGGTGTCTGGCATTAATGCGGGCGCCAATTTGGGTGATGATACCTTGTATTCAGGCACGGTAGCTGCCGCTTTTGAGGGGCGTCATTTAGGATTGCCTGCGATTGCAGTGTCCTTAGATGGGCGTCAGCATTATGAAACGGCGGCGAGAGTGGTATGTGATTTAGTGCCTCGTTTACATGGTAATTTGCTTAAAAGCCGTGAAATTATCAATATTAATGTGCCAGATGTACTTTATGATGATTTAAAAGGTGTGCAAGTTTGCCGCTTAGGAAATCGCTTATCTGCGGCTGAAATTATTAAACAACAAGATCCCCGTAATGAAGTGATTTATTGGATTGGCCCTGCGGGTTTGCCTGATGACGCAAGCGAGGGAACGGATTTTTATGCTGTGCAACAAGGCTATGTGGCGATGACGCCAATTCAGCCAGATATGACCGCACATCATTCAATCAGCGCTTTACAAAATTGGCTAGACAGTGAATAATAGTGGCTTTATTTGTGGTTTTAATAGGATAGAAAATTGAAAATTTTTGGTGCCATGTATGATAAAACGATGCAATGGTCAAGACATCGTTTTGCGACATTTTGGCTGTGTTTGGTGAGTTTTATTGAGGCGATTTTCTTTCCGATTCCGCCGGATGTGATGTTGATTCCTATGTCAATGTCGAAACCCAAACGTGCATTAACATTCGCATTTTACACCGCACTTGCCTCTGTTATAGGCGGTATGATTGGTTATGCGTTAGGTTATTATGCCTTTGATTGGGTACAACAATATATTGTTAAATTGGGTTATCAAAGCCAGTGGGATAAAGCCATTTCATGGTTTGAACAATGGGGTATTTTAGTGGTATTTGTGGCGGGTTTTTCGCCTATCCCCTATAAGATTTTTACCATTGCCTCGGGTGTATTGCAAATGGCCTTTTTTCCTTTTGTGCTGACCGCTTTTATTTCTCGTTTTGCCCGCTTTTTGTTGGTGGCGAAATTAGCCGCTTGGGGCGGTGAAAAATTTGCGGCAAAATTACGCCGTTCTATTGAAGTGATAGGTTGGTCGGTTGTGGTGTTGGCGGTTATCGTTTATTTGATTTTGAGATAAGGAATAAGAGAAGAAAAATGATCAAGAAAGTAGTGGGAGTATTGGCGCTAGTGAGCGGATTAGTGGCTTGTTCTTCTGAAGTGGCTGCACCGACACAAAAAATCAAAGATCCTAATGCGTTACCTGATGGGATTATGCAGCCTGTCGCAGGAACGGGGGCGATCGAGGGAGGCAGTTTTATGCCTGAAATTCAGCCAAGTCAAATGCCATCGAATATGAAATAATGAAGAGATTTTAATTTATGAAAAAGACATTTTTATTACTGCCTTTAACGGCGTTTGTATTAACTGCTTGCTCCAGTTCTAACCATGCAGCCCCCGTTGAAAACGCCAATGGTGCGTTGACACCTGGTGTGATGCAACAGGTTGAAAATAATACTTGGGAGCCTCAAATTCAACCAAGTAGCATGCCTTCTGGTATGAATGATCAAGTGGTGAGTCAAACGGTGGCTAATCAAGCAGGCACTTATGCAACCAATACAGCGACGAATACTGCCAATGCCGCCACCAACATGGCGACCAATGTAGCAACCATCCCCACAACAGTGACGACCACTGCGACGGTGCAACCGACCCCAAACGCCCCGTCTTTACAGCAAGTTCAACAAGCGGCACAACCCGTCACGACCACGAAAACTGTGTGTAAACCGGTGCAAGTACAAGTGACGAAAAAAGTGCCAAGCACCAATCAAAGCCAAAGTGTTGAAATTCCTCGTAACAGTCAAACGAATGCGCCTGATTACAGCAAAATCGACAAAGGGTTTTATAAAGGCACCAATTATACCGTGAAAAAAGGCGATACCATGTTCTTGATTGCCTATATTGCGGGTATTGATGTAAAAGAATTAGCGCATTTAAATGGCATGAGCGAGCCTTATAAATTAAGCGTAGGGCAAACTTTAAAAACCTCCAATGCACCGGCGACCAAAACCGTCACTGAAACGAAACAAGAATGTAAAGAAGTGACTGTGACGACACAACCTGAAGTGAGCTATACTGCTGCACCAAATGGGACACAATACGGCTCTGATGGCACGGTAACAGGCCCTGTTAAAGCGATGGCTGGTTCAGCAGAACAACGTGTATCAGGCCCTGTTACGGCGACAACTAACACTGCAACAACGGTAGCGACCAATGTTGCCACAACAGCGCCAACAACTGTTTCGAGTACAACAGGCGTCGTCGCAGGTACTGCGGCAACCACGGGAGCAGTGACAGCCTCTGCCGCCTCCAGTTCAAACAGTCGTTATACCGCTGCTCCACAATCCAATATTGCATGGCAATGGCCAACCACAGGAAAAGTGGTACAGGGGTTCTCTAGTGCGGATGGCGGCAACAAAGGCGTGGATATCAGTGGTTCAAAAGGCCAAGCAGTATATGCCGCCGCCGCAGGACGTGTGGTGTACGCAGGTAATGCCTTACGGGGTTATGGAAACCTGATTATTATTAAACATAATGATGATTTCTTAAGTGCTTATGCCCACAATGACAGCATTTCGGTCAGCGATCAACAGCAAGTAAAAGCGGGTCAACAAATTGCTAAAATGGGGAGTTCTGGCACTAACAGTGTGAAACTTCACTTTGAAATTCGTTATCAAGGTAAATCGGTGGATCCAACTCGTTATTTACCAAAACGTTAAAAATAACGATTTTTTCACCGCACTTTTCAGTTAAACCGTCTATTATTTAGGCGGTTTTTTTTGTGATCATTGGCCATCGCACTGAAAATAATCTGCCTTTTAATGGGTTTTCTTGTATAATCAACCTAATTTAAATCAAGTAGAATGGTTAGCCCATGAAGAAAAATTACTACACATTACTTTCTTTATCAATTTTGACCGCACTTTATAGCACGAGTAGCGTGGCGAATATCGAAGATTTACGTCAGCGTTGTTTGGCTGGTGTGCCGCAATTTTCAGGTGAAACCGTGCAAGGTGATCCCAATGATCAACCTGTATATATTGAGGCCGATAAGGCGGATGTGATTAATCCGAGTCGTGCCTTGTACAGTGGCGCCGTAGATTTTAAACAAGGCGCACGTCATTTACAAGCCAACGAAGTGGAAGTGACGCAAACCGGTGAGGGCGATAATGCACAGCGTTATGCTTATGCTCGGGGGCATTTTGATTACCAAGATAATTTAATCAAGATGAATGGTGACAATGCAAAAGTGCATTTGAACAGTAAAGACACCGACATTGCCAACGCTAATTATCAATTAGTGGGTCGTCAAGGTCGAGGAACGGCGGAAACTTCCGAGATGCGGGCGGATTATCGTCTATTGAAAAACGCTACCTTTACTTCTTGCTTGCCTGATGACAACGCATGGCAAATTGATGCGAGCGAAATGAAACAATATGTCAAAGAAGAATATGCGGAAATGTGGCATGCTCGTTTTAAAGTGGCTGGCGTGCCTGTTTTTTACACCCCTTATTTACAATTACCGCTAGGTGATCGTCGTCGTTCAGGCTTATTAATTCCAAGTGCAGGGAGTTCAAGCCGTGATGGTTATTGGTATGCTCAACCGATTTATTGGAATATTGCGCCTAATTATGATGCGACCTTTACCCCGAAATACATGTCACACCGTGGCTGGCAAATGAACGGTGAATTCCGTTATTTAAATGTATTAGGTGAGGGCAAAATTGCGGGTGAATATTTAGGTAAAGACCGCTACACTAACTATTCCAGTGATGATAACGACCGCAAACGGCATTTATTCTACTGGGCACACAATGCCAGATTATGGGATAACTGGCGGTTAAATGTGAATTATACCAAAGTCAGCGATAAGCGTTACTTCAGTGATTTTGATTCTGAGTATGGGAGCAGTACCGATGGTTATGCCGATCAAACTGCCCGTTTAGCCTATTATCAACCCAACTGGAATTTCGCCATTTCGGCCAAACAATTCCAAGTGTTTGATGAGGTAGATATCGGGCCATACCGAGCGTTACCACAAATTGATTTTAATTATTATAAAAATGGATTGGCCAATGGCTTAGCCGATTTTAAATTATTCGCTCAAGCGGTGCATTTTGATAATGACAGCTCAAGCATGCCAACGGCATGGCGTTATCATGTGGAACCGAGTTTAAACGTGCCACTCTCCAATCGTTACGGCAGTTTAAATGTTGAAACCAAACTTTACGCCACCCATTATCAGCAAAAAGCCGGAACGGGCGTGGATGCCAATACACAGAGTTCAGTGAATCGAGTGTTACCACAAGTGAAAGTAGATTTACAAACGGTATTAGCGAGCAAAGAAACCTTATTTAAAGGTTATACACAAACCATTGAACCCCATGTTCAATATTTGTATCGTCCTTATAAAGATCAAAGTAACATCGGTTCAACCCGCAATTCTAGCTATTTAGGCTTGGGTTATGACTCTGCATTATTGCAACAAGATTATTATTCCTTGTTCCGTGATCGTCGTTATAGTGGGTTAGATAGAATTGCCTCCGCCAATCAATTTACCTTAGGTGGCACTACCCGTTTTTATGACAAAAACGCAGAAGAACGCTTTAATTTATCCTTAGGTCAAATTATTTATCTGAATAATTCACGTATTGATGACAGTACAGAAAACAGTACCACGGGGCGTTCTTCCTCTTGGGCGTTAGAAAGTAATTGGAAATTCAATGATCAATGGCATTGGAAAGGTAGCTATCAATATGACACACGTTTAGATGCTACGTCATTAGTGAATTCTACCCTTGAATACAACCCAGAACGTAATAATCTGGTGCAGTTAAATTATCGTTACGCCAGTAAGGAATATATTAACCAGAACTTGACCTCAAGCGTGAATCGTTATAACCAAGATATTCAACAAATTGGTGCAGTTGTGGCATGGGAAGTGGCGGATAATTGGGCGTTAGTTGGCCGTTATTATCATGATGTGGCGTTAAATAAACCCGTGGAACAATATGCAGGCGTACAATACAATAGCTGTTGTTGGGCGATCGGTGTTGGCGTTCGCCGTTATTTAGTGAATGAAAGCAGCAAACGTCAATATAGCGATGAAAAAGATACCCTTTACGATCACAGTATCGGTGTGACCTTTGAACTCCGAGGTCTAGGCAGCAACGATCACCGCAGTGGTATTGTGCGCATGTTGGATAAGGGGATGTTGCCTTATATTAAAGCCCCAGAATTGTAATAAAATCTCCCCCCCCACACTAAGTGTTAGGGGGATTTTTTATGGTCAAAAAGTGCGGTGAGAATTAAAAATTCTTTTTTGTTGTCGCATTATTTTATTGATCATCTCACAAAAAAAAACGATAATAATTTCTCTTTACTAAATCGGGAAGCCAGAATGAAAATCAATAAAACGAAACTCACCCTTGCGGTGTTAAGCGTATTAGGCGCAACCAATACTTTTGCTGTTGAGCAATTAGAACAAATTAACGTAACTGCTGAAGATCAAGTGAAACAGTCTTTAGGGGTGTCCATTGTTTCTGCAGAGCAATTAGAAAAACGCCCTGCGCAAAATGATATTTCAGAAGTGCTACGCACGATGCCAGGGGTGAACTTAACTGGTAACTCTGCTACTTCAAATCGTGGTAATAAACGTCAAATTGATTTACGTGGCATGGGGCCAGAAAATACCTTAATTTTGATTGACGGTAAACCCGTCACCTCACGCCAAGCAGAACGGATGGGACGCTCTGGTGAACGGAATACTCGTGGTGACTCTAACTGGGTGCCTGTTGAAGCCATTGAGTCTATTGAAGTATTGCGTGGTCCTGCCGCCGCTCGTTATGGTTCAGGTGCTATGGGCGGTGTGGTCAATATTAAAACCAAACCGACTACGGATAAATTAACCGGTAGCGTGACCTATTACACTAGTCAGCCAGAAGATAACAAAGAGGGAGCGACTAGTCGTGTTGGCTTTAATTTAAGCGGCCCAATTATCAATGATGTATTGAATTTCCGTTTATATGGTAACTACAATAAAACTAAAGCCGATGCACTGGATATTAACGCTGCGAATAACAGCAGCAATACGCTGATTTCTGGCCGTGAGGGTGTACGCAATAAAGATATTTCAGGTCGTTTGGATTGGAAACTTAACCCAAATCATCAACTTCGCTTGGATGCCAGTTACAGCCGTCAAGGCAATATTTATGGCGGTGATACCCAAACAAGTGCGATCATCAGTACTACTTCTGCATTAATTAATCAGTTAGCTGGTTCAGAAACCGCTCGTTTATATCGTCAATCTTATTCCCTTACCCATACAGGGAATTATAGTTGGGGGGATAGTGAAACTTATGTGAGTTGGGATCGCACCACTAATAGCCGTATGAGTGAATACTTAACTGGTCGTGTGGAGGGGTCTTATGATTCAACTGAAATCACTGACAGTGTGCTGAAAAATACTCGTGTAGGTACGGAATTCCATATCCCATTTACTGCAGGATTGGAGCAAATGTTAACGGTTGGTGCGGAATTTACCCATTCTCATTTGGATGATGCTAACTCATTGAAAAATGAATTAAATGCAGGGGAAAACTACGCTAGCTTTAGCAATACACGCCCATCTAATATTTCACAAAAAGAATGGGCTGTTTTTGTGGAAGACAATATTGCTTTGGCTGACAGCACGTTCTTAACGCCTGCTATTCGTTATGATTATAATGATCACAGCGGTTCAAACGTCAGTGGCGGCGTCAACTTTGCCCATAACTTTACCGATGCTTTAAAAATGAAAGGGGGGATCGCTCGAGCTTATAAAGCACCGAACCTTTACCAAAGTAACTCAAACTACATGATTACTAGTTATGGTTACGGTTGCCCTATTGCCGATGGTTTTGTGAATTGTGCCATGTTGGGTAATGATGATCTCAAACCAGAAACCAGTTGGAACAAAGAAATTGGCTTGGAATATCAACATAATGCCCTTTCTGCGTCTTTAGCTTATTTCCATAACGACTACCGCAATAAAATCGCTGCGGGTACCACTGTTGTTGGCCAAACCAGTATTGGCAGAAATATTTATCGTTGGGAAAACGTGAAAAAAGCGGTGGTATCGGGTTTAGAGGGAAACTTAACCCTCCCATTGATTGAAGACAAATTGCAGTTAGTCAATAACTTCACTTACATGATTGAATCCAAAAATAAAGCGACAGGGAACCCTCTTTCAGTGATTCCGAAATATACCATTAATTCTAGCTTAAATTGGATCATTAATGATATGTGGGATACCAACTTGACTTACACTCAATATGGTCGCCAAAAACCACGTTCTAACCAAGAAATTAATAACGACACTCGTAACTGGAATGAAACAGAACTTGGCAGTTATGCGATTTTTGGCGCAAACGTCGGTTTTAACTGGAACAAAGCATTGAGCATGCGTGTTGGGGTGACCAATATGTTTGACAAACGAATTTTCCGCAGTAATCAAGGTGCCAACTCCTACAATGAGCCAGGCCGTGCTTACTACATGACAGCAAAATACAGTTTCTAATGTTGTAATGAAGACATAAACCAGCTTTCGGGCTGGTTTTTGTTTTAAGTGAAATGCGCACTAAAAAGTTCGGTTTATTTTTACTGATTATTTTCCTTTTGATTTATTTGCTGAAATTACACCGCACTTTTGTGTAAAATAGCGATGCTGTCAATCGATCAAAAACACAATATAGGAACCATTATGTCATCGCTTTTTTGCAAGATAAAACAAGCGTTACCCTTACTCCCCTTTTTGATGCTCCCTCCTCTATTTTGGGCGGGTAATTTTGCTGTAGGGCGGGCAGTGCGGGCGGATATTCCCCCTTACACCTTGTCTTTTGGGCGATGGATGATAGCCCTCATTGTGTTGTTACCTTTTATTCTAAACACCATGCAACGAGATTGGCCGCAATATCGTCAATATTGGGGGCGAATTATTACGGTGTCAATTTTTGGTGTGGCAGCCTTTAATACATTAGTTTATAAAGGCTTACACAGCACCACAACCACCAATGCGATTTTGCTTAATTCCTGTATTCCTGTGTTAATTATGTTGATTGGTGTGTTGTTTTATCGGCAAAAAATTAAACTTATGCAAGCGCTTGGTTTGGCGATTTCCCTGTCGGGTGTTCTGGTCATTGTATTGCAAGGACAATGGTCGAATTTTATTGCACTGTCGTTTAATACGGGGGATATTATCGTGTTTAGTGCCATGATCTGTTGGGCTATTTACACCCTATTGATGAAAGATATCCCCACCAGTATTGACCGAAAAGGGTTAATGGGGGTGCAGATTATGATTGCGTTAATCTCGCTTTTCCCATTATTTTTATGGGAACAATTACAAAGCACACAGGGGATAATATGGAACCATTCTACTTTGTTAGGCTTGGCTTATGTGGGGATTTTCCCATCGGTGATTGCGTATATTTTATATAGTATGGCGATTCAAAAAGTGGGCCCCGTCATATCAGGATTATCGATTCATTTAATGCCAGTCTTTGGCGTGTTGTTGTCGGTGTCATTACTGGGCGAGAGTTTTTACTTATACCATCTGTGTGGCATTGGATTAATTGCGTTAGGATTGGTGTTATCGCAAAAATAACAAAAAAAATGACCGCACTTTAGCGGTCATTTTGGTTATAAACTATTGGCTATATCAATCACAAAGCGATATTTCACATCACTTTTCAGCATACGCTCATAAGCATCGTTAATATCCGCCATATTGATCATTTCCACATCTGACACAATATTATGTTCACCGCAGAAATCTAACAACTCTTGCGTTTCTTTAATACCGCCGATAAGCGATCCTGCGATTGAACGTCTACCGAACACTAATGGTGCGGTTGAAAGTTCAGGGTGATTGCCTATTAGTCCAACGAAGACCAACGTGCCGTCTAAGGCAAGAGTCGGCATATAAGGATTGACATCGTGGCTGTATGGTACGGTATCAATGATTAAATCAAACTGATTTGCTGCCGCTTTCATCTGTTCTTCATCGGTTGAAACGATGATTTGGCTTGCCCCTAAACGCAACGCATCTTGCGATTTTTCAGGGGAACGCGTGAACAATGCCACTTCCGCACCCAAAGCTTTCGCCAGTTTAATCGCCATATGCCCCAAACCGCCCAAGCCGATAACCGCCACTTTTGAGCCTTTGCCCACGTTCCAGTGGCGAAGTGGCGACCAAGTGGTGATCCCTGCACACAACACTGGCGGCACGGCTTTGGCATCTAAATTTTCAGGCACGCTTAATACAAAGGCATCGCTCACGGTGATTTCTTTGCTATAACCGCCGTAAGTCGGGGTGTGATCGTGGCGATCGTGTCCGCCATAAGTTTGGGTTGAACCCTGTTCGCAGAACTGTTCTAAATCCTGCTGGCAAGGGTTGCAAGTGCGGCAAGAATCCACTAAACAGCCCACGCCCACTAAGTCGCCCACTTTAAATTTGCTCACGTCCGAGCCAACCGCTTTCACACGTCCAACAATTTCGTGCCCTGGTACAACGGGGAATTGCGACACGCCCCAGTCGTTGCGTGCCATATGTAAATCCGAGTGGCATACGCCTGTGTAGAGAATGTCAATTTGCACATCGTCCGCACGCAAAGCACGGCGTGGTACATTAAAAGGAACGAGTGGCTGGTCAGCCGCGATGGCTGCGAAGCCTTTTACAGTGTAAGTCATAGAGTTTTCCTTTAATTAAATAATTCGTTAAATTATAGCACCGCTTTGTAACTGGCAAGAGTGTTCATCGCCATTGTTTTCAGCAGCCCAGTATCCGCCCCCACGCCCAAGAAACGCACACCCATATCCGCATATTTTTTCGCCTGTTCAGGGGTTAAAGCAATCGTGCCGACAATCACGCCAAGCTCTTGGATACGCTTAATCATATAATCCATTGCCGCTTCCACTTCTGGGTGAAAAATGTTCAAACCGTGCCCCATATCTACCGCCAAATCAATCGGCCCTAGGAAAATCGCCCCCACGCCTTTGGTGGTCGCAATGGCTTCCAGATTTTCCATACCCTTTTTGCTTTCAATTTGCAAAATCATCATCGATTCGGCTTCAATGCGATCTTGATAATCCATATACGCCCCAAAACGGCTGGCACGCACAGCAGGCGCCCCCATTCCACGATTGCCCCGCCCAGGGTAGCTCGCCCAGTACATAATCTGTTCGGCTTCTTCGCCTGTTTCCACTTTCGGGAAAATGATATTTTGCACGCCACTGTCCATTAACTGTTTGATAATGCCAGAGTTTGCATCAGGCACACGCACCACTGGGGTCATTCCATAAGGGGCGATGGCACGGCACGCCTCTAAAATAGTTTGAATGGTATGTGGCCCGTGTTCGGCATCAATAAATAACCAGTCGTAATTGGTGGTCGCCAACACTTCCGCCACGTCTGCCGATGTGGTTTCAAAGCCCACACCAAATTGTAATTTGCCTGCTTCTACATTGTGTTTGAAGCTGTTGTGAAGATAATCTTGTAAAATTGCCATAGTTAAACTCGCTTGTGTTTGTTGATATGGGGTATTTTAAGGGGAATGGGGATTTGGTGGTAGAATGATTGAGTAGGATAGTTGCCTGATTCTCTAAATTTGCAAGAAGTCTAAGAAAAAAGATCGCACATTTGCCTAATTCGCTAAATGTGCGGTCAATTTTTTGAACCATTTTGCAAATACTATTTCACAACATCAGCCAACAACTCATAACTTCTATGCTGTTTCACTTCATCAAAAATATAGCTCACTGCCATTAATTCTTCAAATTCCACTTGCTTGCGGAATTCTTGTAGCTGTTGTTTTACGCTCTCTGGACTGCCGATAAAGGAACACGAAGTCATAGATTTCACCGCTTGTTGCTCTTGCCCCATAAATGGCGATTGATGAGTTTGCCAAAAGGCTTGTTCAGATACAAATAGCGGTTGCAGTTGTTGCATATTGCCTGTAACAATGCCACGGAATAACTGGGTTTGGCTAGTGGCTAGACTGTCGGCTTCTTGTTCGGTATCTGCCAAAATCGCATTTGCCCCCACAATCACATAAGGCTTATCCAACACCGCTGACGGTTTAAATTGTGAGCGATAAATTTCTACTGCCATTTCTAAAAAACGGGGGGCAAAGTGTGAAGCAAAGGCATAAGGCAAACCAAGCTCGGCGGCTAAATAAGCAGATTCAGGGCTAGACCCTAAAATAATCATCGGCACATTTTGCCCGATTGCCATATAGGCTTTGACGTTATCATTACGGCTATCTTCGCTAAAATAACGGCGAAGTGTAGCAATATCTTCAGCAAAATCAGGATTAATATTGCCTCGTCTAAGAGCGGCAGCGGTCCGCATATCCGTTCCCGGGGCGCGTCCTAAACCAATTTCTACTCGGTTAGGATAAAGCTGGCTTAACGTGCCATATTGTTCAGCAACCTGTAATGGGCTGTGATTAGGCAACATCACGCCTCCCGCTCCCACGACAATTTTCTGAGTATTTGCCAACGTATGCTGAATGAGTAATTGAGTAGAACTGCTCGCCATATTCGGCATATTGTGGTGCTCAGCAATCCAATAACGGCGAAAATTCAATCTTTCCGCTAGTTGAGCAAGGCGAGTCATGGAATCGACAGCTTGTACAAAATTTTGCCCTTGACGTAAGGGAACTAGATTTAATATTGAAAGATTAAGCATGGGATTTCCTTATTTCAGTTGGACTGAAAACGTAAAAGCGCGGTGTAATTTTGTTAATATTTTACCATTAACAAAACTATACCGCTTGCCTAATTATCTACTATTAGAGATCAAACGACTGAATTAAATTCACGTGCAAGCGGGTTTCCACATTACCATGCACCGCATTGGAATATGGGCAAACTTGGTGCGTACGTTCAATTAACTGGCGTGCTTGCTCTTCATTGATCCCAGCCACTTCAATGGTAATATCAATATCTAATGAGAATGTACCGTCTGGTTTTTGACCGATACCAACGCCCACTTTACTTTTTGATGAAGTCGGTTTAATGCCTAATTGTCCAGAAACTAAGTTCATAGCACTGTCAAAACACGCGGCATAACCCATTGCAAAAAGCTGTTCTGGGTTTGCGCCTTTTTTGTCGGTTTCTTGGAAAGAGACTAAATCAAAACCGAGTGTTCCGTCATCTAACTGTGTACGACCTGAACGACCGCCAACCGCTGTGGCACTAGTGCTGTAAAAAATTTTCATCTTGTTACTCCGATAAATTAAAGGGTGAATATGCTATTCCGCTGTGGAATGGGTGTATTATAGAGCGTGATGAAAATTTGGGTTAGCCTGTTTCGTTAAGAAGTTTGCCTAATTCTATAAATTTTCAAAAAGTCCAAAAAAAACACCGCACTTTACCTACCCTAAAAAATTCTGCCGAAACCCCATTGCTGTTTCGCCGCTTTGTTGCTTAAAAAATTTGCCGAAATGGCTGTTATCGTTAAAGCCGAGTTGATAGCCGATTTGGTTTACCGACAGGTCGCTGTACGCTAACAGGCGTTTGGCTTCTAGTATAATGCGTAGATTGATTAGGCTTTTGGCGGATTTGCCTGTAATGGTTAAACAGGCGTGCGTTAGGCTTTTTTCGGTGCAGGCGAGTTGTTCGCTGTAAGTGGCAACGTGGTGATACTGCCTGAATTGCTGTTCTAGCAGTTGGCGAAATTGTTTGACACGTTTTTGGCTGATGCGTTCACGCACGGGGCTTTGGCTTTGTTGTTGCAATAAATGAATTTGCGACAGCAAGGCACACAGCAGATGTTGCTGTATGTTTTGGCTTTGTTTAATGGCTTGATTAAGCAAGGGAATATAATGCAAAAAATAGTCGGTTTGGGCTTCATTTAACGGCAATGCCCCGTGCCACTGCTGAAAATCCTGTAAAAAATCGCTGTCTAGGGGCAATAAAGTCGGCGAAAATTCCAGTAAATAGCCTTGCCAGTCCGAGCTAAAATCCAGCTCTATCACTTGCATAGGGTGCAGTAAATTGACCGATGCCCCTTGTTGGCGTTGCGGTTCAAAATCCTGCTTGTAGCGGACTTCCCCCTGACAGACAAACACCAGCTTATAAAAATTGGCACGATAACGAGTAAGTAAAGCCTGCTCTGGGTTAATTTGATTAAGAAATTCAGCAATTTGCCTTTCATTTAATAAATTAAGATAGCTAGATTGTGGATCAGGCAACTGATTTAGATTGATAATGTTCATAGAATTTCCTTGTTTTGGCATATTTTAGCAAAAATGGTCGTTTTGTACCATACAAACGGCATTTTTTGCCTGTTTTATCTACAAAAATCACCTTAAAATACACTCACTTTATAATGAAGTACCTATTTAACCTGACAAGAGGAAAAGCAAATGTCAAACATCATTGAAAAAGTTCAAGCTCAACGTAACTATTTTAATACAGGTGCAACCAAACCGATTGCGTTTCGTAAACAACAACTTGTGCAATTAAAAGCATTGTTAGAAGAAAATCAAGAAGTGATTTTTACCGCCTTGAAAAAAGATTTAAACAAACCACAAAATGAAGTGTTAATGGCAGAAATTGAGCCGTTAATCCACGAAATTGATTATATGTTGGAAAATGTGGAACAGCTTGCCCAGCCTGAAAATGTAGAATCGCCCGAGCTGTTCCAGCAGTTCGGTGCAGGTGTGTATGAAAGCCAAAAAATCTACGAACCTTATGGCGTGGTGCTTAATATTTCGCCTTGGAACTACCCTGTGCAGTTGTCTATTTCCCCGGCAATCGGGGCGATTGCGGCAGGCAATACTGTGGTGCTAAAACCGTCTGAATTGACACCGCACACATCGCAAGCTCTTGATGATTTGATTGCCAAATACTTTGCCCCTGAATATTTCACCGTAATTCAAGGCGAAGTGGCTGAAACCACGGCATTATTGAAACAAAAATTTGATTATATTTTCTTCACAGGCAGCGTGCCAGTGGGCAAAATTATTATGGAAGCGGCGAGCAAACACTTGACCCCTGTAACCCTTGAATTAGGCGGTAAAAGCCCAGTTATCGTGGATAAAACTGCGAACTTAGCCGAAGCAGCAAAATCCTTGGCGTTTGCCAAAACATTTAACAGCGGACAAACGTGTATCGGCCCAGATTATTTATTCGTGCAAGAAGAAGTGAAAGATGAGTTTTTGGCATTGCTTAAAGCGGCAACCGAGCAATTGCAAGGCGAAAATCCATTTGCAAACTGCGTGCAAATCGTGAGCGAACGCCATTATCAACGTATGGCAGGTTTCTTAAACGAAGGCAAAATTGTCATCGGCGGTCAAACCCAGCCTGAACAGCGTAAAATTTTGATGACGGTGTTAGACGACATCACTTGGAACGACAGCGTAATGCACGATGAAATCTTTGGCCCAGTGTTGCCGATGATGACCTTTAAAAATATTGATGACGTGATTGCCCAAGTTATCAATCGTCCAAAACCGTTGGCGTTGTACTACTACACCGAAGATCGCCAAGCAGAAGAAAAAGTGTTGGCACAGGTTTCATTCGGTGGCGGCGGTATCAATGGCGCATTCCTACACGTTTATAACCATCACTTGCCTTTCGGCGGTGTGGGCGATAGCGGTATGGGTAACTACCACGGTGCGCAAAGTTTCTATCAACTTAGCCACGAAAAAGCGGTAGTAAAACGCCGTATTGCTTAATTTGCACTTTGCCCCAAAAAAATGACCGCACATTTGCCTAATACTACAAAGTGCGGTCATAAATAAACCATTTTTATATTGAGAGAATTGATTATGTCAAACAAAGCAAAAGGCGATGTGAAATATCGTTTTGTGATTGATATGCAAAATAGTTTTTAACTCAAACCTACAATTAAGGACTTCACAATGTCAAACGTACTTATTATTTCAGGCCACCCTGATTTACAACAATCTACCGCCAACCGCACCATTTTAGACGAGCTAAAAAAAGCCCTGCCAAATGCCGAAATCCGTGATTTAGGGGCGTTGTATCCGAATTATCAATTTGATATTGAAGCGGAACAAGCAGCGTTATTAAAGGCTGATGTGATTGTGTGGCAATTCCCGATTCACTGGTATCACCTGCCTGCGATTTTGCAAAAATGGCTGTCTGATGTGTTCACTTTCGGTTTTGCTTACGGTACAGCCACACAATTAGCTGGCAAAAAATTGATTTTGTCTTGCACCACAGGCGGTGCAGAAGAAGCCTATCAACATGGTGGCGCACAAAATTACACCATTGAAGAATTGAGCAACGGACACAAACAAACCGCTAATTTATGTGGCTTGGAATTTGGCGGTATCGTGCATTCAGGCAGTATGTTGTATATTCCAAATTTTAACAGCGAAGATGATTTAAAAGCGGTGCAAACCAAAGCGGTGAAACACGCCGAGCGAGTGATGGCGTTGATTAAATAGTTGCAAATTGACTGAAAAAATCACCGCACATTGTGATGATGTGCGGTTTTTGTTTGCCTAATCCCCCAAAATATCGCACAATATCCCAAACCCCACATTAAGGATTTTAAAATGCTTTCTACTCAAATCATTCAATCCCTACTTGCCATTTGCCCCAAAAACAGTGTTTGGCAAACGCCGATTGACGGCTTGTTTTTGCACCATTTAGACAATCCCACCGCCAGTAATGCTTTTCGTCAGCAGCCGAGTTTATGCGTAATGTTAATGGGCGAACGCCAGCTGTGTATCGGTGATGAGTGCAGTCGCTTTAATCAAGACAATATGAGCCTTTGCCCTGTCAATACACCTGTGATGATGACAGTTGAACACGCCACGCCGAATAAGCCCTATTTTGCCTTGTCGCTACAATTTGATTTGGCAATGGTTGCCAAAGTGGCTGGGCAATTAGACTTGCATAATCCGCTAAAAAATACTGTTCAACCCAAAGACTTTCTCACCCTATTTAACCCAAATCAAGAACTCATCAACGCCCTAGAACGCTTGCTTGCCTTGCTGTATACTCCAAGCTTTGAACAAAAAATAGCCATTCTCGCCCCACTCTATTTGCAAGAAATTTACTATTATCTACTCACTAGCCCACAAGGCGAAAAACTGCGAGAGTTGTGCCGACAAGGTAGTCATGCCGAACGGATTTTTAAGGCAACTACTTGGCTGAATGATCATTTTAGTGAACCGTTGAATATTGCCGAATTAGCGAGTTTGTGTGGAATGAGTGAATCGGGTTTTTATCAACATTTCCGCCAAGTTACCCTGCAAAGCCCCTTGCAATATCAAAAAAATCTGCGTTTAACAGAAGCACAAAACCAAATTAGGCAAGGTAAAGATTCTATTGCTCAAATTGCTTATAACGTAGGTTATGAAAGCCCAAGCCAGTTTAGTCGGGAGTATAAACGGTATTTTGGTAGAGCGCCGAGTGAGGCGTGAGGTGAAAAATACCCCTTAATTTAAACCATAAATTAAGGGGTATTTAGTATTATGCTTGAGTAAAAATCACATCATCTGCCAAACGAGATTTTGGTAATTTCGCATTGAAATCGTCTTCTGCACGGTAGCCGAAAGACACTACGGCTAAGGCTTGGTAGCCTTTTTCTTTTAAGCCAAATTCTGCATCTAAAGCTGCCAAATCCACACCTTCCATCGGAACGCTGTCAATGCCAAGAGCGGCAGCGGTCATCAAGGTGAAACCTAAGTTTAAGTAGGTTTGGCGTGCGAACCATTCTGGTTCATCTTTTAAGTTGTTGCGGTGAATGCCTAAGAATAAGCGGCGAACGTCATCACCTGTTTTCTTGTCTTCGGCTTTGGCATAACGACCGTCTTGGTCTTCTTTTTCTAAGATTGCGTTTAACAATTCTTCGCTTGCTTCAATCGCACTTGCAAAAACTACAACGTGTGAGGCATCTAACACTTTGTTGGTGTTGAAAGGGAAGTTTGCAAAGGCTTTGGCAATGCGAGCTTTGCCTGCATCGTCCGAACCGACCATAAAGTGCCAAGGTTGAATGTTCACGCTTGACGGGCTTTGACGTAGTGCATCTTGAATATTCGCCCAGTCTTCGGCTGAGATTTTGCGAGCAGGGTCAAAGGCTTTGGTTGAGTAGCGTTGTGCGGTAAAAGTTGATGTATTCATAAAAATATTTCCAAGTTTGAATGATTAAAAGGGCGGATATTATACTGTATTTTTCAGTATTCTATCCGCCTATTTCTATGATTATTTGTAAAAGTGCGGTGATTTTTTTCAAGTATTTTGCAAAGTTAATCCAGTAACTTAATTTCCGCATCACCTTTTACAACATAATCAAAATTCTGTTGATAAATTTGCTTAGCAAGCGGTTGGAAATAATTTATCGGCAGGCTAACAATCATTTCCCAGTTTAAACTTTGGTAAAAATCAAATAAATTATTGCCAAAAAATACATTAGTTCGCATATCGGTAAAAATGCTATAATAATCAAAATAACCGCCGTACCCTAAACGTATCCAAGGTTTATATTGAATAGAAAAATGCAACACTTTAGGGAATATAAATTGCTTTTGATTTTGTTCGAGAAGTTGGGTCATATCACGATATAAATAAATCACTTGGTAATTGTAGCTGTCGTCTAATACTAAAAACTTGTTTTTAAGAAAATGATTTAATACATCTTGATCAGGATATTTTAAATCTGGATTTTTTAAAGTTACATGAACCAGATCTTGTTCATTAAGATCATATAAATCCGAATTAAAAAACATCACGCCTGAATTAAAATAATGGGTGTTGTTGGTTGGAATATGCACCGATGAATCATAAACTGCCGCCACTGCCTGTTTATTTTCAGCCATTTGTTCAAATACTGATTCTAAATTGCCATTCACCACTAAATCAATATCCAAATAACACCAGCGATTGTCGTTTTGATATTGAAATAAACGTGGAATAAAATAGCGAGCAAAGGCAATATTAGTAATATAATTTTGATGATCGTATTGTGGCAAATGTTCTTCCGTTAAGTGGTAATGATAAAACTTGCTGTTTCGGCGTTTTAAAAATAGAGCGATGTCGGTAGTGAAATATTCAGGTAATTCTTCACTATGAAATAGAAAAATATTCACATTTTCGTGATAACACATCACCGATTTCAACACAGTTTCAAAGTGCGGTAAGTAGTTTTTATCGGCAGCAAAAACAAAGTTCATTTTAAGGTTCTCTTGCTAAAATCTAGTGTAATTTAAGATGTTTTTGGAAAAATCCAGTTTAATCTAAGATGGCATCGTAAATTAAACTAGATTTTATGCTTTTTCAAGGGTTTTTGCTGTTTTTTTAGACGAAAAAGTGCGGTATTTTTTTGCTGACTTTTTGCAAATTGATCCTGAATTTTTACCGCACATTCCGCCTACAAAATTTCAATCGGTCTCACTTGCTCTAATTCAAACTCTGCCACGGGCTGTAAAAAATCGGGAATGATGACATCGCTGTCTTTATGAAAACAAATAAAGTTAATATCCGTTAAGCCAAATTTTTTTTCTTTGGAATTGTGGAAATTTTTAACTTGATAGCGATTTGATATAAACCAAAAACAGCGATAATTTAACCTTTCTAATAAGGTTTTAATAGCTTGAAATGTTGTTTCTTGCACTTCTACAAAAATAATAGGTTTATGTTTTGCAATTAAATTTCTTGCACCGTTAATCACATTTAAATCAAAGCCTTCGGCATCAATTTTTAATAATTTAAGCGAAGTTAATTTTTGAATTTCAGCGTGTTGATCTAGCGGAATAATCGGTAAAAATTCTTTTTCTACCTTGCCCGTAAAATTGCCTTCGCTGTTAAATCCGTCATTTAAAGAATACGATCCATAATTCCACGCAATTTGATAATTTGTACTTTCAATTTCACGAATTTCACTTTTATCGCTAATACCAAGTTGATAAGCGTACACATTTTTTAAGTCGTTTAAGGCAATGTTGCAACATAAATATTGATAAATAACACGTTGCGGTTCAAAGCAAAATAATTTGCCGTTAGGAATGGATTGAGCTAATGGCACAGCGTGTAAACCAAGATTTGAGCCAACTTCAATTACGTTATCACTTACGGATAAGATTGATTGAAAATATACAACTTCTACTTCTGACCATTCTCCATATTGTTTGCTGGTTTCTGAAATTACATCGCAACAGGATAATAATTTAAAAAATCCGTGTTTTAATTTAAAAACATCATTCAGAATATGCTGTTTGCTGTTTGCTGTTTGCTGTTTGCTGTTTGCTGTTTGACATAATTACATCTCTTAATTTAAATAGTTTACTACCGATTTACCACGCCATTTGTAAAAAATCTACAATATGGCAATGTTTTACGCCGTCTATATTTTCATTGAATAATTCGTCCATTGTAATCACATATTTAGGGTAATGATCGTTAATGCTTTGCAAAGGCGAAAATTCACGCTGAATGGTGTGTTCACTTTCTAATTTATAAGAAACTTGAACATAAATTTTTTCTTGCTGTTTTTGGGCGATAAAATCAATTTCTTTATCGCCTAATTTGCCGATATAAACCTGATAACCACGCCGTTTAAGTTCTAAATACACGATATTTTCTAAAATGCCAGCAATTAAACTGCTACGAAACCCCATTGTGGCATAAAGCAGGGAAATATCGCCTAAATAAAACTTTTCCTGTGTTTTTAAAATTTCTTTGCCGTGAATATCAAAACGGCTGACTTTATGCAAAATAAAGGCACTTTCTAGGGCGTTTAAATAATTATAAACCGTGTTTAAATCCACTTTGCGTTGTTGGCTTTTAAAATAATCGGCGACATTTTTACCTGAAAAGGTATTGCCGATATTATCAAAAGCATAGCGAATAATACGTTCTAATAATTCCACATCACGGATTTTATGCCGTTGTACCGTATCTCGCAAAATTACCGAAGTATAAATATCTTGCACGATTTTATACGCGGTTTCTTCATTAAAATCAGCAGTATGAACCACAGGAAAACCGCCTTTTTTGAGATATTCATTAAAATATTGCAATGGGGAAAATCGCTCTGCGGAATAATGCTGCTTAAAATCTAAAAATTCTAAAAAAGAGAGTGTAAAAATCGGAATTTCAATATAACGTCCTGCCAAATAAGTAGAAAGTTCGGACGATAATAAATGTGAATTTGAGCCAGTGAGATATAAATCCACATTAAAATCAACCATAAAGGCATTGATGGCTTTTTCCCATTCGTTCACTTCTTGGATTTCATCAAGCAAAATATAATATTTTTGCTGTGGTTGGATTGTATTTTGCACAAATTGATACAGTTTTTCGGCAGTTTTTAATTCTGCCACGGAAAAACTTTCAAAATTGAGATAAATGATTTGCTCGCTCAGCACACCTTGTTGCAACAATTCATCTTGCAACATTTTAAGCACGGTTGATTTACCCGAACGGCGTAAGCCTGTAATCACTTTGATTAGGGGCTTATCTATGAACGGTTTGAGTTCGGCAAGGTAGTTTGGGCGTTTAATCATCACAAATCCTTAGGGGTATAACCATAAAAACTTCATTATAAACAAAAGTTTTTATGGTTACAACCATAAAAACTTACTAAAAATACCAAGTTTTTTTGGTTATAACCATAAAAACTTCGTCTATATGTTCACCTAATCTGACGTGGGGTCAAAATTTTCTGCCATTTTGCAAATTCAATCCAAAATTTCCACATCAGCAATGCCTTGGATTTCGTAATCAAAATTTTGTTTAAAAAGCTGTTTTACGATCGGTTGGAAATAATTTAACGGCATCGTTAATATTTCATTCCACGGTAAGTTTTCATAAAAGCGATGAATATTTGCAAAATGGAATACTGTGCTTTTATAATTATTGATAAAGCCGTCATCTTCACTATGATTCTTAAAACCTAAATAAATCTGGCTATTTCTGATTTGCCAAGGTTTAGTATTGCCCGTAAAATGAATAATTTTAGGAAAATGAAATTGTGTTTTTGTGCCTTGTTTGAATTTAATCATATCCATAATATAGGCGAGTTTTTGATAATTATAGCGATTATCTAGGCGGAAATAATCAGCTTTTATAAGATGATTTAATACGTCCTGATCGCCTTGTGTATATTGTGGATTATCAAATGTGGTTTGTAATAATATTTTTTCGTCTAACTGCCATAAATCTGAATTTAAAAACAAAACCCCTGCGTTAAAATAAGGGCTGTTCATTTTACTGAGGCGATCGTCGGCATTTTGAATAGCTGCAAGGGCAGGTTGTTCGCTCTGTTGCATTAAATCAAAAACGTGGCGTAAATCGCCATTTACCACTAAATCAATATCTAAATAACACCAGCGGTTGCTTTTTTGATAGGGAAATAAACGGTTTATGAAATAGCGAGCATAAGTTGTACTGCTGATATATTCATTGCTTTTTAATCCTGATAATTCTTCTGGGGCTAAAAAATAATGAAAAAATTCGCCTTTGCGTTGTTTCACGCAATAGCCTATTCGTTCTAAAAATTCGTTATCAATAGGTTCGCTGTGAAATAAAAAGATATTCACATTTTCGTGGTAGCACAACAGCGATTTTAATACGGTCTCAAAATGCGGTAGATAATTGTTGTCGGCAGCGAATACGAAGTTCATTTTAAGTCTCACATTGTTTGAATTTCTTTTACAAAATCAAGCATTGGATCAATCACTGGTTGTAAAAAATCTGCAATCGGCACATCACTTGCTTGATGATAACAAACAAAATTCCAGTCTAAAATATTTTCTTCCTCTCTGTTTGGTGCGTGGAAAAAATTATTTTTTTGATAGCGATTTGTGGCAAACCAAAAACAGCGATAACTCCAACTTTCTAATAGGGTTTTTAATTGCTCAATAATATCTTTATGCACTTCTACAAATATCACTGGCTTATGTTTTGCAATTAAATTTTTCGCTCCTAAAATCGTGTTGAGTTCAAATCCTTCGGCATCAATTTTTAATAATTTTAGCGAAGTTAATTTTTGAATTTCTGCGTGGCTATCTAAGGTGAGAATTGGTAAAAATTCTTTTTCTACCTTGCCTGTAAAATTCCCTTCACTGTTAAATCCGTCATTTAAAGAAAATGAACCATAATTCCACGCAGTTTGATAGTCTGTACTTTCAATTTCGCGAAGTTCATTTTTATCACTCACACCTATTTGATAGGCATAAACGTTGGTTAAATCGTTTAGGGTGATATTGCAACATAAATGTTGATAAATTATACGTTGCGGTTCAAAGCAAAATAATTTTCCGTTGGGAATGGCTTTGGCAATCGGAATGGCGTGTAAGCCAAGATTTGAGCCGACTTCAATTACATTATCATCGGGCGATAATAAGGATTTAAAATGCATTACTTCCACTTCCGACCATTCGCCGTAACGTTTAGCCGTATAGGAAATTAAATCTTTGCAGGATAATAATTTAAAAAAGCCGTGTTTGAGTTGATAAACATTATTTAATGGAGTTGTCATAAATTTCTCCGCTTTTAATTCAAATCCATATTTACACGATAACCTAATTGATTTAACCATTGAATGATTGCAATGACATTCGGGTGATTCTGCCAGTCTTTTTCTAACTGTGCAATAATGGGTTTAAAACTGACTTCATTCACACCTGTTAGATGTAAATATCTATAATGTAAACCGAGGCACTGCGTTAATTCTGCTTGTAATACCCCTAATATGTAAGGTGTTTCTATGGAAAATTGCGTTGCTGTGCGGCGATCGGCAAATTTTATGCCGTGTTGAGTGAGTTTTTCACGGTTCAAGCCTGTTAAAAAAGTATCTTCATTGTAAGTTGGAAATTTCCATTGCGTTTCCAGTTTACCATCTTTAAAAACGGTATCTGGCGGCGGAATAAAAACGGGTAACTTTAATTCCGTGGCAATATTTAATAGGCGTTTACTGCGTAAAGAAAAGCCGCCATTTAACGTTTGTTGATGATTGGGCGGGGAATAGTCAAAATGTTGCCCGTTGATTTTTTTGATCCAACATTGCGAATTTTCTAACGTGATACCACGTTCATCTCGGATCACAAAACTCGGTACGACTGAACCGATAAAATCGTAATTAAAAAACTCATCTCGCCAGTTTTTGCCATTCACAACCCAGCCGTCTGGTTGGACGATTAGGCAAAATTCAGTATCAATCACCTCTTTTAACGCATACAACACATAGAGATTGTATTCCATATAGCTGAATTTTTTGCAGGGAATGTGCTTGATGTGTGCAGGCAAGTTGGCAGGGCGAGTTGGACTAATAAGCAAGCCTTTCGCCCCTTGAAGTTCAAGGCAACTGCGTTCAATGGCGTACATTGAACCTTGGGTGTAGTTTTCATCGCCAGTTAGGCTGATGATGGTGAGGTTTGAGAAATTCATTGCGGTCTATTTTCTTAATGTTTGTTTTTTAGGTTTCTTGATGAGTATTGTGGTTCATATTTGATGGTATATTAACGTTGGGATAAATAAAATTCAGCCAAGGCTAAGTCTTCAGGACGTGTTACTTTGATATTGTCGGTTCTACCCGTCACTAAGTGCGGTTGAAATCCTGAGAGTTCCATGGCGGAGGCCTCATCGGTAATGGCTAATCCTTGTTGTAATGCAGTTTGTAATGCTTTACGTAATAAATCCACAGGAAAAAATTGCGGGGTTTGGGCAAGCCAAATGTGGTTGCGGTCTTCAGTTTGTTGAATTTGTTGTGTGGCCGTGGCTCGCTTGATGGTATCGACGGCTGGAATGGCCAGAATTGCACCGTTGGGATCTTGGATGGCCAATAATTGATCAATATCTGTGTGGGTTAAACAAGGTCGTGCGGCATCATGCACAAGTACCCATGTATTGTCGCTTGGTACAATATGCGTTAATCCGTTGAGTACGCTGTCGGCACGGGTTTCGCCACCTTGAACCAGAACAATGCGAGGATCGTTTAAAAAAGGCAAATCGGCTAAATAGGGATCATGGGGCGCCACGGCTAAAATCACTTGTTCAATCTGGGCGGGGTGAGTGAGCAAGGCGGTGACGCTGTGTTCTAAAATCGTTTTGCCTTGAATACACAGATATTGTTTGGGTTTATCCGCTTGCATGCGAGCGCCAATACCCGCTGCTGGCACGACAGCCACAATTCGGCGAGGGGACGTGGCGAAAAGTGCGGTGAATTTTTGTTGATTTTTTGCCATTATTTATTTTCTTTTACAATGCGATAAAAGGTTTCGTTAGGTTTGACCATTTCGTATTGTTGTCTGGCTCGTTCTTGAATGGCGTTCACGCCATCTTTTAAATCATTGACTTCCGCTAAAATGAGCTGATTGCGTTGTTCGAGTTTTTTATTTTCTTCTTTTTTTAGCGCAATGTCTTCGCTAGCCTGTTGGTTATCCAAGTAGCCATTTTTACCGAACCAAAAATCGTATTGGAAAATCAGTAATACCGCAGTAAGGAGGAGAATTAATAAGCGCATAATCTTGTTTATTGTTCTGAATAAAGTGACGCTTATAGTTTAGGGGAAAAAGGCGCATAAAACAAATACAAAATATAGATTGGCGATAAATCGAGGCTTTTTGTTGGTGATATGGCGGACTAGCGTTATAATGTGGAACAAGTCGTTAGTCGAAAGGAGGACTTATGTTAAAAAAATTATCACTGATGTTGGCGGTGGCCTGTTTGGTTGGCTGTTCATCAGTGACGTCTTATATTCCGTTTATGGGCAGTGAGAAAACCGTGATTAATTTGGATAAAGAACAGATTGATCAGAAATCTTATGCGGTGGCTTATTCTGCGGCGGCACAAACCTATAAAGGCTCGGTGAAAGACGATTATGATGTCAATTCGTTTACCAGTGGGGTGAATGATTGGTATTTAGGTAGAATTTTAGTGTCGGTGGAACAAGTGAAAGCCAAATTGGCCTCGGGCATTGATAGCAATGTGCATGCGTATTATAGCGGCGTGGTGTTTGCCTCTGATTTGCAGAATAATTTTAGTCGTTTAAGTGCAGATTGTTGGTCTAAAATTGATCGTCCAAGTATGACACAGGGGATTTATGATGCGATGCGTGATCTGCAAAAAGATCGTGTAAAATCGGAAGATGATGAATACTTGAGCAAAGGCAGTGAAGAGTTGCTCAGTGTTTGTAAATAACGTGGTGAGTTAGGTGCGTTGAGTACCTAACTCTTTTTTATTTTTAAGGAGACATGCTGAATGTTTAATTTACCTGAAAATTATATTCATCTTGCCGCAATGGCAGAGAATAAACAGCAAGCCATTGAGATGGCTGCAGCGGCCTTGAGCAACACTGGATTAGTGGATCCAGCGTATGTGCAAGGTATGTTAGCTCGTGAACAGCAAACTTCAACCTTTTTAGGCAACGGGATTGCGATTCCTCATGGTACATTGGAAACTCGTGACTTGGTGAAACAAACTGGCGTGGCGGTGTTTCAATTCCCTCAAGGGATTGAATGGAGTGAGGGCAATATCGCTTATGTGGTGATTGCTATTGCGGCCCGTTCTGATGAACATTTAACCTTGTTGCGTCAGTTAACCCAAATTTTAGGGGATGAAAACACTGCTGCTAGATTGGCGAAAGAGTCGGATGTAAGCAAGTTCCGTGCGTTATTATTAGGAGAGAACCAAAATTTAGTGGTATCTGCTGAAACGATTATGCTAAATATGGAAACCGATAATCTGTTGACGTTAACGGCGATTAATGCTGGCAATTTAGAACGTCAAGGTGCGGTGGAAAAATCCTTTGTTTCTGACGTAGTAAGTTCATCTGCGTTACCGTTAGGACAGGGTTTATGGTTAACTGACAGTTCGCAAGGAAATCTGAAAAATGGGTTAGCCGTGAGCCGAGCCAAAAATCATCCATTAGCGGTAATTACGGTTTCTGCTAAAGATGAGGGTGTAAATCAAGTGTTAGCTCGTTTGCTAGATCCACAAGTGCAACAATGTTTATTGCAAGGTTCAGTGACACAAATTGTCTCCGCATTAAATGGCGAAGCTGTGGTTGTTGAACCTGTAAACGTAGCGGATACAAATTCTGCCCAAGAAGTCGAAGGGACATTTACGATTAAAAATGAACATGGTGTACATGCTCGCCCTGGTGCCGTGTTAGTTAATGAAGTGAAAAAATATAATGCGACTGTGCTTGTGCAAAACCTAGATCGTGGTGGTGCCTTAGTGAGTGCGAAAAGTGCGATGAAAATTGTGTCTTTGGGAGCCGTCAAAGGGCATCGTTTACGTTTTGTGGCGACTGGCGAACAGGCTCAACAAGCCATTGACGGTATCGGTGCGGCGATTGCGGCTGGCTTAGGGGAGTAATAATGAGCAAAAAAGTAGTAACAATTACGCTCAATACTGCCTATGATTTAGTCGGGCGTTTGACTCGTATTGAATTGGGCGAAGTCAACCAAGTGGAAACGCTCGGGTTATTTCCTGCTGGCAAGGGCATTAATGTCGCCAAAGTCCTCAATGATTTAGGCGTGAACGTCGCCGTGGGTGGTTTTTTAGGCGAAGATAATGTGGGCGATTTTGAACATCTATTCCAAAGCCTTGGCTTAGAAGATCGCTTTCAACGTATTGCAGGCAAAACACGAATTAATGTCAAAATTACTGAAACCGAGGCGGATGTAACCGACCTGAATTTCTTGGGTTATCAAGTGCAACCGCAAGATTGGCAAACCTTTGTGATTTCATCATTAGATTATTGCCGACAGTTTGACATTGTGGCGGTATGTGGCAGTTTGCCACGTGGTGTGAGTCCTGAACAGTTTGCCGATTGGTTAAAACAATTAGCCAACGAGGGTGTGAAAGTCGTGTTAGACAGTTCCAATGCAGCATTGACAGCAGGACTAACGGCTAATCCGTGGTTGGTTAAACCTAATCACCGTGAATTGGAGGCTTGGATCGGTCAGCCGTTAAATTCTCTTGATGAAATTATTCAAGCCGCAAAGAAATTACAGGCACAAGGCATTGCGAATGTGGTCATTTCTATGGGAGCAAAAGGCTCAGTTTGGTTAAGTGAGCAAGGTATTGTGCGAGCCGAACCGCCACGTTGTGAAAATGTGGTGAGTACGGTGGGGGCAGGCGATTCCATGGTGGCAGGGTTAATTTATGGTGCGGTGAATCAGCTTTCACAAGCCGATACTTTGGCATTTGCTAGTGCGGTATCTGCTTTTGCTGTATCGCAAAGTAACGTGGGCGTGAGTGATCCAACATTGCTCGATCCTATTTTGCAACAAGTTAAAATCACGGTTATTGAAGGATAAATTATGCGTATTTTTATTACATTTTCTGAAAACGTTGGACAGGCCAAAGCCTTTTTAATTCGCCAACGTTTAACTCAAATCGCTCAAACTCAAGGTGTTGAGCTCGTCGAACAAGCAGAATCTGCGGATGTAGCCTTAGTGGTGGGGAAAACCTTACCCAATTTAACCGCACTTTCAGGTAAAAAAGTGGCGTTAGTGGAGATAGAAACCGCTTTCCAATCTCCTGAATCAGCTTTAGAACAGGTACACAATAATGCGGTGGATTACGTTGCACCAGCACAAACTGCGGTGCAAAATGGCACAATTTCTGGACGTAATATCGTGGCGGTTACTGCCTGTCCAACCGGCGTGGCACATACCTTTATGTCTGCCGAAGCCATTGAAGCCTATGGTAAAAAAATGGGGTGGAATGTGCGAGTGGAAACTCGAGGTCAAGTTGGGGCAGGCACGCCGATTACCGATGAAGAACTGGCGCAAGCCGATTTAGTGTTTGTGGCGGCGGATATTGATGTGAACTTGGATAAATTTCAAGGCAAGCCGATGTATCGGACTTCCACAGGGTTAGCCTTGAAGAAAACTGCACAGGAATTTGAAAAAGCCTTTGTGGAGGCCAAAGTATATCAACCTCAACTTGGTGATAAAACAGAAAGCGGTAAAGCGGAACGCAAGGGGGTGTATAAACACTTGATGACAGGTGTGTCGCATATGTTGCCGATTGTCGTCGCAGGTGGTTTATTGATTGCTATTGCTTTTGCCCTTGGTGGTATTTATGTAGGTAATGAAGAAAATGTAGGTACCTTTGGTCACGATATGATGACATTGGGTGGTGCGGCATTTGGCTTGATGATTGCCGTGTTCGCCGGTTATGTGGCATATTCCATTGCCGACCGTCCCGGATTGGCAGTCGGTTTAGTCGGTGGTTCGCTTGCTGCCAGTGCCGGTGCTGGGATTCTAGGTGGAATTATCGCTGGTTTCCTTGCTGGTTATGTGGTGAAAGGGTTAAATCAATTTATCAAATTACCGGCCAGCATGAGTGCGTTAAAACCGATTTTAATTTTGCCTTTATTTGGTACCGCTATTGTGGGTTGGTTGCTTATTCATTATTTAAATCCACCAGTGGCTTTTGCCATGAAATGGTTAGAAAGTTGGTTAGCCGGTTTAGGTTCAACCAATGCCATTTTATTTGGTGCCTTGCTCGGCGGTATGATGTGTATTGATATGGGTGGCCCAGTCAATAAAGCGGCTTATGTGTTTGGTACGGGTTTGATTACATCAGGTATTACGACACCAATGGCAGCGGTGATGGCAGCGGGTATGGTGCCACCAATCGGTATGGCCATTGCCACATGGATTGCTCGAAGTAAATTTGACGACGCTCAACGCAATGCGGGTAATGCCGGTTTTGTGTTAGGACTTTGTTTTATTTCTGAGGGTGCCTTACCATTTGTGGCGGCTGACCCATTACGTGTGATTTTATCAAGCGTACTCGGTGGCGCGACAGCGGGGGCAATTTCAATGAGCTTAAATATCAGCTTACCTGCACCACATGGTGGGGTATTTGTGGTGCCGTTGGTTTCACAACCATTGATGTATTTATGTGCGATTGCAGTCGGTTCATTAGTGACAGGTGTGTTGTATTCTGTGATTAAGCCGAAACTTGTGAAATAATGACCGTAGTTTAAAAGAAAAAAGTGATTGATAACGTAACATCAATCACTTTTTTTATGTATATTATTTCTTATTTCTGATATTCAATCCCCAAATGCTAAAGACAATGACAATCCCTATTAGATCAGTCATCGTTTCAGGAACAATTAAACAAAACGCCCCCACGGCAATTAATAGACGTTGCCAAATGGCAATAGGTGCTTTGAAGTAGCCCTCTAATGCAGCTGAAAGCGCAATAACACCAATAATAGAGGTGATAGCAACTGTTGCAATGGCATAACAGGTGGGCATGGTAAATTCTCTTGCTGTCACGCTAAGATCAGTGGCATCAATCAATAATATGGTGGGATTATATACAAACATAAAGGGGACAATAAATCCCGCTAATGCCAATTTAAGGGATTGCCAGCCTGTTTTCATCGGATCGCCACCAGCAATACCTGCGCCAGCGAATGCGGCTAATGCAACAGGAGGGGTGATATTAGCGAAGATACCAAAATAAAACACAAACATATGCGCAATTAAGACAGGAATGCCAAAATCTGCTAATGCAGGTGCTGCCATGGTTGCGGTGATGATATAGGCTGGAATAGAGGGAATACCCATACCTAATATCATAGAGGCTAACATGGTTAAGACCAATGTTAAAAATAATGATCCTGCCCCTAAAGTGACAATAGAGGATGTCATTACCGTGCCAAAACTGGTGAGGTTTACCACCCCAATTACAATGCCAACTACCGCACAAGCAACCATCACGGATAATGATTGCTTGGCGCCATCTTGTAAGGCTTCTAGAATTTCTCGGATGCCCATGCGTGTTTCAGTACGTAGCCAACTGACTATAACAGTAAAACCAATCGTATAGGCAGCAGCATAACTGACAGGAATATTATTGGCGAGAAAATAGACTAAGGCAACGATCGGTAATAACATATGCCCACGCATCTTAAGCACTTCCTTAATTTTGGGTAAATCAGCTTTTGGTATGCCCCTTAGATTATTTTTCCCCGCACGGAAATGAACCTGCATAATCACCCCTAAATAATAGAGTAATGCTGGTAATACAGCAGCGAGAGCGATGGTAGAATAGGCGACACCAGTGGTTTGAGCCATAATAAAGGCGGCGGCTCCCATAATCGGTGGGAGAATCTGCCCACCGACAGATGCACTGGCTTCGACGGCACCTGCAAATTCTTTGTTGTAGCCAATTTTTTTCATGAGTGGAATGGTGAATGCTCCTGTTCCAACGACATTTGCTACGGCTGCTCCGTTAATACTGCCCATAAAACCACTGGAAATCACGGCAACTTTGGCGGGGCCACCTTGTTTGTGACCCGCCAGAGCAAGGGCTAAGTCGTTAAATAACTGCCCCATTCCTGAGCGAGCTAAGAATGCCCCGAATAAAATAAATAAGAAGATAAAGGTAACAGATGCCCCAATAGCGGTAGAGTAAATCCCCTCTGTTTTAAGATAAAGCTGTCCAAAAATATCACCTAAATCATAAGGTCGAGTCAGTAATCTATCAGGCATAAAATCCAAGTGGCTGATAAATGGATAGCAGAGAAAAATGAGAGCAAAAATAGGCAATATCCAACCCGTCATTCGTCTTGCTCCTTCTAATACTGCGAGAACCGTAATAATTGAAATCATCACATCCAATGTATTGGGTATGCCCCCTCGTACAGTCATAATTTCTTGATATTGAAACGAGAGATAAACAGCACCAGAGAGGGAGGCTAACATCCATAGCCAATCATACCAAGCCACCGTTGTGCGAGAACTTCGAGTAGTCGCTGGATACAATAAAAAGATCAAGGCCAATCCCACGGAAACATGCACTGAACGTTGTACTAATTCGGGCAATGGATTGAATGTGATATAGAGATGAAATAAAGAATAAGCCATGGCGAGCATAGAGATAAGTATTTTCACTCGTCTACCTTGAGAGTGTCGAGTCACCGATTCTTTATCAAATTGTTCTAAAATGGCTTGAGTATCAACCATGGATTCATCGGTGGGTATATTGTTTTTTGTTGTCATAGTTGCAATGCTCCATAAATAACCACTTGATATAAGGGTACGTTATTGGGGAAATATGTACGGTAGTGTAGCTAGGGACTTTCTGAAAAATAGGGAAACTCCCTTTGTCTGATAAAATGACACCTTGCATAACAGGTGAAACCACCCAATTTAATTCGGTGAAAGATAACTGACTTTCAAAGCCGACATATCCTTGGGGAGCGTTAATATAATGACCAGTGGACGGCGTGCCTGCTCCAAAGGTTTGTATATAGGTATCGACTAATAAAAATTGCTTTCCTTGTAATTGATAATTTTCCTGCCAATATTGTTTTTCAACCGAATGCTGCCATTTCAAGCTGAATTTGTCACTGTTCCATACACAACGTAAAACTTGGTTATTTGGCAACGCACTTTGAATCACGATATGTGTAATTGGCCATAAGGTAATCATGATTATAAGGAAAGAAAATAACAGGCTATTTAAAGCATATGGAGGATAACCTGTTATTTTAGATGTCTTCATCATAAAAAGAGACGACTATTTTTTCCCAATTTCATCATAATAACGTTTTGCACCAGGGTGTAATGGTGCCACTAAATTTTGGCTTGCTCGTTGTGGATCAATGTCGGTGGCTGCTCGGTGAGCAATTTTGAGTTTATCAAGGTTCTCAAAAAAAGTTTTGGTTATCTGATAAACATCATTTTCACTCAGGTCTTTGCGTACAACGAGGGCATTAAGAATAGCAGCGGTTGGGACTGCACTCGCATTTCCATAGGTATTGGCAGGAATATCCATGGGAATAAATAGATTGTTCGTTTTGGCAATTTCATTTAATTTATCGGTTGGGATAGATACCATGGATAAATCAAATCCCTGCCCTAATTCCATTAAAGAGGCATTAGGGATTCCACTGGTAAGAAACGCCGCATCTAATTTCCCTGCTTTTAATGCGTCGGCGGCTTCTGCATAGCCTAGATAATCAACATTAATATCATTATAGGTGATCCCAAAACCATTTAATAATGATCTTGCAGCGACTTCGACACCAGATCCTTGAGCGCCAACGGCAACACGCTTGCCACGTAAGTCGTTAATATCTTTAATGTTAGACTTGGCGGAAGAGGCAATTTGTACATAGTTGGGATAAAGCGAGGCTATTTGCGTGACATTATCAATCGGCTGTTTGAAATTACCCGTACCATTTACAGCATCTTTCAACGCATCACTCATGACGAAAGCCATTTCTACTTTTTTCTGAGCCAACAAATTCAGGTTTTCTACTGACGCACCTGTGGTTTGAGTTTTCGCATTTACGCCATAAAGCTGATTGTAAAGTTCGGTAAGAGATGTAGCAATAATATTATAAGGACCTGAAGCACCACCCGTTGCAACAGTAAGAAATTTCGTTTCTAGTTGGTTATTTGTTTTAGCTGTTGCAACATCAGAGTTGGCTGTTTTAGCGGATGTGGTTTCAGATTTTTCCCCACAAGCTGTTAACAATAATGAACCCATAACAATAGGTAACAGTAGCAATTTAAATGATTTCATAGGGTGCTCCTTTGCATCGTGTTTAAAGTAACATTTATAACAATCCTGTAACAATATTTCAAAACTATAATAACTTGATACTATCAATATTTAATCATAATTACAACAGCAAAATTATATTTGATGTGTTGGTGCTATGATACGTTTTAGTTTTATTTAGAAAAGGTTGATTTTACAGCGAGTTAGTATTAAAGTAACCCCAGTCTTTCATTATTAAAATAGGAATAGCCATGAAATCAGATAAACCCATTGAATGCGTAGGTTGTAATACTTTTGACGTTGGTTCAATTATTGATAATAGCGAACGTTCAGCACAATTTGATAAAATTTATGTGACTCAAGAAGAGGCAGAAAAAGCATTAGCAAAATTGGTACAAAAAGCCCGTGATACAGAAAGTGAAGATGAACCTTGTCAAATTGAAAGTGATATTACCCCCGTAGAGGGCGGGTTCCGATTGACAGGAAATTTCACTTTTAGCTGTCAAGCCGAAGTGGTGATCTTCCAATTAGGCACAAGAGCGATCTAATTTCTCTTTTGATCTTGGTTGAAGTGCGGTGAAAAAGGTGATTGTTTTTCACCGCACTCTTTTTTCTCTCTTATTTCTACATTTCTAAAATAGAATCATCCATCCATAATTCTTCTAAATATTCCGTAAAACGTTGCTTTTCATCAGAATCTCGAAAGCCTGAAATATCTGCACCTGATGAACTGGAAAAACGAATGCGGACGTTAACATCTGAAAATTTTTCCGCAATGCGTTGAGGTAGAACCTGTTGTAAACGTTCAACGAGTGCCATTTGGTATTCTAATTTTTTATTGTCACGTTCTTTGACAAAACGAATGTCGAGTTGTTTCATAATGTTTCCTTGTATAGTTGTTTTGTTTATTTGTACAGTTATAATATCTGAATTTAATATCAGTGTAAATATGTCAGGTGTAATTTTTTTGAAATTATTTTAAAAAAGGGCGGTGTGCGGAGAATTTGATGGAAAAATGGCTTAATTCTTGACAATGATCCTTTTCAGGATTAGAATTCCACGTCTATTTCTTTATGGAATAGATTTAAACAAAAAAACATATTCATTTTGAATTTAATTAAACTGGAGTCTATTAATGGCAACTATCAACCAGCTAGTACGCAAACCGCGTGTGAAAAAGGTTGTGAAAAGTAATGTACCTGCATTAGAGGCTTGCCCACAAAAACGTGGCGTTTGTACTCGTGTGTACACTACTACACCTAAAAAACCGAACTCAGCATTACGTAAAGTATGCCGTATTCGTTTAACTAACGGTTACGAAGTAACCTCTTATATCGGCGGTGAAGGTCATAACCTTCAAGAGCACAGTGTTGTGCTTATCCGTGGTGGTCGTGTTAAAGATTTACCAGGTGTGCGTTATCACACCGTGCGTGGTGCATTAGACTGTGCTGGCGTAAAAGATCGTAAACAAGCACGTTCTAAATACGGCGTTAAACGTCCTAAAGCTTAATGGTTCTCCGTTAAGTAAGGCCAAACGTCTAAATTAAACATTTAAACCATAAACTCCAGTCAACATGCGAAAGCACAAGATGAGTTTTGGGTATCCTGAAGAAAAAACAACGGAGAAATAGCAATGCCACGTCGTCGTCGTATTGAACCACGCAAAATTCTTCCAGATCCGAAGTTCGGTTCAGAATTACTTGCGAAATTTATTAATGTATTAATGGTAGATGGTAAAAAATCTATCGCAGAATCTATCGTTTATGATGCGTTAGACACTTTAGCACAACGTACCGAAAAAGATGCGTTAGAAGCCTTTGAAGTGGCATTAGAAAACGTACGCCCAACCGTCGAGGTTAAATCTCGTCGTGTTGGTGGTTCTACATACCAAGTACCAGTAGAAGTTCGCCCAACTCGTCGTAACGCATTAGGTATGCGTTGGATCGTTGAGGCAGCACGTAAACGTGGAGATAAATCCATGGCATTACGTTTAGCTAACGAACTTTCAGACGCTGCTGACAACAAAGGTGCAGCAGTGAAAAAACGTGAAGATGTTCATCGTATGGCTGAAGCAAACAAAGCGTTTGCTCACTATCGTTGGTAATCAGATCACGGTATTTATTCAAGGCTTCATCAGGCATTTTGGCGGTGAAGCCTTACCCATATAAAGAATTTAATTAAACCAAAACAAGGTAATAATAATGGCTCGTACAACCCCTATATCACTTTACCGTAATATCGGTATCAGTGCGCACATCGATGCGGGTAAAACAACTACTACTGAGCGTATTTTGTTCTATACTGGTGTAAGTCACAAAATCGGTGAAGTACACGACGGTGCCGCCACAATGGACTGGATGGAACAAGAACAAGAACGTGGTATCACCATCACCTCTGCGGCAACGACTGCATTCTGGTCTGGTATGTCACAACAATATCCACAACACCGTATCAACGTAATCGACACTCCGGGACACGTTGACTTCACTATCGAAGTAGAACGTTCAATGCGTGTACTTGATGGTGCGGTAATGGTGTACTGTGCGGTAGGTGGTGTTCAACCACAATCTGAAACCGTATGGCGTCAAGCTAACAAATATAAAGTACCACGTATTGCGTTCGTCAACAAAATGGACCGTACAGGTGCAAACTTCCTACGTGTGGTTGAGCAAATCAAAACTCGCTTAGGTGGTAATGCCGTTCCTTTACAACTTCCAATCGGTGCAGAAGATAACTTCACGGGTGTGGTTGATTTGTTAAAAATGAAAGCGATCAACTGGAACGAAGCTGACCAAGGTATGACATTTACTTATGAAGATATTCCTGCGGATATGGCTGATGCTTGTGAAGAATGGCATCAAAACCTAATCGAAGCAGCAGCAGAATCTTCAGAAGAGTTAATGGAAAAATACTTAGGTGGTGAAGAATTAACCGAAGAAGAAATCAAAACAGGTTTGCGTCAACGTGCCTTAGCCACTGAGATCATCTTAGTGACTTGTGGTTCAGCGTTCAAGAACAAAGGTGTTCAAGCCATGCTTGATGCGGTAATTGATTACTTACCAGCACCAACCGATATTGAATCCATCAAAGGTATCAACCCTGATGAAACCGAAGGTGAACGTCACGCAAGCGATGACGAACCATTTGCGGCATTGGCATTCAAAATTGCCACTGACCCATTCGTAGGTAACTTAACTTTCTTCCGTGTTTACTCTGGTGTGGTTGAATCTGGTGCAACGATCTTAAACTCCGTGAAAGATAAACGTGAACGTTTTGGTCGTATCGTACAAATGCACGCTAACAAACGTGAAGAAATCAAAGAAGTCCGTGCGGGCGATATCGCCGCAGCCATCGGCTTAAAAGAAGTCGGTACCGGTGATACCTTATGTGATATGAATAAACCAATTATTCTTGAACGTATGGAATTCCCAGAGCCAGTAATCTCTGTAGCGGTTGAACCAAAAACTAAAGCTGACCAAGAAAAAATGGGTCTTGCTTTAGGTCGTTTAGCCCAAGAAGACCCGTCATTCCGTGTTCACACGGATGAAGAGTCTGGCGAAACCATCATTTCAGGTATGGGTGAGTTACACTTAGATATCATCGTTGACCGTATGCGTCGTGAGTTCAAAGTGGAAGCCAATATCGGTAAACCACAAGTATCTTACCGTGAAACTATCCGTACTCGTGTTAACGATGTGGAAGGTAAACACGCAAAACAATCTGGTGGTCGTGGTCAATATGGTCATGTTGTGATCGATATGTACCCATTAGATCCAGAAGGTCCAGGTTATGAATTCGTCAACGAAATCAAAGGTGGTGTGATTCCTGGTGAATACATTCCTGCGGTTGACAAAGGTATTCAAGAACAACTTAAATCAGGTCCATTAGCGGGCTACCCGGTAGTAGATTTAGGTGTTCGTTTACACTTCGGTTCATACCATGATGTTGACTCCTCTGAGTTAGCGTTTAAATTGGCTGCATCATTAGCATTTAAATCTGCATTTAACCGTGCAAACCCAGTGTTACTTGAGCCAATCATGAAAGTTGAAGTGGAAACTCCACCAGACTACGTGGGTGATGTAATCGGTGACTTAAGCCGTCGTCGTGCCATGGTGAACGGTCAAGAGGCTAACGAATTTGTGGTGAAAATCAATGCCGAAGTGCCATTATCCGAAATGTTCGGTTATGCCACTGACTTGCGTTCACAAACCCAAGGTCGTGCATCTTACTCAATGGAACCGTTAAAATATGCTGAAGCACCGAAAAACGTGGCTGAGGCAGTAATCGAATCTCGTCGTAAATAAAACTTTATTTAACAAAAACTCCCTAAAATTGCACCGCAGTTTTAGGGACTAACAAAAGGAAACTGAAAAGTGTCTAAAGAAAAATTTGAACGTACAAAACCGCACGTTAACGTGGGTACAATCGGCCACGTTGACCATGGTAAAACAACTTTAACAGCAGCAATTACCACTGTATTAGCAAAAAAATACGGCGGTGCTGCTCGTGCATTCGACCAAATCGATAATGCACCAGAAGAAAAAGCACGTGGTATCACCATCAACACTTCACACGTTGAATACGATACTCCAACTCGTCACTACGCACACGTTGACTGTCCGGGACACGCCGACTATGTTAAAAACATGATCACTGGTGCGGCACAAATGGACGGTGCAATCTTAGTCGTTGCAGCAACAGATGGCCCAATGCCACAAACTCGTGAACACATCTTATTAGGTCGCCAAGTAGGCGTGCCATACATCATCGTATTCTTAAACAAATGCGACATGGTAGATGACGAAGAGTTATTAGAATTAGTCGAAATGGAAGTACGTGAATTACTTTCACAATACGATTTCCCTGGCGACGATACTCCAATCGTACGTGGTTCTGCCTTAAAAGCCCTTGAAGGCGACGCAGAATGGGAAGAAAAAATCGTTGAGTTAGCGAACCACTTAGATACTTACATCCCAGAACCTGAGCGTGCGATTGACCAACCGTTCTTATTACCAATTGAAGACGTATTCTCAATCTCTGGTCGTGGTACTGTGGTAACTGGTCGTGTAGAACGTGGTATCGTACGTACTGGTGACGAAGTTGAAATCGTGGGTATCAAAGATACTGCGAAAACAACTGTAACTGGTGTTGAAATGTTCCGTAAATTACTTGACGAAGGTCGTGCAGGTGAAAACATCGGTGCATTATTACGTGGTACAAAACGTGAAGAAATCGAACGTGGTCAAGTGCTTGCTAAACCAGGTTCAATCACCCCACACACCGATTTCGAATCAGAAGTTTACGTATTATCAAAAGAAGAAGGCGGACGTCATACTCCATTCTTCAAAGGTTACCGTCCACAGTTCTACTTCCGTACAACTGACGTAACAGGTACCATCGAATTACCAGAAGGCGTGGAAATGGTTATGCCAGGCGACAACATCAAAATGACTGTGAGCCTAATCCACCCAATCGCCATGGACCAAGGTTTACGTTTCGCTATCCGTGAGGGTGGCCGTACCGTTGGTGCTGGTGTGGTAGCAAAAATTGTTAAATAATTAACGATTTAACCAATAAATAGTAGGGGCGTATTATTGAATACACCCCTTTTTTATGTCTGCCAAGATAGTCACGATAAACGGAAAATACGTGTACCTAAGTTGGAAAAATGCGGTATTTCTTCAGTCAGTTTTTACCCCACTAGAAAATACCGATAAGCCACACTTTCCGTGACATCTTGATAGCTGTAACCGATTTTTTCGAGCTGTTGCGTAAATACTGAAAGATTATCTTCTTCCACTTGGAAACCCGCTAACACATTGCCATAATCTGCACCATGGGCACGATAATGGAAAAGTGAAATATTGGTATTGGTGGTGTTTAAGGTGGCTAAGAAATTGAGCAACGCTCCTTTTTGTTCAGGGAATTCAAAACTATATAAACGTTCGTTTAACTGGCTGTTTGAACGTCCACCGATCATATAACGAATATGGGTTTTGGCTATTTCATCATCGGATAAATCTTGTACATTATAACCATTATCACGGAGCTGTTTGAGTATCGCTTGTTTTTCTTGTTCACCGGTAATACGCACCCCGACAAAAATACAGGCCTGCTTTTCATCAGCATAACGATAGTTAAATTCCGTCACCGGATTTTGCCCAAGAATTTGACAGAATCTCAAGAAACTACCTTGTTGTTCTGGAATAGTGACAGCAAACAAGGCTTCTTGTTTTTCGCCGATCTCGCAACGTTCAGACACATAACGTAAGGTATGGAAATTCAAGTTAGCACCAGATAGCACGTTGACTAAGGTTTCGCCCTGAATATTATGTTGTTTAACGTATTTTTTTAGACCCGCTAACGACAACGCCCCAGAGGGTTCAGACACAGCACGGACATTTTCAAACATATCTTTCATGGCCGCACAAATTTCATCACCGTTCACTAGCACCACATCATCAAGATATTGTTGGCAAAGACGGAATGTTTCATCACCAATACGTTTGACTGCTACACCGTCAGCAAATAAACCGACACGCTCTAAGTCTGTTGGCTCACCTGCTTTTAATGCGGCATATAAACAAGCACTGTCTTTACTTTCGACACCAATCACTTTAATTTCAGGTAAAAGTTGCTTGATTAACACCGCAATTCCCGCCGCTAAACCACCACCGCCGACGGGTACAAAAATACGGTCGATATGGCTATTTTGCTGTAATAATTCCATGGCTAATGAACCTTGCCCAGCGATCACAGCAGGGTGATCGAATGGTGGAATCAGGGTCATTTGTTTGGTTTGCGACAGCTCAATGGATTTGGCTTTGGCCTCATCAAAATTGGCACCATATAAAAAGACTTCGCCACCAAAACTACGCACCGCATCAACCTTAATTGACGGTGTATTTTGTGGCATCACAATTAAGGCTTTTAGGCCTAAATGTTGAGCAGATAAGGCAACACCCTGAGCGTGATTGCCAGCAGAGGCGGTAATTACGCCAGCTGCTTTTTGTTGTTCGGTTAAACCTGCAATCATGGCATAAGCACCACGCAATTTGAAACTATGCACAGGTTGACGATCTTCACGTTTCACCAAAATTTGATTGCCCAATTTTTCCGATAATTTTTGCATGGGTTGCAAGGGGGTAACTTGTGCTAATTCATAGACTTTGGAACTTAAGACCGCTTTTAAATAGTCTGAACCTGTGGGTTGATTGGGTAAATTATTTGTCATTTTTTCACCGCAGTTTTATTGTTAATGATTATAAAAAAATCCCCCTCTCCCTATGGGAGAGGGTCGGGGTGAGGGTTGTTTAAATGATTTTACCCTCACCCTAGCCCTCTCCCAAAGGGAGAGGGAACGAAGAAAGGAATTTATAGTTTGCTTTTATCTCGCACCGCCCCTTTATCCGCTGACGTCGCAAAATGCCCGAATACTTTTAAGGCAAAGGACACTTCACGTTCACGGTTAACGGGTTGCCAACCTTTGGCATCTTGTTCAATACGGCGTTGGGCTAATTCTTGCTCAGACACCAACAATTCAATGCCACGGTTTGGAATATCAATGGCGATTTTATCCCCATCACGCACTAAGCCAATGGCACCGCCAGATGCGGCCTCTGGGGAACAGTGACCAATGGAAAGCCCTGATGTTCCACCTGAGAAACGACCGTCTGTTAACAAGGCACAGGCTTTGCCCAATCCCATGGATTTTAAATAGCTCGTCGGATAAAGCATTTCTTGCATACCTGGGCCACCTTTTGGCCCCTCGTAACGGATCACTACGATATGGCCCGCTTTGACTTTGCCACCAAGAATACCCGATACGGCGTCTTCTTGGCTTTCAAACACAATGGCCTCGCCAGTGAAATTCCAAATGGATTCATCTACGCCTGCGGTTTTGACGATACAACCATCTTGGGCAATGTTACCGAATAACACGGCCAAACCGCCCTCTTGCGAAATGGCATTTTCTTTGTTGCGGATACAACCACTAACACGGTCATCATCCACCGTATCCCAACGAGTGTCTTGCGAGAATGCTTTAGTGGTGCGAATCCCCGCAGGACCTGCACGGTAGAATTTTAAGTTTTCTGGATCACGGTTACGGATAATATCGTATTGATTTAACTGTTCTTCAAGGGTTAAACCTAGCACTGTGTTAGTGTGGCGATGAATTAAGCCTGCACGATCTAACTCGCCCACAAGCCCCATAATCCCGCCTGCACGATGTACGTCTTCCATGTGGTATTTATTGGTATTCGGAGCAATCTTGCTTAAACAAGGCACCTTGCGAGAAAGACGGTCAATATCTGCCATGGTGAAATCTACCCCTGCTTCTTGTGCCGTGGCTAATAAATGCAAGACGGTATTACTGGAACCGCCCATGGCAATATCTAAACTCATGGCGTTTTCAAAGGCATCAAAGGTGGCAATGGAACGTGGCAGAACGCTTTCATCATCTTGTTCATAATAACGTTTGCATAGCTCCACAATTTGACGACCAGCTTTTAAGAATAATTCCTTACGGTCGGCGTGCGTGGCCAAACAAGAACCATTGCCCGGTAGACTCAAACCAAGCGCCTCGGTTAAACAGTTCATGGAGTTTGCGGTAAACATACCTGAACAAGATCCGCAAGTCGGGCAAGCACTACGTTCAATGGCATCAATACGCTCATCACTGACATTCGGATCAGCCGCCTCAATCATGGCATCTACTAAGTCCAAACGAATTAATTGATCGGATAATTTGGTTTTACCCGCCTCCATCGGCCCGCCAGACACAAAAATCGCCGGGATATTTAACCGCATGGCAGCCATTAACATCCCTGGGGTGATTTTGTCGCAGTTGGAAATACACACCATCGCATCAGCACAGTGAGCGTTTACCATATATTCGACGCTATCGGCAATTAAATCACGGCTTGGCAAGGAATACAGCATACCGCCATGTCCCATGGCAATGCCATCATCTACCGCAATCGTATTAAATTCTTTCGCCACCCCGCCTGCTTTTTCAATTTCTGCCGCTACTAACTGCCCTAAATCTTTTAGGTGAACGTGACCGGGAACAAACTGGGTAAAGGAATTGACCACAGCAATAATCGGTTTACCGAAATCGCCCTCTTTCATACCAGTAGCGCGCCATAAGGAACGTGCACCTGCCATATTGCGACCTTGTGTTGAGGTCGCTGAACGTAATTTAGGCATAGATAATCTCTCCAATAAATTTCTAATTTAGATCTAAAATTCACATCTATTCACATGTAGGGGCGTATTGCATACGCCCTATTGCTCGATCTTAAATTGGGCGTATGCAATACGCCCCTACATTATAATGTGAGTACAAATTGAATAATAATTAATCACAACTTACATCAACCACATCATGCAATTTCGCTAATTGGTTGATCAACAAATGAATTTCTCTCGTACTGGTCACACAAAAATCTAACCAAACTTTATCGTTTTCCAATTTCATGGTTAATTTGGTCACGCTATACCCACGCAGACGGACAACACGTAAAATGCGTTCAAGCACTTCAGGACTTGGATTAGCCACAATGGTTAATTCATGTAATAACATATTTTCTCCCCGATTAATTTTCTAACATATCCGCATTGCATGCACCCGGTGGCACTAACGGCCAGACACATTCTTCCGGTGGAATGCAAACATGCAAGAAATAGGCGGTGGGTGACTGCAACAAACGATCTAACGCCGCATTCACTTCACTGGCTTTCTCAATACGTTCACCCGCAATATCAAAGGCTTTCGCCAGTGTGACAAAATCTGGGTTGTCATCTAAAATCGTGGAACTGTGGCGTTCATTAAAAAATAAGGATTGCCATTGACGCACCATGCCTAAACGTTGGTTATCTAACAACACAATTTTCACTGGCACATCATAGGATTTCACGGCCCCCAATTCTTGAATATTCATCATAATTGAGCCGTCACCCGTGACTAAAATCGACTGATCTTGCGGACGTGCCATTTTAGCACCAATAGCCGCAGGCAAGCCAAAGCCCATGGTGCCGAACCCTGCTGAAGTAATAAAATTCTCTGGGGCATAATAATCAATATGTTGTGCTGACCACATTTGGTGCTGTCCTACGTCAGTCACAATCATATCGGTTGGGGCTTTTTTATCAGATAATTCATGCAATAACCAAGTCGGTTCAATATTTCCTGCCCCTTGATTTTTCCCATAAGTAAAATCAAATTGTTGTTTTAACTGCTGAATATTGTCACGCCAAGGTTGAATGTTTAACGGTTGGCTCAAGCCTTGCAGAATTTGAATTAAATCCCCTTGCAATGCCACATCTGCGGTGCGTAATTTATTAATTTCCGCCGCATCAATATCCCCATGAATTACTTTGGCATGAGGGGCAAAGGTGTCTAATTTGCCTGTCACACGGTCATCAAATCTTGCCCCTAACACCACCAATAAATCCGCCTCTTGCACCGCTAAATTGGCGGCTTTCGTGCCGTGCATGCCAATCATGCCCATATAATAAGGGGTATTGGCAGGAATCGTGCCTAAGCCTTTTAAGGTTGACACGCAAGGAATTTGGGTCGTCGCAATAAATTGACGTAAGGCCGTTGTGGCATTTGCCATACCAACCCCACCGCCAATATAAAGCACCGGTTTCTTTGAATTTTTTAATAATTGCACCGCACTTTCGAGCTTACTCGTTGGGACTTTTTGTGGGGCTAACGCCGGATACACCACCGGTTTCGCCTCGGTGGGGGCCAGTTGAATATCACGAGGAATATCCACTAAGACAGGACCGGGGCGACCACTGCGAGCAATTTGAAAGGCTTTGGCGATAATTTCAGGCAGTTCATCCACCGATTGCACAATAAAACTGTGTTTAGTACAAGCCAATGACAACCCCAACACGTCCGCCTCTTGGAACGCATCCGTGCCGATTAAGTGGCTAGCCACTTGCCCTGTAATGGCGACCACCGGAATGCTGTCCATAAACGCATCCCCCAAACCGGTGACAAGGTTGGCTGCACCGGGGCCAGAGGTGGCAATACACACCCCCACGGTGCCGTTGCCCAAGGCTCTGGCATAACCAATGGCCTCCATGGCTGCACCCTGTTCATGACGACAAAGAAAATGTTCAATGCCACAATCATAAAGGGCATCATACGTAGGCATAATCGCTCCACCGGGATAACCAAACACAATGTTGACACCCTGAGCTTTCAGACATTCAGTGACTAATCTTGCTCCATTCATTGTTGTACCTGCAAATTCGTTATTGTTTTAGCGTAATATTCTTCATTATAACGATCTTTCTTATTATTCCTACTCTTTATTGAGAAAAGTGCGGTCATTTTTTAGTGATTTTTGCTATAATTTCAAAAAATACCAGATTTAAGGATAAAAAATGCAAAACTTGCCTTACCGTGCCGTGGTGTCCGATATGGATGGCACCTTGTTAAACGCTCATCATGTGGTCGGTGAATTTACCGCTGCGACCCTTGAAAAAGTGGCGGCTAAAAATGTGGATATTGTTCTCGCCACAGGACGTGGCTATCCAGATGTTGCCTTTATTTTAAATAAAATGAACATCGAAAACGCCGCCATGATCACCTCCAACGGTGCGGAAGTGCATAATTTGCAAGGCGAGTTAATTTACAGCAATTATTTACCTGAACAGTTGGCTTTTGACATAATGCAAGAACCCTTTGATCCGTACAAAGTTTGTTTAAACAGTTATCAAGGCGAGGACTGGTTTATCAATGTGGATATTCCCGAATTAAACAAATATCACCAAGAAAGTGGCTTTACCTATCAAGTAGTAGATTTTGCCAAACATCATGGCAAACATTGCCAAAAAATCTTTTTTATCGGACGTACGTTGGAAGATTTGTTGCCTTTAGAACAACGCTTAAAAGAAAAATACGGTGATCAAACGGCTATTATTTATTCTACGCCACAATGCCTAGAAGTGATGAATAAAAACGTGTCAAAAGCTACCGCACTTTCCGAGCTATTAAAGCAACGTGACTACGATTTATCCCAATGTATCGCTTTCGGCGACGGCATGAATGATAAAGAAATGCTGGAAGAAGTGGGCAAAGGTTGCATTATGGCCAATGCTGATCCGAGATTGCTTACTGCCTTACCGCAATTCGAAAAAATCGGCTTGAATAAAGATGAATCGGTGGCGAGTTATTTGCGAGCTATTTTCGGGGTGTATTAAGCATAAAGAAAAACCCACGAAAGTGGGTTTTCATTTTTGAGATAATATTTAAACGTTATCAATCTGTCCCAACAATGAACGTAAACGTTCTTGCCAGCTATCATGTTCGACTTTTAATTGCTCATTTTCATTACGTAACGCATCATAGGCTTGTTGAGCTTGTTGATTTCTGTCTTTTAATTCTTCTACTTCTAATTGAAGTAATTGAATAGTTTCAACGGCTTGTCGGATTTTACCCTCTAGCTGATCTAAAATTTCTAATGACATAATAAATTCCTTTAAAAAATAATGTAAGTGTTACTCAGTATTCTACCCATATATGCCCGTTTTTAAAAGTGGCAAATGAGAAAAAATGGTCAGAACAGCGAATTTTTTCATGCTCACCAGAACACAGGGCGCAAACTGGTGCTAAAATAACGGCAATTTAATCCAACAGAGGAAATGGCAACATGAACAGATTATTATCGATTGAATTCTCACGTATTACCGAGGCCGCCGCACTGGCTGCTTTTGCTTGGTTAGGGCGAGGGGATAAAAATGCGGCGGACGACGCAGCGGTGAAAGCCATGCGCTTTATGCTGAATCAAATGGAGATGGATGCCGAAGTGGTGATCGGCGAGGGCGAAATTGACGAGGCGCCGATGTTGTATATTGGCGAGAAATTAGGTACAGGAAAAGGCGAGCAAGTGGCCATTGCGGTAGACCCGATTGATGGTACTCGTATGACCGCTATGGGGCAAGCGAACGCCATTTCTGTGTTGGCAGCGGGCGGAAAAGAGACGTTCTTGCGGGCGCCCGATATGTATATGGAAAAATTGGTGGTGGGGCCGGAAATGCAAGGCATGATTGATTTAAGTTTGCCGATTGAACAAAACCTCCGCCGTGTGGCGCAAAAATTGGGGAAATCCATGAGCCAAGTAACCGTGATGGTATTGGCTAAACCTCGTCATGATGAGGTGATTAAGAAAATTCAGCAAGTGGGCGCCCGAGTGTTTGCGATTCCAGATGGTGATGTGGCGGGTGCATTATTATGTTGCTTGCCCAATGGCGGTGTGGATATGCTTTATGGCATTGGTGGCGCACCCGAGGGCGTGGTCACGGCAGCGGCCGTGCGTGCCTTGGGCGGCGATATGCAAGCCCGTTTATTGCCACGTCATCAAGTGAAAGGCGACAGCCCTGAAAATCGAAAAATTGGCGAGGAGGAAATTCGCCGTTGTGAACAACAAGGCGTTGCCGTGAATCAGATTCTACGTTTAGAAGATTTAGCCAAAGATGACAATCTTGCCTTTGTAGCCACCGGCATCACCAACGGTGAATTGCTAAAAGGGATTCAACGAGAGGGCAATTTGGCAACCACGGAAACTTTGCTGATCCGAGGCAAATCTCGCACCATTCGTCGTATTCAATCGACCCATTATTTAGATCGCAAAGATACGGAGATTTATGATTTAATCGGCGAATAATTGACCCAGAGCAAATCAAAAAAATCGCCTTAAAAAACACCGCACTTTTTGTATTAAAAGCAAACATAAAAAGTGCGGTGTTTTTTTCACATTTTTTAAAACGGCCAAAAAGGAAATAGCTACCATCTATTAAATCAATAGGTTACACTCTCTAGCAAGCAAGCAAGCAAGCAAGCAAGCAAGCAAGCAAGCAAGCAAGCAAGCAAGCAAGCAAGCAAGCAAGCAAGCAAGCAAGCAAACTTTACATTTTGCTGACAAAAAAGTGGTTGCCCTATGAAAAATGACGGCCTATAATGTCGCCCATGCCACAGATGGTCTGTGGAATCTATGTTAAATTTTTAACTGCGGTAGATTAGCTTTTATGTTTAATTTACGGCAGTTTCGCTTTTTAGGAGAAAGTAAAACACATGAATCAAGTCTTTAAAGTTATTTGGAATGCGGCCACAGGCTCTTGGGTTGCGGTATCGGAATTGTCTAAAGCACACGGCAAAACAAAATCAAAAACAAATAAATTAGCCAAAGTGCTAGGCTTAAGTGCGATCGGCGCAGCAGTAATCGGTGCATCAGGTGCAGCGTTGGCATCAGAACAATATACGCTTGATACAGGTACAGTACCTAATGGTTCAGAGGCCATTGCGATTGGTAAAAATTCAGCGGTAAACTCACAAGATGGTGCAGCCTCATCAGCCGTGGCTATCGGTAACGGTGCAACAACAGGTACTTTAGGGCAAAGTGCGGTTGCAGTTGGTAATAATGCTTTTGCAGGCGGTTCAGGCGGTGTGGCGATTGGTGATGGCGCTAATGCTGTTAACAGTAACACGATTGCCATCGGTGGGGGAGCTACAGCTTCTTATGATCAATCTATCGCCATAGGTATAAATGCTACAACCACAGATACCCACTCAACAGCGATTGGTACTTCTGCTGAATCAGACAAACAAGCAACGGCAGTAGGTTGGGGTTCAACAGCAAACACGACAAATGCAGTCGCAACAGGTTTTAATTCTGCAGCAACAGGCGTGGGTGCAACAGCAACGGGTGCGGTATCTCAAGCAACGCAACAAGGTGCAACTGCAACTGGTACAAGCTCAAGTGCAACAGGTTATGCCTCAACGGCCACAGGTTTAGCCTCTAAAGCATCAGGCGAAAGTTCAAGTGCTTATGGTACAAACTCTTCTGCAAGCGGTCGTTGGGCGACAGCTATCGGTCCTGCTTCTAATGCAACAGCGACTTCTGCAATGGCAATGGGTCAAAGTAGTTATGCAAACGCAACTAACGCAACGGCTATCGGCCGTGGTGCGAATGCAACTGCAACTGACGCACAAGCATTTGGTACAGGTTCTACAGCAAACGCAACTAACGCAACCGCAATCGGTACAGGTGCAACTGCAACTGACGCAGGTTCTGTGGTGTTAGGTAACGGTTCAGCCGCTGCAAAAACTGTTCACGAAGAAAATGCAACCATTGCAAACGTTGATTTTTTAAACTTCGCAGGTGCAGTAGCAAATAACTCAGGTCAATATGTAAGTATTGGTTCAGTAGGTAACGAACGTCAGCTTAAAAACGTGGGTGCGGGTGAAGTAACTGCAAATTCAACCGATGCAATCAACGGTTCACAACTTTATTCTGTAACTGACACCTTATTAAACTTAGGTTGGACGTTGCAAGAAAACGGAACTGATGTTGATGATACCGTGAAATCAAGCGATACCGTGAACTTTGTAAACGGCACAGGCACAACTGCAACATCTAATAAAGTTCATTATGAGCTTGATGATGGTACTCAAGTTCAAAAATCCGAGATCTCTTATAACGTAAATACAGACAACAAAACGGTTACTGTAAACAGCGATGGTGATGTGCAAGTTATTACTGCAAATGTATCTTTAAATACTACTGCAGGTAACGGTACAGTAGCAGTAGCAAATACTTACACCGACAGCAAGGGTAATGACGTTGTTGCAACCGATACGGTTGAAGTCGATGGTAAAACTTACAAAACAAGCGATGTGACGAATGGCGTGGTAAATGATGGTGCAACTGCATTAACAGTTGGCACAGGCGACAGCTTAGTTAACGCCTCCACTGTGGCAAGCGCAATTAACGCCGCTTATCACTCTGTGAATGCGACTAAAACCACTGAAACGGTTACCCAAGGCGGTACAGCTCAAGCCATTAACGCAGGCGACACCGTAAACTACGTGGCGGGTAAAAATATGATTACCAACGTAAGCGTAGAAGCGAACGGCGTCACGAACGTGACTGTAGCGACCGTGGATAATCCAAAATTTGAAAACGTCACTATCGGTGATGTCTTCCTCGATCACACAAGCTCTGGCTTAAAAGTCAGCAACCTTGTGACGGGTGATGACGATGAAGTGACTGCAGAAAAAGCAACCATCACAGGCGTGACATCTAATTTAAGCAACTACACCACTTCAGGCAATGAAACCACTTCATCTGCAGCGGGTGATTTAGTGGATTTAGATTCCGCAGACGGCAGCAATGTGGTGACCGTAGATGACCTTAAAAACTTAGGTTGGGTGGTTTCGACGTCAGACAACGACTATACACAGGCAGTCACCAATGCTCAAGAAGTTGATTTTGTGGCAGGTAGCGGTGTCACCGTGAAAGGTGAAACAACCGATGAGGGCGTATACCAAGTAAAAATTGCGTTATCTGATGCCGGTAACATTTTACCTGCAGGTGGTAAAGCTGCGTCTGATGATGAATTAGCCACAGGCACAACAACAGGTAAAGTTGGCGTAGCCGAAAACCCAACAGGTTTCGTTTCCGCGAAAAACGTGGCGGATGCCATTAACAGTGCATATCACTCCGTTGATGTAGCAGGCACAGATGAAACCTTTGAACAAGGCGAAAGCAACGCACAAAAAATTAACGCAGGCGATACCGTCACTTATGTAGCCGGTAAAAACTTAGTCTCAAAAATTGATACCGAAACCACAGAGGGTGTCACCAATGTGACTTATGCGTTAAGTGATGATATTGAAGTCAACTCTGTGGTGGTAGGTAAACCAACTTATGAAGACGAAAAAGGCAACGTTTACGACTTAACACAAGATGAAGACGGAAATTACTCTTACACTGTCAATGGCGTGACTTACCCTGTTGATGCAAAAGATGTCACAGAACCTGTTGTGATTGTCGAAAATGCAATTACCGGTTTAAACAGCACCTTGCCAGTCACCAACAGTACCGCAAAAAGCGATACAGACAATCCAAACACGGTATCTCAAAAGGCACCAACAGAAGTGGATGAAACCAAAGCGGCGACAGTGGGCGATGTATTAAATGCAGGTTGGAACTTACAAGAAAACGGTGGAGCAAAAGACTTCGTGAAAGCCTACGATACCGTGAACTTCGTAAATGGTACAGGTACCGTGGCTAACGTATCCATGAATGATGACAATACGATTGCAAATGTGACGTTCAACGTGAAAGCGGATAACAGCACAATCGCTGTAAACAGTGATGGTGCATTAGAAGTGGTGACAGCAACCGTGGCATTAGACTCTGAGGCAAACAACGGTAAAGTCGCTGTGGAACCAAGTACAAGCTACAAAGACAGTACAGGTGCCGAAGTGAAACCTGCGGACACGGTGGTTGTTGATGGTAAAACCTACAAAGCAAGCGATGTCACTAACGGTGTCGTCAATGCAGATGCAACCGCATTAACGGCTATTGACAATGGTGCAGCATTAGTTAATGCCTCAACCGTGGCAGATGCAATTAACATGGCTTATCACTCCGTTGATGTGGCAGGCAATGATGAAACCTTTGAACAAGGCGCAAGCAACGCACAAAAAATTAACGCAGGCGATACCGTCACTTATGTGGCTGGTAAAAACTTAGTCTCAAAAATTGATACCGAAACCACAGAGGGTGTCACCAATGTGACTTATGCGTTAAGTGATGATATTGATGTGAATAGCGTGACCATTGGCAACACCAAAATCAGTGCCAATGTGGTTGAAGATAAAGACGGCAAGAAAGTTCAAAACGGTTTGAACTTAAGCACAGGTGGTGAGGCCGCTAAATTAACAGGTGTGGCTGCAGGTGATATTTCTGCGACGTCAACCGATGCGATTAACGGTAGCCAATTATATGCGTTAACCTCAGGTTATGAAGTGTTAGACAGCAATGGCAACGTGGTAGAAAAAATCGCTGCTGATGATTCAGTGAAATATGCTAACGGCAACGGCACCACGGCTAATGTTATTGCAAACGTGACCAAAAACGATGATGGTACAGAAACGGTAAACGGCGTTGATGTGAGCTTTGATGTGAACACCGACAATACCACCATTACCACCAAAACTGTGCCGGTATTGGGTAGCGACGGCAAGCCGTTAACCAACGCAGATGGTTCTGTGGTTACACAAACTGTGGTCGCTGCAGTGACTGGTGATATTACGCCGAGCGGTACGGGCAGCATGAACGTACCAGATGCTAATAGCACTGCGGGTCAAGCCTTAGTGAACGCAAGTACGGTGGCGCAACGCATTAACGACGCCTATCACACAGTAACCGTGGCAAACAACGACACGCAAGTGACCGCATCCAATGGTTCAACCCAGATTTCTGCGGGTGATAACGTGACTTACGCAGCGGGCAAAAACTTAGTGGCAAGCATTTCAAATGCTGACACAGCGAACCCAACTGTCACCTATGGTTTAGCTGAGGACATCTCGTTAAACAACGTCACGGCATCAAACTTTATTGGTATCACCAATGGTCCATCATTAAGCACCAGTGGTGTTGATGCGGGCGGTAAAGTGATCAGCAATGTCGCCCCAGGGGTGAAAGGCACTGACGCTGTAAACGTGAACCAGTTAAATGCAGTAAACGACCGTGTTGGCAAAGTAGACCGCAAATTACGTAGCGGTATTGCCGGTGTGGCCGCAGCAGCAGGTTTACCACAGGTTTACATTCCTGGTAAATCCATGATGTCTGCCAGTGCGGGGACTTATCGTGGCGAATCAGCCATTGCGGTAGGTTACTCTACAGCGAGCGACAATGGTAAAGTGATCTTGAAATTAACCGGTAGTGGTAACTCTCGTGGTGACGTGACAGGTAGCGTGGGCGTAGGTTACCAATGGTAATCTGGCCTAGGCCTTAAATAACAAGCGAAAGACCGCCAAAGTGCGGTCTTTTTTTGCGTTTTTTTTACGATATAAGAAAACCCCACAGGTGACTGCGGGGTTAAATGACGTGTTGAACGGAAAGGGTTATTTCATCATTTCACTAAAGGTTAATTCATAATTATCGCCATCACGGGTGTATTTTAAATAACGTGGAAATTGCTCACCTTGGTATTTTTTCACGGTAATGTCTTTATCGCCCGTTTTAAAGGTATAAGTAATTTCTGCGACATTTTTTCCTGCCACGCTGACATTGCGTTGGCTTTTTTTCACAAATACATTATCCATTGGATAAAGTTTTTTACCGTTGGTAATAATAAAGTTATTCGGCAATTTATCGTAATAGGTGAGCTGAAATGCCATGGTAAATAAATCGTACACGGTGTTATCAACATTTTCTGTATTTAAACCGCTTTTGACTTTGCCGTATTCAATTTGTTTACCGTTGATTTTGGCGAGGGCATAGGTGTTGCTGTTGCGGGTGTCTTTGTAATTCAACATAGTAAAATTACGGTTGTCATGGGTGCCAGAAGAAATAAACTGGATATTATATAATGGCACGTTGATTTTAGCGGTGATGGAATAGTTGGCGCCGCTTTCGCTGAAATGCACGTAGGCGGGCATCAGGTAGTTTGAACTGTATTTGATATTGTAATCCACGGCTTGCGCTAGCGTTGCTGTGGTTAAGGCACAAAGTGCGGTAATTAATTTGAATAATTTCATAGACTTTCCTGAAATATTACCCTCACCCTAGCCCTCTCCCAAAGGGAGAGGGAATTGAATAGGGGAATATTTAAATTGTAATTAACTTCAAAATCGTTCCCTCTCCCAAAGGGAGAGGGGCTGAATGAGGGGAGTATTTAAATTTAATTAACCTCAAAACCATCCCCTCTCCCTTTGGGAGAGGGCTAGGGTGAGGGTAAAACCTTATTGCGCCGGCACAAACCCAATCGCCTGATAAACATCCGCCAAGGTTTTTGACGCACGTTCACGGGCTTTTTTCGCGCCCTCTGCGGCAATTTGGTTTAACAAGGTTTCGTTATTGCGGTAGTGATAAAAACGTTCCTGTAATTCTGTCAACATGTTCACCACGCTTTCCGCCACGGCACCTTTTAAATGACCATACATTTGCCCCTCGAATTCTTTTTCGAGATCCGCAATCGGTACATCACGAATTACCGATAGAATTTCCAATAAATTCGATACACCCGCTTTGTTTTGCGGATCATAACGCACTACTGGCGGTTCTTCGCCGTCGGTCATGGCACGCTTGATTTTTTTCTCGACAGATTTCGGATCTTCTAACAACGTAATTACATTGTTACGGTTGTCATCCGATTTGGACATTTTTTTGGTCGGTTCTTGCAATGCCATAATTTTTGCCCCTGCTTTCGGGATAAAGGCTTCTGGCACCACAAAAATCTCGCCTTTTTCCGTTGGGTATAAGGCATTAAAACGTTGCGCAATGTCACGGGTAATTTCAAGGTGTTGACGCTGATCTTCGCCCACCGGGACTTGGTTGGCTTGATATAACAAAATATCTGCCGCCATTAACACAGGGTAAGTAAATAGCCCCACGTTCACATTGTCCGCATGTTTACTGGATTTATCTTTAAACTGCGTCATGCGCCCCATTTCACCGAAATAAGTGTAACAGTTCAACGCCCACGCTAATTGCGTATGTTCTGGCACATGGGATTGAATAAAAATGGTGCTTTTGTTTGGATCGATACCGCAAGCTAAATATAACGCCAAGACGTCAAGGCTCGCTTTGCGTAATTGCGCAGGATCTTGGCGCACGGTGATGGCGTGTAAATCCACGATACAAAACAGACATTCAAAATCGTCTTGCATTTTCACCCACTGACGTAAGGCACCCAGATAGTTTCCAATGGTTAATTCGCCAGATGGCTGTACGCCACTTAATACAACGGGTTTGCTCATTTTCTGTTCCTTAAAAACGTTAATAAAATTCACCGCAGTTTACACGATATTGAGAATATCCGCAAAATCATCCAACACCCAATCGGGGTGACTGTCGCTGATCGGGATATTGTAATTGTAGCCGTAAGTCAAGCCGACGGCTGCACAACCCGCATTATGTGCGGCTAAAATATCATTGCGGGAATCCCCCACAAATAACATTTGGTGCGGATAAAACCCGAATTTACCGCATAAATAATACAGCGGTGCGGGGTGTGGTTTAATCGCAGGCAAAGATTGTCCGCCGAGGGTTTCGCTAAATAAATGGTCGATCCCAAAGGCTTGCAGCACAGGTAATACGTGCTGCGTCGGTTTATTGGTAACCACCGCCAAAATAAAACCACAGGCTTTTAATTGTTCTAATGTGCTTTTGACATTCGGGTATAAACGGCTTACGTTACATAAATTTTCACCATAAAACACATTAAAACGCTGTTTTAACTGGGTGATTTGCGTTTCGTCTAAGGTGCGACTGGTTTGTTGTTCTGCCCAAGCTAAAGCACGGCTAATTAACACCTCGGCGCCGTTACCAATCCACGTCAGCACTAAATTTTCATCTGCTTGTGGATAATCAAATTCAGCCAAGGCTGAATTGACCGATAAAGCCAGATCAGGCAAGCTGTTGACTAAGGTGCCGTCTAAATCGAAACCGATTAATTTAAATGCGGAGGCCATATTATTTTCTCACGGCAATGGCTTCAATTTCTAAGCCCACATCTTTTGGCAAACGGGCGACTTCCACGCAAGAGCGAGCAGGGAAATTCGGATGTTGATTTTCTTGGAAGAAACGTTCATATTCCGCATTCACCGCCGCAAAGTGGTTGAGGTCTTTCACAAATACCGTGGTTTTTACAATATCCGCCACGCTTAAACCCGCTTGTTGCACAATGGCTTTGATATTTTCTAAGGATTGACGAGCTTGCGCCACGATATCCGTTGGCACCTCACCGGTGGCAGGATTGACGGGAATTTGGCCCGAAGTGAAAACAAGATTGCCGAGATCCACCGCTTGGACATAAGGGCCAATGGCGGCGGGGGCGTTGTCGGTATGAATGATATTGGTCATGATTATTTTCCCTCTTAATCTGAATAAATAGTCTATTACGTAAGAACATGAAAAAATAGCCAAGAACACACTTGGCAGCAGTTATAAGCTACCAGAAAAAATAGGGCTTTTCCAGTAAAAAGTGCGGTGGTTTTTATTTGTATATTTTCTTTATGGTAAATAATGTTTTCATAAAATGGCTATTTATTTCCGCTCACCTTGCGAGTAAACTGAATCCTAAATAAAATTGGAGAAATTAATGCTACAAACAAGATACGCACAAGACCGTGGTGATGGTTCATTTGATTGGCTAAAAAGCGCCCATACTTTTTCGTTCGGCAGCTATTACGATCCTCGTCATATTCATTTTTCCCATTTACGGGTGATCAATGAAGATTTTATTGCCCCAGAACGAGGTTTTGGCAAACATCCCCATGACAATATGGAAATTTTGACCTATGTGTTAAATGGCCGTGTGGCGCACCAAGACAGCATGGGAAATCAAACCGAATTAAAGGCGGGCGAATTTCAAATTATGTCGGCAGGTTCGGGGATTTTCCATTCAGAAATCAACCCAGATGCAGAGCAAACTTTACATTTATATCAAATCTGGATTATCCCGAATAAAAAAGACATTACGCCAAGATATGCCCAAGGTCACTTTGCCGATAAACAAGGTGGCACCTTGATTTTGTCCCCCGAGGCGAGTGAGGGATCATTTAAAATTTATCAGGATATGAAATTATGGCGTTACCAATTTGAGGCCGAAAGTGCGGTGGAAATTCCGTTAGATTTACACCGCAGTTATTGGTTGCAAGTGGTGCATGGTCGCTTATCCGTGAATGGCGAGGCATTAAATACGAGTGACGCCGTGGCGATTAAAGCCGAACAGGCGTTACAAATTAAAACCGAAAACCAAGTTGAATTTTTATTGTTTGATTTGGTCTAATCTTTCTATCCATACAATCATAAGGAAAATAACATGACAAAACAAATTGCCGTTTTAGTGGGAAGTCACAGCAAAACATCATTTAACCAAATCGTGGCGAAACACTTACAAGCCATTGCGCCTGAAAATATTCAACTGAATTTTGTTGAGATTGCGGATTTACCTTTATATGACCGTGATTTAGACGAAAACAGCCCAACGCAATATGTGCGTTTCCGCCAACAAATTGCAGCGGCTGACGGGATTTTATTCGTTAGCCCAGAACACAACGGCAGCGTGCCGGCCGTGTTAAAAAATGCGGTGGATATTGGTTCACGTCCATCAGGCGAAAGCCTTTGGATTGGCAAGCCGGCGGGCGTGGTGACCGTGACCGCCACCGACGGCGCTGGCGTCACGGCGAGCTTAAAAGCCTTAGTGACAGCCCATTATGTCAACACCAAATTATTACCAAATGTCGCCCAAGTAGCGGGGATTTTTGGTGGCGTGTTTAATGAACAAGGCGAAATTGTCGCCGAAGAAGTCAAAGCGAATTTGCAAAAATTTATCAAAGAGTTTGCTGAGTTTGTGTAGTATTTAATAGATGAGCCTCACTCTAAACCCTCACCCTAAACCCTCACCCTAGCCCTCTCCCAAAGGGAGAGGGAACTGTTTAGGGGAAAGAGTCTGAATGAGGTAAATCAAATCAATTAACTCCACCGAACAGTCCCCTCTCCCTTTGGGAGAGGGCTAGGGTGAGGGTTACAACCCCAAGGAAAACAATGAACCCAATTAACGTCGCCATTGCTGGCAGCGGTTATTCCGCTCGATTATTTCATGTGCCTTTTTTCAACACCGATCCTCGTTATTGCATTCGTAAAGTATATGAGCGCACCACCGACCGAGTAAAGGGATGGTTGCCTGATGTGGAAATCGTGCGAAATTACACCGCACTTTTAACCGACGATATCGATCTCGTGGTGATTACCACGCCCAATCAAACCCATTATGATATGGTGAAACAGGCGATTTTGGCGCATAAACATGTGTTAGTCGAAAAGCCGTTAGTAGCAACATCACAACAAGCCATGGAATTAAAAGCCTTGGCCGAACAGCAAGGCGTTACGCTCTATGTGTATCAAAATCGCCGTTGGGATAGCCATATTGCGACTGCCCGTGAAATTTTACACAAAGACTTATTGGGCGAACCGGTGGATTGTGAAATCCGCATGGAGCGTTATGCTAAAAGCAAAAATCCAAAACAATGGAAAGAAACCGGCGAACAGGGAACGGGCTTGATGTATGATTTAGGCGTCCATTTAATCGATCAGGCAGTGTATTTATTCGGCAAACCTCAAGCCGTGTTTGCGGATATTCGTTCGCAACATGAAGATTCCATTGTGGATGATAATTTTGATGTGCATTTGTATTATGCCAATGGCCTGAAAGTGTCCTTGATGGCGAGCAAATATGTGCGTGAACCCAATGCGCAATTTGCCTTACATGGAAAACGTGGTTCCTATGTGAAAGCTAAAGCTGATTCACAAGAACGTTTGCTTATTGACGGCGTGGCGCCTGTGGGGCAATGGAATGCGGAAAAGGAAACGGATTGGGGGATTTTGCATACCGAATTGAATAACGACCTCGTGCGTTATGCTTATCCGAATGCCAACACCAGCTATCGAGCTTTGTTTGATAATCTCTATGATCATCTTGTGCAAAAGGCATCACCCTTTGTGACGTTAGATGAAGTCATTTTAGTGTTAACCATCATCGAAAAAGCCTTTGAAAGCGCCAAAACTGCTCAAAAAATTGCAATTTAACGCTCAAAATGAGCAAATAACAAGGTGTATTTGCTCTTTTTAAAAAATAATTTTTTTAGATTTTACATTTAAAATCAATAACCTTTACACTCCCTTTACAATTTTGTCATTTACACGCATCAGATTTTCTTTATAATTCACCACATATCTTACAGGCGTGGGGACGCCTAAAGTAGGGTATGTTTAGGAACTTGAGAGAAAAAGGGATTCTCTCCATTTGGATTGGAAAGTAGTGATAGAAGTGCGATGAAAAATCAGTGAGTTTTTCATCGCACTTTTTGCTTTTAACGATTTAAATTGATTGCGCCTTGATAATTTAATTGTCGCCACGCCTCATACACTGCCACCGCCACGGAATTGGATAAATTCATACTGCGACTGTTCGCCGTCATGGGAATGCGAATTTTTTGTTCCATCGGCATTTGATCGAGAATGCCCATAGGAATGCCACGAGTTTCAGGGCCAAACATCAAATAATCCCCCAATTCAAACCGCACTTCACTGTGTGCCGGTCCGCCTTTGGTGGTCATGGCAAATAAGCGTTTGGGTTGCTCGCTTTGCAAAAATAATTCAAAGGTTTTATGTTTTTTGATTTCGGCGAATTCGTGGTAATCTAGTCCCGAGCGGCGTAATCTTTTATCGTCCCACGTGAAACCTAGCGGTTCAATTAAATGTAAGCGAAAGCCTGTATTGGCACATAAGCGAATGATATTACCTGTATTTTGTGGAATTTCAGGTTCGTATAAAACAATGTCTAACATAATAATTTAGTGCGTTCATAAAAAATAATGACAAATTGTACCGCACTTTCAAGGAAAAATCTTTATGAATAAAACATCTCTGTTTCGGTTATTTATTGACGTATTTTGGCAACGTTTCCAACAAAACAAACTCACGCAAGCCGCAGGATCGCTAACGTATAGCACCATGTTAGCCATTGTGCCGTTGGTGATGGTGGTGTTCGCCATTTTCTCCGCATTCCCCATGTTTAACGAAATGACAGGCGCATTAAAAGAATTTATTTTCACCAATTTTGCCCCCTCTGCCAGTGATGTAGTTGGTCAATATATTGATGAATTTGTAGGCAATTCTAAACAAATGAGCGCCGTCGGGGTGGTGGGGTTGATTGTCACGGCATTGATGTTGATTAAATCCATTGATGACATGTTAAATCAAATTTGGCGAGCCAAAAGCCGCAGTCTGGTGTTTTCTTTTGCCATTTATTGGACCATTTTAAGCCTCGGCCCGATTTTTATCGGGGCGAGTATTGCCATTTCAAGCTATATTACCTCTTTTCAATTATTTAACGAGGGCATTAATTTACCCTTTGGCCTGAAATTACTGGGCTTTGTGCCGTTTTTCCTCACATGGTTGAGTTTTACGTTGATTTATTTGCTCGTACCTAATCAAAAAATCTATTGGCAACATGCCGCTGCGGGCGCTTTAATTGCAGCGATTTTCTTTACTCTCGGTAAACAAGGTTTCGCTTGGTATATCACCACATTCCCCTCTTATCAACTGATTTACGGCGCCATGGCCACCTTGCCGATTATGTTATTGTGGATTTGGTTAAGTTGGACTTTTATTCTACTCGGTGCGCAACTGGCCGCTGTGTTGGGCGATATGCGTTTGATTAAGGCGGGGGAATTGGATATGCACCAAGTGCGAGAAAAGGAGATTACGTAATCTTTTCCGAATAAATATCCGCACGTTTTCTGGGTTTTTTGTTGTTTTTGAGTGAAAACGAAAAAATATTGTGATCAATGTCACAATTTTGAAACAAAGTACTTTCTCATTAAGAAAAAAATGAGTATGTTTATCATAGTTTTTTTGATCTTGATGAGAATTTTATTATGAACAGAAATCAAAATTTACAACAGGCCAAAACAGACCGAGAATGGGATGTCGTCATTATTGGTGGCGGCGCCACAGGATTGGGCATAGCCGTCGATGCCGCGAGCCGTGGGTTTTCCACCTTGTTATTGGAACGTGTCGATTTTGCCAAAGGCACCTCCAGTCGCAGCACAAAATTGGTGCATGGTGGTGTACGCTACTTGGCACAAGGGGACATTGCTTTGGTGAAAGAGGCCTTGCGTGAGCGTGGCAGACTCGGCAAAAATGCACCGCACTTATTTAAAAGCGAATCCTTTATTATCCCCGGTGAAAAATGGTGGACCGCCTATTATTACACCTTAGGCTTGTGGATTTATGACCGTTTATCGGGTGCCTTGAGTATTGGGCATACTCGCTATTTGAGCAAAAACGAAACCCAAACCCAATTAAAAGGGGTGAAACCCGAAAAACTCAATAATGGCGTGTGTTATTATGATGGTCAGTTTGATGATGCTCGTTTAGCCATCAACTTAGCACAAACCGCCGCAGAACAAGGGGCAACCTTAGTCAACTATTGCGAAGTGGTGGGTTTAGATAAAAACGAGGCAGGTAAAATTAACGGCGTGCAGGCCAGAGATGTGTTCAGCGGTGAACATTTTGCCGTAAAAGCCAAATGTGTCGTGAATGCCACTGGCGTATTTACCAATGAAATCAACGCCATGGATAACCCAGAAGAAATGGACGGTATTGTGCCAAGTCAAGGTATTCATATCGTGATTGATCGTGATTTCTTACCGAATGAATCCGCCTTAATGGTGCCAAAAACCTCGGACGGTCGGGTGTTATTCGCCGTGCCTTGGCATGATAAATTAGTGGTCGGCACCACCGATACGCTCGTAAAAAATGCCGAATATGAACCTCGTCCATTAGAGCAAGAAGTCGAGTTTATTTTACAAACCGCCAAAGATTATTTTGTCAAAGCGCCAACACGTGAAGATGTTCGCAGTGTGTTTGTGGGCTTGCGTCCATTAGCGGCACCGAAAGGCGAAAATAAAAGCACCAAAGAGGTGTCCCGTAGCCATAAAATCCATATTAGTGATTCTGGTTTGGTGGATATTATTGGCGGTAAATGGACAACCTATCGTCAAATGGCAGAAGATGCCTTAGAGGCTGCAATTGATAAGGGCATTTTACCGAAAAAACAATGTGTTACCGTAGATTTAAAAATTCACGGACACCACCCTGCGGATATGGCTAGTCACCTTGGCTACTACGGTAGCGATAGAGCGCATATTGAGCAGCTTGCGGCAAGTGATCCAAAAGCAGGGAGCAAAATTCATCCAGACTATCCATTCCTTTACGCCGAGGCCTTATGGGCGGTGCGTGAAGAAATGGCGCAAACACTGGAAGATGTGCTGGCTCGCCGAATCCGTTTCTTGTTCTTAGATGCAAGAGCAGCTTCAGCGGTCGCAGAAGAGGTGGCAAATTACATTGCCCCAGAATTAAACAAAGATGCCGATTGGGTTGCTCAACAAGTGAGTGAATTCCGTCAGTTGTGTACACAATATCATTTTTAAGCGTTAACTAAAGTGGTGAGTATAGTTTTGCTGTCTATCTTCACGTTTTCAATATCTACAATTAAGGAGATGTGCTATGGCATTAGATAAATCATTAAAAGCTGCTTGTATCGGTGAATTTGTTGGTACGGCATTACTGATTTTCTTTGGGTGTGGTTGTGTTGCTGCTTTAAAAGTAGCGGGCGCAAGTTTTGGACAATGGGAAATCAGTATCATTTGGGGTATGGGGGTTGCTTTAGCTGTTTATGCAACGGCTGGGTTATCAGGCGCTCATCTTAATCCTGCTGTGACGATTGCTTTATGGAAGTTTGCCTGTTTTGATGGTAAACGAGTGCTACCCTATATTTTCGCACAAATGGCAGGTGCATTCTGTGCGGCAGCGTTAATTTATTTCTTGTATATGAATTTATTCATTGATTTCGAAAACGCTCATAATATTGTGCGTGGTTCAGCCGAAAGTCTATCTTTAGCAGGTACTTTTTCCACCTATCCAAATCCACATATCGGTTTTGGTCAGGCATTCTTAGTCGAATTAGTCATCACAGCGGTTTTAATGGCATTAATCATGGCATTAACGGATGATGGTAATGGCGTGCCACGTGGCCCATTAGCCCCATTATTAATCGGTGTATTAATTGCGGTGATTGGGGCATCTACTGGACCGCTAACTGGTTTTGCAATGAATCCTGCTCGTGATTTTGGACCTAAGTTATTCGCATCTCTTGCTGGTTGGGGAGAAATTGCATTAACAGGAGGATTAACCATTCCTTATGCTATCGTGCCTATTGTGGCGCCTGTTATTGGCGCATTATTAGGTGCTTGGGCGTATAAACACTTTATAGGTTTAAATTTACCTTGCAACTGCAAAGAATAAACATCACTGAATTTTATACCACTCTTTAAAAAAGAAGGAATCTATTATGACAGATAAAAAATACATTATCGCCTTAGACCAAGGTACAACGAGCTCAAGAGCAGTATTGTTGGATCATAATGCTAATATTATCGAAATTGCTCAACGTGAATTTACTCAAATTTATCCACAAGCGGGTTGGGTAGAACATAATCCAATGGAAATTTGGGCAACTCAAAGTTCAACACTCAATGAAGTGGTAGCAAAAGCAGGGATCACCTCTGATGAAATCGCAGCGATTGGGATTACAAACCAACGTGAAACAACGATTGTGTGGGAAAAAGAAACTGGTAAGCCTGTTTATAATGCGATTGTGTGGCAATGTCGTCGTACTTCAGATATTACTGACAAATTAAAAGCGGATGGACACGAAGATTATATTCGTAAAACCACAGGATTAGTGGTGGATCCTTATTTCTCAGGTACAAAAGTAAAATGGATTTTAGATAATGTGGAGGGGGCTAGAGAACAAGCAGAACGTGGTGAATTATTATTTGGTACAGTGGATACGTGGTTAATTTGGAAGTTAACGCAAGGACGTGTGCATGTGACAGATTACACCAATGCTTCTCGTACCATGCTGTTTAATATTCATACTAAACAATGGGACGATAAAATGTTGGAATTACTTGATATTCCACGTTCTATGTTACCTGAAGTGAAAAATTCATCTGAAGTTTATGGTCAAACCAATATTGGGGGTAAAGGTGGCGTGCGTATTCCTATTGCAGGGATTGCAGGGGATCAACAAGCTGCACTTTATGGCCATTTATGTGTGAATGCAGGACAAGCAAAAAATACCTATGGTACAGGTTGCTTTATGTTGATGCACACAGGAAAAACAGCGGTGCAATCCCAGAATGGTTTGTTAACCACTATCGCATGTAATGCGAAAGGTGAGCCAGAATATGCGTTAGAGGGATCCATCTTTATTGCTGGGGCATCAATTCAATGGTTACGTGATGAATTAAAAGTTGTACATGATAGTGCAGATAGTGAATATTTTGCTACAAAAGTGGAAAGTAGTAATGGTGTTTACGTGGTACCTGCTTTCACTGGCTTAGGGGCACCATACTGGGATCCTTATGCACGGGGTGCTGTTTTAGGGCTATCTCGTGGTGCAAATCGCAATCACATTGTACGTGCAACCCTTGAATCTATTGCTTATCAGACTCGAGATGTATTGGAGGCCATGCAATCGGATTCTGGCGCTACATTACAAAGTTTACGTGTAGATGGTGGTGCAACCGCAAATAATTTCTTAATGCAATTCCAAGCGGATATTTTAGATACCCAAGTAGAACGTCCAAAAGTCAAAGAAGTGACAGCATTAGGTGCTGCTTATTTGGCTGGTTTGGCAGTAGGATTCTGGAAAAATCTTGATGAACTCAAAAATAAAGCGGAAATAGAACATACCTTTATTCCTGATGGCGATCAAGAAAAACGTGCTAAACGTTATAAAGGTTGGAAAAAAGCGGTTAAACGTGCTTTAGAATGGGCGAAAGAAGATTCTGAAGATTAAGGGTAAATACGATTTAACCATAATTATTAAGGGGCATATAACGCAAGTTTATGCCCCTTAATTTATGTTCTTAAAGTAAAATCGCCCAAAAAGTGCGGTCAATTTTTTAAAAATATTCTGAATGAGTCGCTAACCGATACAATTCAATGCCTTGAACTTCTTCGTTGATTGCATAGACTAAAAGCAGATCATTACGCACATGGCACTCTCTAAACTGCTTGAGATTACCTTTTAACTGATGATCTCGATACTTCGCAGGCATATCAACGCCATTCAAAAGACAATGAGCAACTTCGATCCATTCTGGTGAATAAAAGACATCTTGATGTTTCTTTGCATCTTTTTTGAATGTTTTCTGCGGTAAAAAGTCATATTTAGCCACTAACTTTGTACCCATTTAATAAGATCTTCAGTCGATTTGCAGACATTTTCGTTATCATTTGAGCGTGCGGCGGCAAATTGTTCTAAAAGCTCTTTTTCAACATCTGCCCGATAGCCCTTTGTGCTGTTATAGCTCAGAGATAAAGGAATCTCGCCAGTTTTTACCACTTGGTTCAAAAGCATTTTAAATAACTGGGTAAAGGATAACCCATAACCGTCAATAATTACTTTGGCCTCATTTTTTAGATTTTCATCAATACGGAAATTTAGATTTGAAGTCGCCATAATCCCCCCTTTTGTCATTACAAATAATGACATTGTAATGACAAAAGCCAAAAATATCAATACAATTAGTGATGCTTTCAATATACAGTTTAATTATGATGATTAAGGGATGTATAATAATGTTCTTTACTTCTTCTGGAGAAATAAATGATCGCATTAATCCAACGTGTCACTCACGCCAATGTGAACGTAGACAACCAAACTGTCGGTGAAATAGACAAAGGTTTATTGGTATTGCTCGGCGTGGAAAAAGAAGATGAGCAAGCGAAAGCGGATAAATTAGTCGAAAAAGTGCTGAATTATCGGGTCTTTGCGGATGAACAGGGTAAAATGAATTTGAATGTGCAACAAGCAGGCGGTTCGCTATTGGTGGTGTCACAATTTACTTTGGCGGCAGATACACAAAAAGGCTTGCGCCCGAGTTTTTCTAAAGGGGCCTCGCCTGATTTAGCCAATGAATTGTATCGTTATTTTGTGCAAAAGTGCGGTGAAAAAATCGCCGTTTCTACGGGGCAGTTTGGCGCCGATATGCAAGTGAGTTTAACCAATGATGGCCCCGTTACGTTCTGGTTAACGGCTTAACAAAAATTAGTTTTTGCAAGATGCGGAAAGTCGGTTATACTTAACGCCTATTTTTATTTATTTGCATTTGAGAACAATATGGAAGAATTTATGCCGTTGGCAACACAATTTGCCAAAAACCATACCTTGTTAGTGGTCGCTTGGGTCGCTATTTTTGTGGCGACCATTTATGTATTCGTCAAATCTGCCTTAAGCAAAGTGAAATTAATTACAAATTCACAAGCAGTGGCGTTAATCAATAATAAAGATGCCGTGGTGATTGATTTGCGTAGTATTGACGAATTTAAACGTGGCCACATTATTCATAGTAAACAATTTTTGCCAAGCGATATTAAGAAACACAATTTAGGCAAACTAGAACAACATAAAGAGATGCCAATGATTTTAGTGTGTGCCACCGGTGCCGTGGCGAATACCTCTGCGGAAATCTTGTCAAAACAAGGCTTTAGCGAAGTGTATGCGTTACAAGAGGGCATTGCGGGTTGGAACGCTGCCAATTTACCATTAGTGAAATAAGGATTTTATATGACTGAAGAAACACAAGCACCAACACAAGAACAACAACCTGAAGTGGTTTTTCAAATTCAACGTATTTATGTGAAAGACGTGTCTTTTGAGGCGCCGAATTTACCGCATATTTTTCATCAAGAATGGAAACCGAATTTGAGCTTTGATTTAAGTACAGAAGCCAAACAATTAGGTGATGATTTATACGAAGTGGTGTTAAACATTTCGGCGGAAACCACCATGGAGGACAGCAAAGAAGTCGCCTTTATTTGCGAAGTCAAACAAGCCGGTGTGTTTAGCATTAGCGGTTTAGAAGATATGCAAATGGCCCATTGTTTAACGTCACAATGCCCGAATATGTTGTTCCCTTATGCACGTGAATTAATTTCGAGCTTAGTGAATCGTGGCACATTCCCTGCGTTGAATCTTGCGCCAGTCAATTTTGATGCGTTGTTTATGGAACATTTACGTCGCATTGAGCAAGAAGAAGAGCAAGCGGAAAAACCGACGACTCATTAATTAAATTGTCGGGGCGGATTGCGATTTCCGCCCTCATTATCCAATTTTAAGGCGTTAGTCATGACCACTCCAACACCAATTAGCGTTCTCGGGGCTGGATCTTATGGCACATCTTTAGCCATTGCCTTTTCCCGTAATAACTTCCCCACTTATCTTTGGGGACACAATCCTGAGCATTGTCGTCAATTAGAAAATGCCCGACAGAATGCCCGTTTCCTGCCGGAAATTCCCTTTCCTACGGCGTTGCATATTGAATCTGATCTTAAAACTGCGGTGCAAAAATCCCGAGATTTGTTGATCGTGGTACCAAGCCATGTGTTTGCGGAGGTGATCGATCAAATTAAACCGCACTTACGCCCCGATAGCCGTATTGCGTGGGCAACAAAGGGATTGGAACGAGATACAGGGCGGTTATTGCAAACGGTGATTGAAGAAAAATTAGGGACGCATTATCCTTTAGCCATGTTATCTGGCCCAACGTTCGCCAAAGAACTCGCCGCCGGTTTGCCCACTGCGATTGCCTTGGCGTCTAACGATCCACAATTTGCGGTGGAATTACAAAATCGCATTCATTGTAGTAAGCATTTTCGGGTATATTTAAATCAAGATATGATCGGCGTACAACTCGGCGGTGCGGTGAAAAATGTGATTGCCATTGCGGCAGGCATGTCTGACGGCATGGGCTTTGGCGCCAATGCCAGAACCGCATTGATTACCCGTGGCATTGCCGAAATCAGCCGATTAGGGGTGTCTTTAGGTGCGGATCCGAAAACCTTTATGGGCATGTCAGGCTTGGGCGATTTAGTGTTAACCTGTACTGACAATCAATCCCGTAACCGCCGTTTTGGCCTCATGTTGGGGCAAGGTGTGTCAGCAGAACAAGCCATGCAAGAGATTGGTCAAGTGGTGGAGGGCTATTATAATACCAAGGAAACCACGTTGTTAGCCCAACGGCAAGGGGTGGAAATGCCGATTACGGAGCAAATGTATCAAGTGTTGTTCCAACATAAAAACGCCAAAGATGCCGCCATGGCATTATTAGGGCGTGAGAAAAAAGCAGAATAAGGGAGTAAACCATGTTGAATGAGGTATGGCAGAAAATTCGTGATGAGGCCAAGGAATTGGTGGATCACGAACCAGTGTTAGCGAGCTTTTTCCATTCCACCATTTTAAAGCATAAAAATCTGGGCAGTGTGTTGAGCTATATCTTGGCGAACAAATTAGCCACCGCCACCATGCCCGCCATTACCTTGCGTGAAATTATCGAAGATGTGTATCAGGATCAACCGAGTATTATTGAAAGTGCCGCTTGCGATATTCACGCCGTCCGCCAACGTGACCCAGCGGTGGAATTATGGTCGACCCCGTTGCTTTATTTGAAAGGGTTCCACGCCATTCAAAGCTACCGCATTACCCATCATTTATGGCAAACCGAACGCCGTTCACTTGCCATTTATTTACAAAACCAAATTTCAGTCGCCTTTGATGTGGATATTCACCCCGCCGCACAGATTGGTTGTGGCATTATGTTCGATCATGCTACTGGTATTGTAGTGGGTGAAACCGCCGTGATTGAAAATGATGTGTCTATTTTACAAGGTGTCACACTCGGTGGTACAGGCAAAGAAACTGGCGACCGTCACCCTAAAATCCGTGAGGGCGTGATGATCGGGGCGGGAGCGAAAATCCTTGGCAATATTGAAGTGGGTAAATATGCCAAAATCGGGGCCAATTCCGTGGTGTTGCAACCGGTTCCTGAACATGCCACCGCTGCTGGTGTGCCAGCTCGGATTATTGGCAAAGATCGAGATGCCAAACCAGCCTTTGATATGAATCAGTATTTTATTGATGATGCGGAAATGTTGAATATTTGATAGGCTTTTGCTGAATGTGTTTCTACCTGATTAACACCAAGTAGAAACACATGATCTTTGAAAAATCATCACAATTTCTATAAATATCCTAAAACGCCCATAAAAAGCACCGCACTTTTTGTTATAATCTTACCAAATCCTAATCCCAACGAGTTTTTTATGCAGAATTTTGAAAATCACACCCCCATGATGAAACAATATTTAACGCTTAAAGCAGAAAATCCCGATATTCTGTTGTTTTATCGCATGGGCGATTTTTATGAGCTGTTTTATGATGATGCCAAAAAAGCATCAAGCCTGTTAGATATTTCACTGACTAAACGGGGAGCATCTGCGGGGGAACCGATTCCTATGGCAGGCGTGCCATATCATGCGGTAGAGGGCTATTTAGCAAAATTAGTACAGTTGGGCGAGAGCGTGGCGATTTGTGAACAAATTGGCGATCCTGCCACCAGTAAAGGTCCTGTTGAGCGGAAAATTGTACGCATCGTCACACCCGGTACGGTGAGTGATGAAAATCTGTTACCTGAACGCTTAGATAATCTGATTGTTGCGGTTTATCAAGAAAAAGCCAAATTTGGTTTAGCCACCATTGATATGAGTTCAGGGCGTTTTCAAATCAGTGAACCTGAAAATAAAGAAACCCTAAAAGCTGAATTGCAACGGCTTGCGCCTGCTGAATTATTATATTGCGAAGATTTTGCCGAAATGGATATGCTTGCCAATAGCAAAGGCTTACGCCGTCGCCCTATTTGGGAATTTGAATTAGCGACCGCTATACAGTTGCTTAATCGTCAATTCGGTACGCAAAATCTTACTGCCTTTGGGGTAGAAAAAGCGGTACGAGGCTTATGTGCAGCGGGCTGTTTAATTCAATATGTGAAAGACACCCAACGTACGGCATTACCCCATATTCAAAGCATCAGCCTTATTCAACATAGTGAGAATATTCAATTAGATGCGGCTACTCGACGCAATTTAGAATTGACCCAAAATCTCAGTGGTGGCGCCGAAAATACCTTGTCTGCGGTATTGGATAAATGTGTGACACCGATGGGGAGCCGTTTGCTAAAACGTTGGTTGCATCAACCGATCCGTCAAGTGGAAAAGTTACGTTTACGTCACAGCTATATTGCGGAAATCTTGCAACTGGATTTAGTTGATCAACTACAACCCTTGTTGCAACAAGTGGGCGATATGGAACGGATTTTAGCTCGAGTGGCATTACGCACCGCTCGCCCAAGAGATTTTTCTCGTTTACGTTTGGCGTTAGCCCAATTACCCGAAATTAATCAAATTCTCAAAAATTCGGAGAAATTCACCGCACTTTCCTTATCAATTAGCGAATTTCCACGCATTTTAGATTTGCTGGAACGGGCGATTATTGACAATCCGCCTCTGTTAATCCGTGACGGTGGCGTGATCGCCGAAGGCTATCATGCCGAATTAGACGAATGGCGAAGTTTAGCCCAAGGGGCAACCCAATATTTAGACGATTTAGAACGCCGTGAACGAGAAATCACGGGGATTGATACCTTGAAAGTCGGATTTAATGCGGTACATGGTTACTACATTCAAATTAGCCAAGGGCAAGCTCACAAAGCACCGATTCACTATGTTCGCCGTCAAACCTTGAAGAATGCCGAACGTTATATTATTCCGGAATTAAAAACCTACGAAGATAAAGTCCTGAAAGCCAAAGGGGCAAGTTTAGCGTTAGAAAAGCAGCTTTATGATGAAATTTTCGATCAAATTCTACCGCACTTAGGCGGTTTGCAATTAGCCAGTTTGAGTTTGGCGGAATTGGATGTGTTGGTCAATTTGGCCGAACGTGCAGACAGCTTACATTATGTACAACCCGAATTTAGTGATGACATTGGGGTTAACATTGAAAACGGCCGTCATCCCGTGGTGGAACGAGTATTAAAAGATCCGTTTATTGCCAACCCTGTGGAGCTTAATCAACAGCGTCATTTATTGATTATTACAGGGCCGAACATGGGCGGTAAAAGTACCTATATGCGACAAACTGCCTTGATTACCTTAATGGCCTATATCGGTAGTTTTGTGCCTGCGGAACGAGCGGTGATTGGTCCTATTGATCGTATTTTTACTCGTATTGGGGCAAGTGATGATTTGGCTTCGGGACGATCCACTTTTATGGTAGAAATGACCGAAATGGCAAATATCCTCCATCAAGCCACCGCACAAAGTTTAGTCTTGATTGATGAAATAGGACGTGGCACATCTACCTATGACGGTTTATCACTGGCGTGGGCTTGTGCCGAATGGTTAGCGAATCAAATCCGTTGTTTAACCTTATTCGCTACTCATTATTTTGAACTGACTGCGATGCCAGAACAGCTTAGGGGTACGGTGAATGTGCATTTAGATGCGTTGGAGCATAACAACAGCATTGCCTTTATGCACAATGTGCAAGAGGGGGCCGCCAGTAAAAGTTATGGTTTAGCCGTGGCGGCGTTAGCGGGTGTGCCAAAAAATGTGATTAAGTTAGCCAAGCAGAAATTAACGCAGCTTGAGAAATTATCAAATAAAAGTGCGGTGAGAAAAACAGCGCTTTCTGCATTGCAAGCTGAATTACCACTATTAAACGAAGATGAAAATCAGCGTGAAATAGTGGCTATGTTAAATAAACTTGATCCTGATGATCTTAGCCCAAAACAGGCGTTGAGTTATTTGTATCAGTTGAAGAAGATGTTGGATTAGGACATGTTATGTTTAAGGATTAAAAGTCATGATACATTCTTGTCATACTTTTCCTTGCTTGCTTAAAACTCATAGCTCCATCCGTTGCGGAAACGGAAAACAGATTAAAATAGGCGAGAATATGCCCGAGTTTTAAGGTATCTTTTAGGCTCATATTTTGATGTAAGCCATATAAGCAACCTGCACAAAAGGCATCGCCTGCACCTAAGGTACTCACAATGTCCTTTTTATCCACTTCAATAGAAGGAACAACAATAATCTCATTTTGCCTGTTATAGGCAACTGCCCATTTCGGGCAATGAATAATCACCGTATTTTTTACACCAAATTGGATAATATCCTTTGCCATTTGTTGCAAGGTGGCTGGATTAACTTCTTCGCTCTCTCTCTCCGTTAAAATTTGGGCTTCTACATCGTTAATAATGACAAAGTCAATACAGGGCAAATTAGGGCGAATATATTGAGCAAAAATGGTTTTATCATTAACCGAAACTAGATCAATTGAGATCAAAAATCCTTGCTGATTTAACTCTTGCAACAATGCGGTTAACTGATCATTTAATAAGGCGGGCATTAACGGCAAATAGGCAAAATGCACGATTTTTGCACCGCAGTTTATTGGCAAAATATGCTCAGGCGAATAATTTTTCATAGCACCAATATAATGGAAAAAGGTGCGATCGCCTGTTTTGCTATTGATCATGACATCCGTAAATGACGTAGGTAAATCCACCCAATAAACCGCATCGGTGTTCACGTTGTGTGCTTTTGTTTGCGTTAAAATAAGTTCCCCATCGGCATCCTTGCCGATCGCACCACTGAGTGTTAAGGGTAAATTTTCATCTAATGTTGCTAAATCAAATACAAGATTGGTACAACCACCACAATGTCGCTCAACCTTGGAAATTGTCGTGAGCATAGACTCCGTTGGGTACTCGGCAATTTGCATGGCGTGATCCACTAACAAATTGCCGATAGCCAAGATTCCGTTTCGATCAGCCATAATATGTTGCCTTATTGATACTGTTAAAAATTTGCATTTGTTCCGCCACGGTTTGTTTAATCGCTTGTTGCACATTTTCCATCATCATCAAATAGTAATTGTATTTTTGTGAAAGTGCGTGGTTGGTCACATCTTTTTCAATGGACTGCAAGGCTGATTGTGACATACCCGTAAAGAAATTAATTTTGCAAATGCCCCTTTCAATGGTTTTTCTAAAATCAATGGCACTAATGCCCGAACCGCCGTGTAAGACCAAGGGAATAGACACCGCTTGATGAATTTGTGCTAGCCGCTCAAAATCCAGTTTTGGTTCACCTTTATATTTACCGTGTGTATTGCCAATCGCAACGGCTAAGGCATCAATGCCCGTTTGTTGTACAAAATCCACGGCTTGATCCACATTGGTATATAATGCGGTATCCGCCATACTTTCCAACGCACCACCTTCATCACCGCCTACCGCACCCAGTTCACCTTCCACCGAAATCGCATATTTTTGGCAAAGTTCCACTACTTCACGAGTTTGCTCAATATTTTGTTCATAGGTCAATGATGAACCATCAAACATAATAGAGGAAAATCCGCAATCAATCGCCGTTTTAATGGTAGGAAGCGTTAACCCATGGTCAAGATTTAAACAGGTGGGTACACCAACTTGTTCCGCTTTTTTGCGAATATAGTCGGATGTGGCATAAATATCAATATAGGGCAAATGCACTTCTGCTACATTAATAATTACAGGGGATTGGGTTTCACCTGCGGCATCAAATACCGCATCAATAAAATTAGAATCAATGGCATTGAAAGCCCCTACTGCAAATTGATGTTGATTGGCAACACCAAGAATCGCTTTTAAATTTAATAACGCCATAATTTACTCCTTAATGTATTGTTGATAGTCACTACATAATAAATGAATAGGTTGTTCGTCTTCTTCAATGTGAGAAAAACGCCCGACTGGATCTAAAAATCGGTTGTCGGTTAAGTCATCATTTGCCATTGACACCTCACCTGCTAATACCGTACCTGTGTTTTCTTCCGCCCAAAAACAATGATAAAGTGTTGGGGGTAAACAAATACTTTGCCCAGGTTGTAAACGCACAATCCCTCCTGCTGCTAATGTGATTTGCTCGCCATCGACACACACATGAACCGCGGTGTTTTTATCCAATAAATCTGTTTTTTCATCTCGTTGATAAAGTTGAATCATTAAATTGCCACCGCCACGATTAATAATGTCTTCCATTTTCTGCCAATGGTAATGCAGTGGGGTAAGTTGATTTTCTTGCACCAACATAATCTTTTCTGCATAGGGTTTATGATTTTGTGGCGATTGATTGCGTAAGGTAAAAAGGGTTAACCCCATTTTAGTAAAGTCGCCAGAACCAAAATCCGTAATGTCCCAGCCAAGATGTGCTTGAAAAATCTCTTGTTTGTGGGTTAAATCTAGGGTTGCCCAATCGTCGAGACGATATTGTGCAAAGGTGGGCAAATAAAATTGATGTTGCTGCATAAAGGCTTTGGCAGACAGTAAAATGGCATTAATTTCTGAACGTTTCATGGTATTTCCCTTATTTCTATTCATTCCACATTTTTCTATTTATTCCACAGCCACGCAGCTCCACGCACACCACTGGAATCGCCGTGTACAGCTTTTTTAATTGGCGTTGAACATTCTTGTCCGAAAATAAACTGCGGTAATAATTTCGGTACATTTTGATATAATCTTTCAATATTGCACACGCCGCCTGCAAACACCACCACATCAGGATCAAGCACGTTCATATAGCTTGCGAGCGATTTCGCTAAACGGCGTTCATAGGCTTGTAGAGACTGTTCGGCAATCACATCACCTTGTTCGCTTAAACGGACAATGTCCTTGCCGTTAAGTCTGTTGCCAGAACGTCTTTGATAATCATCACAAAGCCCTGTACCCGAGACAAACAATTCAACACAACCCTGTCTGCCACAATAGCATGGTACGGTTTTGGCAATCTGTTGTTCTTCTTCATCTTGCCAAGGCAAAGGATTATGTCCCCATTCACCACCAATGCCATTTGCTCCTTGATGTACTTTGCCGTTAATCACAATCCCTGAGCCACAGCCCGTACCCAGAATTAATGCCAACACAATTTGTTTGCCTGCCCCTGCCCCATCAACCGCTTCAGACATTGCCATACAATTGGCATCATTGGCGATGCTGACTTCTCGTTTTAACAGATTTTCTAAATCTCGTTTTAAATCTTGACCATTTAACCAAACCGAGTTGGCATTTTTCACTTTACCAGTGACGGGAGAAAGGGTACCAGGAATCCCAATGCCCACGGTACCTGTTTGTCCTGTGACTTTTTCCGCTTCATCCACTAAATATTGAATGGCTTGTAAACTTTTCACATAATCGCCTCTTGGGGTGGCAATACGTTGGCGGAAAAGTTCTACGCCATTATCCGAAAGGGCAATGACTTCTATTTTTGTGCCACCTAAATCAATTCCAATTCGCATAATATCTCCTGTATATGTATAATGTCCCCTGTGATAAAAAATCAACCAAAGGATAAAGCATGTTGAGTAAGGTACTGATCATTGATGATGATATTCAAATTTGTGAGCTATTAACCGATGCCCTTGAAGAATATGGCTACATCGCTCATGCTGTACAAAATGGTCAGGATGCTTTGAACCTATTGCGGAACTCACCTGACTTTTCTTTGATCTTTCTTGATCTTATTCTCCCCGATATCAATGGGTTAGTCTTGTTACAAGAACTCAAAAATATCACCTCTGCCCCTATTATTATGTTAAGCGGACTCAGCTCTGAATCCGATATTGTGGTCGGTTTAGAAATTGGGGCAGATGACTATATTACTAAACCCTTTTACCCACGTGAGGTTATCGCTCGTGCCAAGGCGGCGATTCGTCGCTCACAACCCACCCAAAATCACTCACATCAACACCATGGTTTTTCTTTTAATCAATGGTTCTTGGATACCGACAACCACAAATTAATTTCACCACAAAAACAAAATATAGCGTTAACGGGCGGTGAATATGCGTTGCTTTACACCTTATGTAGCCACGCTCAACGTGTGCTTTCTAGACAACAATTATTAGAACTCACCCACAGCGAAAACCTAGATATTTTTGACCGCACTATTGATGTCTTAATTATGCGTTTACGCAAAAAAATTGAACCTAATGCTAGAGTCCCTTGTTTCATTCAAACGGTGCGAGGAACAGGTTATTTATTCGCTTGCGATGTTACCTCTAGTCAAGAATAGCGGATAGCCTGATGTCTATCCGCTATTGATACATGACTATTTCACCGTCCAACCTTTATAATCTTTGATATTATCTCGATTAATCAAAGTGACTGGAATTAACACGGGTTTGGTCGGTGCAGGTTTGCCTTGCAAAATGTCATAACCAATTTTCACCGCTTCTGCTGCCATCACTTGTGGATCTTGAGCAGGTGTACCAGCAAATAAACTATCGGATTGTTTGAGGGCATCTTCGCCATCGGGTGAACCGTCAACCCCCATAATAAAGAATTCCGTGCGTTGTGCCTGTTTAGCGGCTAAATCCGCCCCAATGGCGGTTGGATCATTAATCGCAAACACAGCATCAATTTTCGGATGGGCAATTAACAAGGAAGTCATCACTTCTAAGCCACCCTCACGACTGCCTTTGGCATTTTGATTATGGGATAACAACTTGATATCAGGCGATTTGGCTAAAACATCCATGCAACCTTGTACCCGATCTTGCACCGCAGAAACTGGAGGCCCATTAATAATCACCACATTGCCTTTACCATTCAATTTATCCACAATGGTTTGACAAGCAATTTCACCTGCTTGATAGTTGTTGGACGTGACGGTGGCATTCGCACCATCTGCCGCCACATCGACGGCGACAACCACAATGCCTGCATCTTTAGCACGCTGTACCGCAGGCCCAATGCCTTTAGAATCTGCTGCATTGAGAATAATCATGTCGGTTTTAGCGGCAATAAAATTATCAATTTGTGCCACTTGTTGCCCTAAGTCATAGCCACTCGATACGAGGGTGACTTTCACTTGATCACCTGCTAATTCTTTGGCTTTTAACTCTGCCCCTTTGGTGATTTGCACAAAAAATGGATTGGCCAAATCACCAACGGTGACACCAATAGACTTCAATTCTTTCGCTTGAGCAAAAGGTGCCATAGCTAACATCAAAGAGACGGCTAATGTTTTTAATTTCATACTGTTTCTCCTATAAAATTCAGTATTTACTGGGTTGATTAAGCACTACGAGTACGATATTTATCGATCAATACAGCGACGATGATAACGCCCCCTTTAATGACGAGTTGCCAAAAGTAGGAAACCCCCATTAATGTCATGCCGTTATTTAGGGTGGCGATAATTAGTGCCCCGACAAGTGTACCTGTAATCGTACCGATACCGCCGACGAAACTGGTTCCCCCTAAAATAACAGCTGCAATTGCATCTAATTCATATCCTACACCAAGGTTACCATTGGCACTATATAAACGAGATGCACTCATTACGCCACCGAGACCAGAAAGCAAGCCACTCGCAGCATAAACGAAGACAAGAACTAGAGATACTTTAATCCCTGTTAGGCGTGCAGCTTGGAGATTACCTCCCACTGCATAAATATGTGTTCCTAATGTGGTGCGGCGTAAAATAAACCAGCAAATCCCAATTATTGCAAAGGCAATCACCACCAACCAAGGAATCGATCCTAAATAACCGTTTCCAATCCACGAAAAGGCAATTTTGGAATTAATCACCGTGGTACCATCTGCCACTAAATAGGCGGCACCACGCAAGGCGGTGTAAGTGCCTAAGGTGACAATAAACGGCGGAAGACCTGCATACGCTACTAACAAGCCATTAAATGCTCCCATGCCAAGCCCTGCAATTAACGCAATCGGTACCGCAAAATCCGCTAATGCGGGATTGAGTGAACTCACCAGTGCCATGACGGCGGTAACCCCTAAAATAGAACCCACGGAAAGATCAATGCCCCCCGTTAAAATCACAAAGGTCATGCCTGCCGCTAACACAATATTAATGGAAGCCTGACGAGTAATATTCATCATATTGGCTTCGGTCATAAAATTCGGGGCAATAAAGGCAAATACAATCACAATCAACACAAGGATCGGTAAAATCCCCATCGCTTGCATACTGTCTGCTATTGCCCACTTTTTAAAGGTTGGTTTGGTTTCTGAAGTTGTCATTTTTTGTTCTCCTATTCATTCGCACCACAAGCCAAAGTCATAATATTTTCTTGGCTAATTTGTTGATTTTTGATTTCTCCCACAACATAACCTTCTCGCATGACATAAACTCGGTCACTCATTCCCACAATTTCGGGTAATTCACTGGAAATCATCAAAATCGCCACGCCTTGTTTTGCCATTTCTGTCATCATTTTATAGATTTCGCTTTTTGCCCCCACATCAACACCGCGAGTAGGTTCATCTAAAATCAGCAGTTTAGGGTGAATCGCCAGCCATCGTGACAGTAAAACTTTTTGTTGATTTCCACCCGACAAACCACTGACGTTGACATTGGCATTTGGCACCCGAATTTTTAGGTTATTAATGGCCTGTTCTGTTTCTTTTTTACCCTTCGCTTGATCAATGACCAGCATAGTGGCATCTTGCTCCAATGTTGCCATGGTAATGTTTTTCAAAATATTTAAGTCCAAAAACAACCCTTCTTCTTTACGGTTTTCAGGTAATAACCCCACTTTGTGCACAATGGCATCCCGTGGTGAACTAAAGCTAATCTCTGCCCCATTTAAATACATTTTCCCTGCAGTTTTCTGGGTGACACCAAATAATAAATGGGCGAGTTCCGAACGTCCTGCTCCTACAAGACCCGATAATCCCACGATTTCCCCCGCTTTTACATAAAGCGAAGCATTATGGACTTTGTTATCATCTGATAAATTCTCAATGCGTAAGACTTCTTCGCCCACGGGCACTTTTTCTTTATTAAACAGATCCGTCAATGGGCGACCGACCATCATTTGTACTAATGTTGAAGCATTAATGTCTTGACGAATAAGCGATCCGACATATTTGCCATCTCGTAGCACGCTGACCCGATCCGCCAGCTCATAAATCTCTGCCATACGATGACTGATATAAACAATGGCAAGCCCTTCATCACGCAGTTTTTTAATTAAAGCAAAGAGCTTTTCTGTTTCTCGGGAAGACAGGGCTGCGGTGGGTTCATCCATCACCAACACACGGCTATTGCGATGTAACGCACGGGCAATTTCAACTTGTTGCTGTTCCGCAATAGTTAAACTAGACACTTTTTGTGATGCTACAAATTGAGCCCCCAGTCTATCTAAGGCAAGCTGAGCTTGTTGCTCCATTTGTTTGCGATCTAAGCCAAATATCGTTTTTATTTCACGTCCTAAAAAAATATTTTCGGCTACAGTTAAATTGGGTGACAAATGTATTTCTTGATAAATCAGGGTGATTCCCACAGAAATGGCTTGTTTCGGCGAATTGATATTGACGGCTTGCCCATCAATAAAAATTTCCCCTGAGGTGAGCGTATACGCTCCAGCCAAAATTTTCATTAAGGTACTTTTCCCAGCCCCATTTTCACCCATTAAGGCATGAATCTCGCCTGCGTAAATGTCTAAATTCACATCTTGTAGTGCATAAAAACTACCGAAACGCTTTGCGATCCCTTGCATTTTTAAAAGTGGTGTTTGTTGAACTTGATATTGCGATTTCATAATGTTCTCCCATTTTTGAGCATATTAAAACAGGGTAATATGAACAGAAAATGTTTAATCTCATTCATAATTGTCATAATTCTGTTATACATAATGATTAAAATGAAAAACACGAAAGCAAAAAGTGCGGTGAAACTATGTGGAATTTCATAACATCAATATTTACAAAGCGTTACACAGTAAAATTAAAGCTAACGTTATTTGTTGTAACGGCTATCTGTTTAGTGGGATTAATTAGCCTAAGTGCTATCATTGGGTTGAATAATTCCTCACGCTCTTTGTCCGATTTGAGAGAAAATGCGTTAAATCATATTTTCTCCTCTATGACGTTGGGCGTTAAAACATCACAAATTGCGACCTATTCATTAAGACTTAGCCAAACTATTAGAGCGTTAGAGTATAAAGAAGCATCTGAACAGTTAGAGCAACATATCCAACAACTGCATCAACAATTATCCTATCTAGAAAATACATATACGGATGAAGATCAGCAACTTGAAAATATCGTGCAATCCATTAAGATCTTAGAAAAAAGTGTCAAAGAATTATTAAATCAAGCCTATCAACGACATATTGCTAATACCACGATTATTAGCAAATTAAACCAAAGTTTACTTCATCTTCGTCATATTAAACGGTTCACGGAACAAACGTCTCAATCTTCGCTTTACCTTTCTCGGTTAGATAAAATTGAACGGTTGATTGAAGATGCCACGATGAGTGCGTACAATCCAAGTACATTTCTGAGCATTCAAGCCATATTTTCTGTTATCCCCAAATCGGATGAAACAACAATTATTCATGAATGGCAAAATGTAGAGAACCAATTTGACCAAATCATTAATCAAGCCAATGAACTCAGTAAAATTAATTTAAGAATCTTATTTCTCACCAATCAAATTGATGCACTTGTTAAACAAATTGATTTAAATTATAGTCAACTGGCTTTACAACAAACGCAAGAAACAAAAGAAATTTACACGTTAGTACAAAAGGATATTTCGCAACATATTTATGCCATTTGTTTATTGGCATTCTTCATTATTATGTTAGTGATTATTCTGGGAAAATACATTCATAAATTAGTTGGTATTAGACTCTCTTCCATCACTCAAGCCTTAATACACCTTTCTCAAGGTGATAAAACGGCGACGGTTCCACAACAACACCGACAAGATGAAATTGGGGATTTAGCCCGAGCCTTTGATATTTTTCATCAAAATGTGATGCGATTAGATCAAACAGATGCGTTACTAAGACAGACATTTCTTGCTATGCGAGATGGATTAGCTGTTTTTGATCATCAAAAACAGCTGATTTCTTATAATGTACAATTTGCCACATTATTAAATATTCCCATTGATAAACCCATTACCTCTTTACTCGGTTTAACCCACTATTTTCAACAACATAATGCGACAGTTTATGGAGGTGAACAACATGTTGATATTCCCCTATTACAAGAAATACGCAATCCGCAAGAACCCTTAGAAATTCAATGTAATCAGTCTATTTTTGAATGGCGAATAAGTCAGTTACAATCAGGTGGGATTGTGGCGGTGTTAATTGATCGTACTCAACGCAAGAAATTGGAAAATGATTTAGCCCATAGCCAAAAAATGCGAACAATTGGACAATTAACGGGTGGTATTGCACATGACTTTAATAATTTATTAGCAGTCATTATTGGTAATTTAGATCTCATTAACACGGAAAATTTAAGCGAAAAACAAATTAAACGTCTACAAAATGCCATAAAAGCTGCAGAAAATAGTGCCACCTTAACACAACGCTTGTTAGCCTATGCACGCAAACAACCCTTACATCCTAGCGTACTCGAAATAAATCCTTTGCTCAGAGATCTCGCTGATTTGGTGGAGCATAGTTTGCCCCCAACCATTAAAGTGCGGTTAAATTTAGGTAAGGATTTACCGCCAGTCTATATTGATAAAAATCAGCTAGAAACTGCCTTAGTGAATTTAGTGGTGAATGCCAAAGATGCTTTAGAGGGGAGTGGTGATATTACCATTCAATCCACCCAGTTATTGGTGCAACGCACAGAAAGACAAGAGCAAATGGTGCAAATTTCTGTGATAGATAACGGTAAAGGGATGGATGTTTCAACTCAGAAACAAATTTTTGAGCCGTTTTTTACCACTAAGAAAAATGGCAAAGGCAGCGGCTTAGGGTTATCTATGGTGTACGGTTTTATTCGCCAGTCAAAAGGGCGTGTGTTGGTGGAATCAGAAGTAAACAAGGGGACAACCATGATGTTACAAATCCCCTTGGCAAAAACACTGCAAAAAATACCGACACCCACCGAGGATATTGCCGTTAAACCGTCGCTGCAAAAAAGTTTATTACTCGTGGAGGATCAAAAAATATTACGAGAAACATTAACCGATCAACTTACTCAGATTGATTATCACGTCGTTGGCTTTGAAACCGCAGAACAAGTGATAGATTATTTATCGCAACATAGCGTGGATTATCTGCTATCGGATATTGTGTTAAGTGGGAAAATAAATGGAATTGAACTGGTGAAAATCGTTGAAGAACAATATCCTACCATTAAATTATTATTGATGACAGGCAATCACACAATGAATATTGAAAAGGCATTGCATACCCCTATTGTCAACAAACCGTTTAAATTAAATGAGTTACAACATATTTTGAATACATTATGAAAATGAAGGAGCAACTATGTACATCGGTATCGATCTTGGCACATCAGGCGTAAAAGTGGTGTTGTTGAATGATGAGCAGCAAGTCATTGCTACGACACAGAGTGCGTTAACCGTTTCTCGTCCGCAACCTTTATGGTCGGAGCAAGAGCCTATGGATTGGTGGAATGCCGTCAATTCTGCCATGCAACAGTTAAGTGAACAGCAGGATTTACGAGCCGTGAAAGCCATTGGCTTAACAGGGCAAATGCACGGTGCCACCTTGTTGGATAAATCGGATCAAGTATTGCGACCTGCCATTTTGTGGAATGATGGACGGAGTTTTGCGGAATGTGCCGAGTTGGAAGCACTTGTGCCTAACAGTCGTGACATTACAGGCAATTTGATGATGCCAGGCTTTACTGCCCCGAAATTACGTTGGTTAGCAAAGCATCAACTTGATATAGCCGAAAAAGTGCATAAAGTCTTATTACCAAAAGACTATTTACGCCTGTTGATGACGGGAGAATATGCGTCCGATATGTCCGATGCGTCAGGCACCATGTGGCTCGATGTAGCAAAAAGGGATTGGAATGAAGACTTGCTCAAGGCTTGTGGATTAAGCCGAGAGCATATGCCGAGTTTATTTGAAGGTAATCAAATTACAGGTCATTTACGTCAGGACATTGCTGAACGTTGGAAAATGCCACAAGTGCCTGTAGTGGCAGGTGGTGGCGATAATGCGGCTGGGGCGATAGGTGTAGGTTTGTATCAAACAGGGCAAGCGATGTTATCTTTGGGAACATCAGGCGTGTATTTTGTGGTCACTAATAAGTTCACTGCGAATCCGCAAAAAGCGGTGCATAGTTTTTGCCATGCTTTGCCTAACCGTTGGCATTTAATGTCGGTGATTTTAACCGCGGCTTCGGCAGTAGATTGGGTGAAAAATGCGACCAATACGGCGGATGTCGCCACGCTTTTCCAACAAATTGAGCAAACTGCGGTCAATTCTGAGGCAATTTTCTTACCTTATCTTTCTGGCGAACGTACACCGCACAACGACCCTTACGCCAAAGGCGTATTCTGGGGATTAAGCCATAACGACAATGCTCAAACCTTGGCAAAAGCCGTGGTGGAAGGCGTGAGTTTCGCTTTGGCAGACGGCATTGACGTATTACACGAAACTGGCGTAACCGCCGAGAATGTTACCTTAATTGGCGGCGGAGCAAAAAGTGCCTATTGGCGACAATTATTGGCGGATATTACGGGAAAAACCTTGGAATATCGTACAGGCGGTGATGTAGGGCCGGCATTGGGAGCTGCGAAACTGGCTCAAATTGCGTTAAATCCTAATGTTGATTTAGCGGATTTATGCCAGCCGTTGCCGTTGGAAAAAGTGTATCAGCCAAACCAAGATCGATTTGATGTTTATCAAGAAAAACGAGTGAAGTTTGCGCAGATTTACCAGCGGTTAAGAGGGATATAATCTAGACGATATACGAATGAATGTTTTGGGAATTAATCAAATTAATATAAATCTTGTAAGCCGTTCATTAATCAAGGTACAATAATCTTATTTAATTTCTCAATACATTCATTTTTAAGGAGAACATTATGAAATTATTTCCGGCTTTAATGGCCATCACGTTATCTGCACTTGTGGCGGTACAAGCCAATGCTAAAACGGTGCAATCCTCAAAATCTACCGCCAAACAAACAGAAACGAGCAAAGAGGTGTTGCTTAAACGTTTTAATCAATCCATTTCATTGCAATTTCTTGGGGTTGATAGCGGAGTGGATGAGCAAAAACAGCCGATGATTTCCTTTAAATACAAAATTAAAAATGTGGGTAAAAAAGCGATTAAAACAGTTCATTGGGCGTCTAATTTTTTGAGTGATAAGAAGTTAGTGCTAAATTACGATATTCCCGTTAACTTCAATAAAAAAGGTTTAGTAGGCGGTCAAGAAGTGCAAATTGCTTTACCTATTCCCGTGGCCAAATTACCTAAACCGTTTATTACTGCCACGAATAATGGTTCTAAAATAGATTTACTTAATGTGGCTAAATCAATCACTTATGTTGATGGTTCAAGATTAGTCGTCAATAAATAACGACGTAAGATACACATCAAAGCGATGATTTTTGGTTTCTCGGCTAAACTGCGGTGCTTTTTGGGCGAGAAATTCCGCATAATCGGGGCGTTTCACCACCACACGTTTTTGTGCTAATTGCAAGGCGAGGGCAAGCAACTGGTCGGCATCTTCATCCGCCCCCACAAGGTGTTGAAACAGACGCATTTCTTTTTTGACCAAGGCGGATTTCTGTTTATGGGGATACATGGGATCGAGATAAACCACATCAGCGTTGTGTTGTTTGGGATCCAATTCGTGAATGCTTGACACCGGCAAAAGCTGTAAATTCTGCTGTAACATCTCACCAATTTCAGGATCAAGATAGGCACGGCGTAAACCGTCTTGCAATAATAATCTGACGACTGGATGACGTTCTACCAAGCGAACTTGACAGCCAACACAAGCTAACACAAAAGCATCTCGCCCCAAGCCTGCAGTCGCATCAATGACAGTGGGTAATTCTCCGCCTTTAACACCGACAGCTTTCGCCACGGCTTCGCCACGTCCGCCACCAAATTTACGGCGGTGTGCCATGGCACCACTGACAAAGTCCACAAATACCGCTCCCAGTTTAGGTTCGTCTAACTTGCGTAATTCTAACCGCACTTCATCCCCAACAGCCGTTTGTACCAGTGCCAATGGGCTGTCTGGCGTATGGATTAACCCTTGCTCCGCACAAAGTGCGGTGAAAAATTCGGAATTTTCAGTTTCACAAATCAGTTGAATCATATCAAACCTTGTGCCCTTTCTAAATCCACCACGGATTTGGGCTCTTGATGAATCATAATATCCGCATTGGGAAATAGGGCATGAATTTTATCTTCCAGTTCATCGGTAATGCGATGGGCTTGATATAAAGTTAAACTGTCGTCTAATTCTAAATGCAGTTGAATAAACCGCACCGCACCGGCACGGCGAGTACAAATACTATGAATGCCCAGAATATTACGATGTTGTTCTGCCATGACTTTAATCTGGTCGATTTCGTCCTGTGGCAACGCCTTATCCAGTAAAATTTGCAAGGCATCCCACGCCATTTTAAAGGCATTATAGGCAATATAAAGTGCAATCCCAATGGCAAAAATCGCATCCGCATAAATAAAACCGTACATATTTAACAACATCGCTACCAGAATGGCGACGTTCATCAATAAGTCGGTTTGATAATGCAAACAGTCCGCTTGAATGGCAGGGCTTTCGGTCAGTTTAATCACTTTTTTCTGATAGCCCACTAACGCAGCAGTAAAGGCAATGGAGATAACACTGACACAAATCCCCATTTCTGAATTGTCGATTAATTGCGGATTGGTTAATTTATGGATGCCTTGTAGCAGCAAAAATACCGCTGAACCGGCAATAAACGCACTTTGTGCCAAAGCGGCCAACGATTCCGCTTTACCATGTCCAAACGCATGATTATGATCGGGCGGTAACAGGGCAAAACGTAACACTAAAATGCTAGTGATCGACGCAAATAAATCCACCACGGAATCCGTCATGGCGGCGAGAATCGCAATGGATCCGGTTTGCCACCAAGCAAAGGCTTTAATTAAAATCAGCATACTCGCCACAGCAATGGCAAGCTGGCTGGCACGTTTTACAAATTTAGCGTAATTTTCTTCCATGTTATTTTCTCACTAACCACACGCCCGATTCCATATGCTCGGTGTAAGGGAATTGATCGAACAAGGCGGCTCGCTCAATACAATGGGTTTGGCTTAAGGTTTGCAAATTATCGCATAAGGTGTGCGGATTGCATGAAATATATAAAATCCGATCATAATGTTGGACTAATTTTAAGGTATCTGCATCAAGCCCCGCACGTGGTGGATCCACAAAAATTGTATTACATTGGTAGGCATTCAAATCAATACCTTTCAAGCGGTTAAATTCACGTACACCATTCATAGCTTGGGTAAATTCTTCCGCAGACATACGAATAATCTGCAAATTATCAATGTGATTGGCAGCAATATTAAACTGTGCCGCACTCACTGACGGCTTAGCAATTTCTGTGGCTAATACTTTACGAAAATTTTGAGCTAATGCCACGGAAAAATTACCGTTGCCACAATAGAGTTCAAGCAAATCCCCTTGGCTGTTTTGTGTACAGTCCACCGCCCATTCCAACATCTTGCAATTCACTTTCGCATTCGGTTGCGTAAAGCTGTTTTCCACTTGACGATAGACGTAATTTTTACCGTTAATCGGTAAAATTTCATCCACATAATCTTGGTCTAAACAAATTTTTTGTTTGGACGCTCGCCCGATAATTTGTACCAAAAAACCTTGATTTTCTAGCCGCAGTTTGAGCTGTTTTGCTTGTTCAACCCAGTATTCATCAAGATTTTTGTGATACAACAGGCTCACGATAATCTGTCCACTTAAAGTGCTTAAATAATCAATTTGAAACAACCTATTTCGCAACACATCTTGCTGTTTTAATAACGGCAACAGGCTTTGCATCATCTGATTAATCAGCTCACTAGCAATGGGAAAACTGTCCACCCGATAACGCTTTTTGCTTTCTTGATCGAACATAATATGATAAAGATCATCCCCATCATGCCACACCCGAAATTCTGCTCGCATACGAAAATGTTGCGTAGGAGAAGCAAATACCGCTAATTTGGGTGCATTAAAAGGAGCAAAAAGTGCGGTGAGTTTTTCGCACTTTTCAGTGAGTAAATTATCGTATTGTTCAGTGGGTAAGTTCATTTATCGGTTAATTAAATAGTGTAAAAATATTGGGAAGATTCTAGCATAAAATAACTTTTAAATATATTTTATCGGCAGGTTCACCAGATTTTCTGTTTATCCCAAACCTATTTATCAAAGGGAAAAATTGATTAATAAAAACAAATCATACAGTATTGACTGATTAAAAATTTAGTGTTAATTTAATCAGTATATTAATTGAGATAGAATGAGAAAAACAATGAGCCTACAAGTTTTTGAACAACAAGAAATCCGCTCCCACTGGGACGAAAATCAAGAAAAATGGTACTTTTCCGTGATTGATGTGGTGGCAGTTTTGACTGAAAGCCAAAATCCAAGACGTTATTGGAGCGACTTGAAAATCAAGCTACAAAAGGAAGGGAGCGAACTGTACGAAAAAATCGTACAGTTGAAAATGCAAGCCCCAGACGGCAAAATGCGTTTAACCGATGTCGCCGATACGGAGCAAGTATTCCGCTTGATTCAATCCATTCCATCCCCTAAAGCCGAGCCATTTAAGTTGTGGTTAGCCCAAGTGGGACGTGAACGATTAGATGAACTGCAAGATCCTGAACTCACTATTGAACGAGCTTTGCGAGATTACCAACGACTAGGCTATTCAGACGATTGGATTAATCAACGCCTAAAAAGCATTGAAATCCGAAAAGAACTTACGGATGAATGGAAACGCACTGGCGTGCAAGAAGGGCAACAGTTCGCCGTTCTCACCAATATTTTAACCAAGGCATGGAGCGGTAAAACAGTGAAAGAATACAAACAGCACAAGGGGCTAAAAAAGGAAAATCTGCGAGATAATATGACCAATACCGAACTGATTTTAAATATGCTTGCCGAAGCGTCCGCCAAGGACATTTCATATGCCGTTAACCCTGAAAATTTTGAGCAAAATAAACAAGTGGCTCAACAAGGTGGCGAAGTGGCACACACCGCTAGAGTGGCATTGGAACAACGTACAGGACAAAAAGTGGTGAGTGAGCTATCAGCGAAACAGTTGAGAATTGGTAAGAAAAAATCGTAAAAAAGTACCGCATATTTTGCTTTTATTACACCGTCAGGAATTGTTATAACAGACATCAAGCTAGAGTAAATATGATGTGATTAGTGCTTCGTAGCAAAAAATTCAGTTTAATTTAAGATTCAATCTTAGATTAAACTGAATTGCTGTAGACGGAAGTTTTGAATAAGGATAAAAAAGTAATAACCCATTTTAGATCTTATTGTATGGGGTGATCATCTTCTCCCCACTAAGTTAATAATGTGTTTTCTTTAACACATGAATGGTCAAACTAAACCAAAAATCGCCCAATGACCTGTCCTCCAACCAAAATCCACGTCATTAAAATAGATGTAAAGAAAACGCCTAAATAAATATAGCCAGTTTTCAAATAACACCAATGATTAATCAAGCTGAATATAATAAATTGGGGAATAATGACGGCTAACATCATCATCCAACGTCCGCCAAATTGTGGTAAACCAATCACATCAAAACCGGGACCGATTTGCATAAAATTCGGGATAAAATGAAATAGCCATAAAATTACTAAACCACCTGCGGCAAAAATGCTGGTTTTAATTGTCCAAGTGAGAAGTGTGGATGTAAAGGATTTCCCGTTTTTTTGTTTCATTTGTACACTAATAATTAATCCATTGAAAACAAAGAAGAAAAATAATATTGGTAACCAATAAACTAAAAATAAATCCATGCGTTCAGCGGTGAGTGGTTTGAGTAACGGCCAAAGGAAACGTAATTCTACACCCCAGTAAGTATGGACAAAACTCGCTATGGCGTATAACCAAGCCGTAAGTAATATGGCTAATAACAATGAACGAGAAATCAGATTAAATGTGGTTAAAGATGAATTGTTGGTGAATACACCAAATTCACGCAGTGAAATCGTAGAACCTTTTTTCCATAACACAAAAAAGAGCAAATTAATCACCGCACTTACCACTAACCAAAGTACAATGCCATTACCCATTTCCAATGGCATAAAAGGCAATACAGAGGCAATAGGTTCATTCGCCCCACCCCATTGAGTGAATATTGGGTAAAGAATAATGGTGGCAACAATATTCACTAAGGCAAATAATTTCCATGTAGTTTTAGAAATCGCCATTTTATGAGTAACTGTTTGTGTAATTGCGGAAAAGTAGGCATTTTTCAATAAAGCATTGGCTAAACACAAAGCAGAAACCAAGGCCGCAAACAAAGCAAATAATCCCGCAAATTCTTTATACCAATAGGTTTGCTCATCTGGATTAATCCAATCCTGATCTTGCAGACCATTTTGCAAAGTTTGGTTGAACCACAAAATCGCTTCTTTATTACTTTGTTTAGCGATCATCACCCCCAAATGCGAGCCATCAACTAACGCCACTCGGCGAGCAGAACCGTCTTCTCTATTGCCGTAGGTATGATCCCATTGTAATGTGTCGTTAGTAGATAATCCAACAGCCGTTAATCTGCTTTCATGATGAATTAATGCTTTGACAGGAAAGGATTTTTCTCGGTAGCCCCCAATTTCTTCATAAAGCCCTTGAGTGAGAAGATAATTGTGTAATTCGTTATCACCTGCGCTGCTACTCAAGCCGTTTACGGCTTTATGATCGGGATTTAATTTCGCCACACGAATGGCATTTAGCCCACCTGTGGAATGCCCGAAAATACCCAGTTTATCCTTATCCACAAAAGGTAAGGTTTTCAGATATTGATAGCCATTATTTGCGCCACTCATATTTTTATTGGCAGCGGGTAATTGGGTTGAATAACCATGACCAAAATGATCAATGGCTAATACCACAAAACCTCGTTTTGCCAGCTCTAATGCTCCAAAAGTGCTAGTGGCTTCCTTATCACTTTGATAACCATGCAACGCTAATAACGCAGGTTTCGGCGTTTCTGCTGTGGCTGAAATTGGGCGATATAATTTGGCGACCATGGGTTTATTTTCTACTGTCATAAAACTCACGGTGGTGACATCAATCCGCCCAAAATCACGCTCAATTAATGATGCTAAAAATGCACCAGTAAGGCTTAGTGCTAGAAAGAAAAGCGCAAAGATATAACTTAATTTGGTATTTTTCATAAAGTATCCTTAAATTTAGTGAGGAAAAATTACGCTATTTCCCCCACTAAAATACAGACTATTCAAGTTCCACAATACAAGTCACTTGACTTGAATCTAACCCTGCAATTCGCCAAGGAGCATTGAAAAATTGCTTGATGTTGGCATTTTTAGGCAGTTCAGCCAAGTGCATATCTTCGATGACTGTGGTGAAACGCCCAGTGTAATAGCCTAAAATCGCACGATGGCAATTTTTCGGATTTTCCGCATCAGGTACACGTTTTGACGGCGACCCTAAGGCAAGAAAATCAATGCCTACCCCTTTTAAATTGCTAAAATTATCAGACAGATATTGCCCCGCACCTGTTGAAATATACGGACATTCATGTTGATAAATGAGCGGATTACTTTCCCGATATTGTTCAAACCCTGTGCGGAGAAAGGCAAAGGACACTTGAGAGAGAATCTCTGCATAGGGTTCAAGATCTTCTTTGGTAATGCCTTCTGCTTCACCTTTGGGAATTTCCAGTAATGCCACGTTTTTGTGGCAGAAATACTCCAATGGCAATTCATTGATACTCAACCCATTTTTAACAAAATGACGGGGTGCATCCATGTGTGTACCACAATGGTTGGGTAACTTGGTAAGAAAACTACTAAACGGGCAATCTTCGCTTACATCAGTACAACGATTCACTTCTACAGTAGGTTCACCAGGCCAAGCTAAATCTTTGGGATCTAAGGGGTGAGAGAGATACATAAACATCATTTTTCTCCTATCAATTAAAGGGTTTTATTTTGTCGATTGACATAAAACAAGATAGCGAGCAACACCGCAATCGGGAAAATCAGATCAAAGACCGATCCGTCATTACCCCAAATCAGATTGGCAATAATCACTAAACTGCCACCAATTGCCCAAGCTATCGTGGTAGGAATAGACCAAACGATCATTTGTTTTTTCACATCGCTAATCCCCATCATGCGATTCACCACCCAGAATAAACTGTCGTTAAAATAACCGAAGAACAGTGAACCCATAGTGGCAGCTTGAGCCGCAAGCAACATATTCACCCCTGGGATTTGTGCCAAAATGGGGGCAGAAATGGAGGCGGCGGTAATCATCGCCACCGTGCCTGAGCCTTGAATAAAGCGAACTAAGGTTGACACAATAAAAGGAATTAAAATTGGTGAAATTGGCAAGGTGGCAATTTGTTCTGCTAATTGTTTGCCAGCACCACTGTCACGCAATACTGCCCCTAATGCACCGCCTGCTCCCGTCACAAGCAAGATAATCCCTGCGGTTTTTACCCCTTCTTCAAGGTAAACTGCGGTGGTTTCTTTGTCTGTTTTTGGTAACAACGTATAAACTGAAACTAACACACTAATCGCCAAGGCAATCATTGGGTGTCCAATAAAAGCAATACATTGATAAATCGCCGTTTCACCAAGCTCTGCGTTGCTTTTCACCACCAAATCAAACATGGCTTTAATGAAAATTAATCCAATGGGTAGCACAATCGGCATTAAAGATAACGTTAAACTTGGTAGCTGTTTTTGCTCACGGCTGGCAATGTAATCATCGTATTTTTGTTTAAGCTCTTCTTGGGTGAAGACTTCTTGGTTAAAGGTGGGGTATTTTTTATCTAACCATTTGGCATAAAATACAATCCCCACTACAGGTAAAATGGCTAACACCACACCCGCTAATAACATGGTGCCAATATCTACGCCAAAAATCCCTGCTACACCTAACGGGCCAGGTGTGGGTGGCACGGTATGATGTGTCACGACCAAGCCACCTGCTAATGCTACGCCTAAGGTTAATAGGGAACGTTTGCCGTTTTTCGCCAAGGCTTTAGCCACGGGGTAAAGAATCACAAAGGCACTATCCACGAAAATCGGAATACTGACAATGTAACCCGTAATGGCTAACGCCCATTCTTCTTTTTTCTTGCCTAAAAATTTAATAAAGCTATATGCCATTTTCTCGGCAGCACCTGACACTTCCAAAATGCTCCCCATCATGACACCCAGACCAATCACAATCCCGATACCACCTAATGTGCCACCAAAGCCTGTGGAAATTGCCCCAAGGGTTTGGTTGACGGACATGCCACCGACTAAACCAGCAATGGCGGAGGCAATCAACATGGCAATAAAGGCATGCACTCGGGTTCTTAACACCAAAATAACTAATACAAAAACCGCAATAATTAATCCAATAATGGGAATAGGTAATCCAAACATAGCTAACTCCTACATGTCGTCACGAATAAATTGTTGAATAACATTTTTAAAATCAGTATCCACTTTAAAACCCAGTTTTAATGCAGTGGTATTGTTGATTTCCGCAGGCCAACTTGCCACAATATTGTTGATATTTTCATCAAATGCAAACTGGATATGTTGCAAGATTTGACGTCCTTTCACTTCCGCTAAATCTGCCAACATTTGTTTTACGCAGACACTAAAACCAGGTAAATTAATCACATGCCAATCTCGAGGCGGTAATGGCGGAAGTTGGAGAGCGTGAATAAAATTGTTAATCACGGTATTTGGGCTGGAAAGCCATAAACGCAGATCTTCGGATACTGGGCAAATGGCATTTTCGCCGTGCAAAGGTTCACGCATAATGCTGCTCACAAAAGACGATGCCGCTTTATTTGGTTTCCCTGGGCGAATACAAATAGTGGGTAAACGTACCACAATACCATCCACAAAACCTTTTCGACTGTAATCATTAATCAGCAACTCGCACATGGCTTTTTGTGTGCCATAGGTAGATTGTGGTGTAACTGCCGTACCATCGGAAATAATTTCGGGTAACGTTCCACCAAACACCGCCAAAGAACTGGAGAAAATAAACCGCACTTTCGGATTATTTTGCCGACAGACTTCAAGCAGGTTTCTTGTGGCTAAGAAATTGATTTCATAACCTAAGTCAGGATCTTGTTCCGCATGGCTACTCACAATGGCGGCTAAATGAAAAATAGCCGTGGTTTGTGGTGTGATGATTTTTTCCAGCCCAATAGGATGGCGTAAATCCATTTCTAAACAACGCACCCTTGAATCATTGTTGGGTGCAGTGGGTTGAATCACATCAATTAACACTAATTCTGAGATATTCAGTTGGGACTGATTTAAAAGGGTTTTGGCAAGCCGTTGCCCTAAAAAACCTTGTCCACCCGTAATAATAATTTGCATAACAAACTCCTGTATTAAGGTGTTTTATATTGACTTAACAACCAACGAATCACTTCAGGGCTGCTAAATACCGCATCCCAAGTATTGTGTGGATTGTTGTTTAAAATACCGTTATCGCCCACTTGTTCGGTGGTAAATTCGGTATAGTTGGTGTGTTTCGCACCAAGTTCGGTTAACAATTGATAGTTAACTCGAGATCCTTGCACGGGGGAAATTTTGTCTTCTTTACTATGGAAAAACCACATTGGCACATCCTTAATGGCTGCCAAATTTTCTTTGCTGGCATTGCCGTCCATCCATTCAATTGTGTAGGCTTCACGACCGCTGGCTAACAACGCTCCTGCAAAAAAATGCGGTCTTTTTAACAACAGATTTAAACAACCTTCCGCACCACGAGAAAGCCCCGTGCAGTAAATGCGATTTGGATCAATGGTGGGGTTATTTTTCACGGTGTCATCAATCATGTTTAATAACAAATTGATGCGGTTGTCCGTTTGCCAGTGAATACCGCCTTTTTGCCCTTTGTTGACATCATCAAAGGGATCAAACACCGTGCTATATTGGGGAGCGAGAACAAAACCTTGTTCGTAAGGTAGGGTGGCAATTGCCCCACGGCTGGAAAGTAAATGAGCGAGATTATCCGTTCCCACTTGCCCTGAACCATGTAAGAAAATCGTCAACGGATATTTTTTATTGGCTTCCATTTCAGGTACATACAATTGATAAGCCAATTGATTATCAGGATTTTCCTCCGTCACCTGTTTTGCCACAAACTGATCAAGGAACGGCGTTTTAACCCGACTTTTCACCGCAGTTTGTTGGATTTGAGTATGCTCAAGGGTCTTGCCATTGGTTAATTTTAGGAAACCCGTTTGCTCAATATAATAGGTCAGGCGGTCGCCATAATATTCAGGCACTTTGGTCGCTTGTTTTTTCTCAACCAGTACAATCTTGCCACTGTCATCTTTCGCCCGAAACGACATCGGCTTATCATTTTCTGTTTTGAGCGTATAAAGATCCGCATTGCGGTCTTGCTCATCTAGCTCAATGACTACAAACTTCCCTGCTTGGGGGTGAGCAGTGAGTTCAGGACGATCATTCACATAAGCCCGTAAAATGGTGCGAGCTTGTTTTTCTTGGCTATCAACTGCGGTGTAAATTTGATAGGTTTTGCGTAAGTCATTGCCCGATAAAATATTATCTTCATATTCTAACGCTACCCCATTTACTTTCTGCCCTTGAGCGGTGATCTCAGCAAGTAGTAAAGTCTGTATTGATTTACTAGGTGGTTGTGGTTGATCGGGGGAGGCGTAAATGCTTGTGGATAAAAGTAATAAAGGAAAAAGAAATTTGCTATTTTTTAACATAAATTACTCCTAATATAGAAAAGAAAAAGGTGAGCTACTCTAATCAGATAGCTCACTTAACATATTATTAAATAACCACCCAAATCAAACTTACTAGCCCAAAAGCAATACAGCCATAAATAGTGGTGAGTATGCTCCATGTTTTTAAGCCTTGGGAAACTGAAATACCAAAGAATTTTGTCCATACCCAGAATAGGCTGTCATTGACGTGAGATAAGGTCATTGAGCCTGCACCAACGGCGGAAGTAATTAAGGCAATATGAATACCGTCATAACCTGCGGATGTAATCATTGGAGCAAGGATCGTCGTGGTCGTAATTGTTGCAACCGTGGCAGAGCCTTGAGCTGCACGTAATAGAGCAGATAAAATAAAACCAAGAGCGAGAACATGTAACCCAGTGCTAGATAATACATCGGAAAGTGCTTTACCTACGCCACTTGCATCTAATACTTTACCAAACATACCGCCAGCCCCTGTAATTAGAATAATGCCTGCGATTGGTGCGAGAGCAGAATTTAAAATTTCTTCTACTTTTTCTTTATTCCAACCACGGCGTAAACCTAATACATAGGAAGAAAGGCATACTGCTAACAATAATGCGAAAGGTGAACTCCCGATCATACTGAAAATTTGGCGAATCATATTTTCTTTTGGTAAGGTTGTCGCCGTGATTGTTCCTAGCATAATTAATACTAAAGGAAAGGCAATCATAGATAAAACTGTTGAAAATTTTGGTAAGCCACTTTCATTTTGAGATAATTGTTTTTGGTATTGCACCAAATCAGTAGATGTTGGAATTTCAACAAAATGACGTTTGGTGAAAAATGGAATAAACACTTGACCGACTAAAAATGTAGGTAAAGCAACGGCTAAACCGACACCTAATACTAAGCCAATATCTGCATTTAATAATTGAGAACCTGCCACAATCCCTGGATGTGGGGGTAACACAACATGCACCATTAACATGGAGAGTCCAATCGGCAAAGCATAGGTCAACATATTGCCACCGATTCGGCGTGCAACACTAAAAATTATCGGTAATAAAACAAGGAAACCTACATCCACAAACACAGGGATACCAAAAATAAAACCTGTGGCACCTAAAGCAAAGGGGGCATTTTTTTCACCAAATTTAGCTAATAGCCAACCAGCTAAGACATCAGCTCCGTTGGATTTTTCGATAATTTTGCCTAGCATTGCTCCTAGACCAACAATCAATGCTACACTACCTAGTGTGCCGCCCATTCCTTTTACTAAGGTAGGGATCACATCAGCCATCGGGATGCCTGTGCTTAACGCCACCGCAATACTCACGATACCTAATGCCAGAAAGGGATGAACCTTGCCTTTAATCATAATAAATAACAACGCAAGTACACTAGCAATACCAATTAAAATAAGCATTTCATTAGACATAAACTATTCCTTAATAAAAGATATATTATATTTTTAAACCCCTTACTTTTATTTCAACCTAATCATTCTATTGTTTCAAATGATTAGGTTTTCATAAAAGTGCGGTGTAATTTTGATTAGTTTTTATATTTCTCAAACCAACCCAATCCAGCCACAGTTTCACCTCGTGGTTTATATTCACAGCCCACATAGCTGTCATAGCCAATTTCATCGAGTTTGTCGAAAATATATTGATAATTGATTTCTCCTTCATCAGGTTCATGACGATCTGGTACAGATGCAATTTGCACATGTGAGAATTTACCGTTAAGTTTATCTGTTAGGCGAGCTAAATTACCATCCACATTTTGAGCGTGGAAATAATCTAGTTGTACAAACACATTTTCTCTGTTTACTTTTTCCACTATGGCTAAAGTGTCAAACTGGCTTTTGAGTAAATAGTTCGGTTTAACTTCTGGACTTAAGGCCTCAAGACAGATATTAATGCCATGCGGTTTAAATTTTTCAGAAGCGTAACGGATATTTTCTACAAAGGTAGCTTGGTAGGCACTTCGATCTACCCCTTCAGGAACTACCGCCGCCATGACATGCACGGTTGGACACTCTAACGCTAACGCATATTCCAAAGCTTGATCAATATCACGTCGAGCATCTACTTCACGCCCTGGAATAGCAGCTAGTCCCCATTCTCCTTTAGATACATCACCAGCACTGGTATTAAACAACACTTGTTTTAATCCGTATTGATCTAATTTGGCTTTGAGCTCTTGGGCAGGATAATCATAAGGCCAAAGATATTCTACAAATTTAAAACCAGCTTTAGCGGCCGCTTCAAAGCGATCTAAAAATGGTACTTCATTAAACATCATGGTTAAGTTGGCTGCAAATTTAGGCATAATTATTTCCCTCTATTTTCTAAATCTTTTACTTCGTCATCGGTGAGATAACGGATTTTTTGTCCTTGCAAAATAAAATGTAATTTTGCTGTTTCTTCTAATTCATCTGCATTGTCGGCTGCATCAATTAAATCCGAACCTGTCACGACAATGCCGTGGTTGGCTAATAAAAAGGCTTTCGCCGTTAATGCTCGTTCTCTTAGCTCTCGGGCAATTTCAGGTGAGCCTGGGCGATAATAAGGAATCACCTGTAACTTACCTACTCGCATCACATAGTATGGTGTAAAGGCTTTAATCGCATTGTCTTTATCCAACCCATCAAGGCAAGAAAGAGCGGTTAAATAGGTCGAATGTAAATGTACAATCGCATTACATTTTGGATTTTGTTGATATAACGCTAAATGGAATACATATTCCTTAGACGGTTTATCTCCTGAAATCCAATTGCCTTGCATATCCACCACAGACAAGCGTTCAGCATCTAAACGTCCTAACGATGATCCTGTTGGGGTCACTAAAATGCGATTTTCATCTAACCGTACCGATAGATTCCCTGCACCGCCTACACTATAACCTCGTTGGTAAAACGAGCGAGCTAGCTCAACCATTTGTTTTTTTTGGTCTAATTCCGTCATAGGAACATCCCTTGAGCATATTCAAAGAAGTCTTCTTTACCGAAATTACCTGATTTTAAGGCAAGATAAATGGGTTCTTCTACGGCTTTTAACCACGGCACACCAGGGGCAATTTGTTTGCCAATATGGAATCCAGCAAAACCTAATTGTTGCACCACAATACTTGAGGTTTCACCACCTGCAGTAATGAAATTTGTCACACCATAGGCTTTGAGTTTTTCTGCAAGTTGGGCAAAAACGTTTTCAATCGCATGACTGGCTTTGTCACCTCCAAATTGAGTTTGAATTTGTTTAAGCTGATTTGCTGCAACCGTAGCGTAAACCATCGGTGCTAATTCACCCTCTAGGTTGTTAATTACCCATTGATAAAGTTCATCTACATAGTTCGTATTGTTGATAGCTTTCTCGATATCAAGGTAGTAATGCGGTGCTTTCGTTTTATAAGTATTCACTTGAGTATTTGTCATCATTGAACAAGAACCTGATAACACCACGGTTTTACCTTTGTTTGGTACAAAAGCATCGGTACCTTTTTTACCCCCACTAAGGCGTTCTGCTATATATGCCCCTAAACCTGAACCACCTGTGACTAATTTAAAATCTGCAACCGCCTCAGCAAGTATGGCTAACTGACTATTATCTACAGCATCCACCACAGCATAACGATAACCATCCGCTTTTAATTGAGCAAAGCGTGCTTTCACATTATCTGCTCCTTTAATCACATCTGCATAGGCTACCAAGCCTGTTTTACCTTGTGCTTGAGCATCCATTAATCGCACTAAATTAGCATCGGTCATTGGTGTAATTGGGTGATTTCTCATGCCTGATTCGCTTAATAGTTGCTCACCTACAAATAAATAACCATTAAAAATGGTACGGCCATTTACAGGTAAAGCCGGTGTGATTACTGTGAAATCATCTTTTAATTCTGCCAATAATGCATCTGTTACCGGACCAATATTGCCTTTTGCCGTACTATCAAAGGTAGAGCAATATTTAAAATAAAATTGACTACAACCGTTCTCTTGTAACCAATGGAGGGCTTGTAAAGATTGTTTAATCGCTTGTTCTACGGGATTAGAACGGGATTTTAAACTAATCACTATCGCATCTACTTGACCATTTAAAGGCGATTTGGGTACGCCATTCATTTGTACTGTTTTCAAGCCATTTTCAACAAGGAAACTAGCAATATCACTGGCTCCAGTGAAATCGTCTGCAATAACTCCTAACATCATTACGCTCCTTTTTTCGGAAGATTAATACCACTGAAAATTTTGATTACAGCACTGTCATCTTCTTTGCCAAAGCCTGCATTGCTTGCTTCGGTAAACATAGAATAGGCAGTGCTAGCAAGGTGTAGAGGAAAATGCAAAGATTTTGCAGTATCATTGACTAGACCGAGATCTTTTACAAAAATATCTACCATTGAAAGCGGTGTATAATCGCCATCCACCACATGTTTCATACGGTTCTCAAACATCCAAGAATTACCCGCTGCGTTGGTTACCACGTCATACATCACATCAAGTGGAATCCCTGCTTTAGATGCTAAGGCCATGGCTTCTGCCCCTGCGGCAATATGTACGCCAGCTAATAGTTGATGAACAATCTTCACTGTTGCGCCTAAACCAATTTCCTCCCCAATTTTATATACTTTACCTGCGGTGGCATCCAATACGGGTTGTAATTTGGCAAAGGCTTCTTCAGAACCTGATGCCATAATGGTCATTTCACCTGCTGCCGCTTTAGCTGCACCGCCAGAAACAGGGGCATCTAACATCACTAATCCAAACTCTGTTAATTTTTGTGAAATCGCTTGAGCATCTGCTGCAGCCATCGTGGAAGATATCATAACTGCTGTACCTGCTTTTAATTTTGCAGCTAAGCCATTTTCACCAAATAATACCGCATTGGCTTGAGCTGCATTTACAACTAACACAACAACCGCATTTAAATCTTGTGCGAAATCATTACCATTAGTCGCAACTGCTTTTGCTCCAGCCGCTTTCAATTTTTCTAATGCAGCGGGGTTAAGATCAATACCGTAAGTATTTAATCCAGCATTGATACAAGACAATGCGGCTCCCATCCCCATAGAACCTAAACCAACTACTGCTACTGAATAAGCTTGATTAGCCATAATAAACATCTCCTCGTTAAAAATAATTAATTTGTTTTGACTGATGTGCATTATGCCTTAAAGAAAAAATAAAAACCGTGATCAAGATCACAAATTTTAACTTTTATTGTTAATTTGTGATAAAAAATGTTAATTTAATTTGTTGTCATCTCAAAAATGAAAGGTTTATAATAGACCTAATCGTCATATAGGACATAGGTGTAATCATGATTCCAGCAGAAAGACAACGAAAATTACTTGATCTTATTCATCAACAAGATATTGTGAGTATTAGTTCATTAGTGGGAGCGTTGGGTGTATCTCATATGACGGTACGGCGTGATATTCAAAAACTTGAAGATGAAGGCAAAGTTATTTCCGTATCAGGTGGTGTACAAACTCTCGCACGATTGGCGATTGAACCGACTCATAACGATAAATCACTATTATCAAATAAAGAAAAAAATGCTATTGGTGAAAAAGCTGCCACTTTAATACCAACAGGAGCAACGGTTTATCTTGACGCAGGCACAACCACATTAGAAATTGCAAAAAGACTCGCCGAACGTGAAGATTTATTAATTGTCACCAATGATTTTGTGATTGCAAACTTTCTCATGGAATACGGTAAAGGTGAGATTTTTCATACAGGCGGGAGAGTGAATAAAGCTAACCGTTCATCCGTCGGCGAGTTAGCGGCTCAATTTCTGCAACATATTTCTTTGGATATTGCGTTTATTTCTACTTCTTCTTGGAATATGAATGGGTTAAGTACACCCGATGAAAACAAAATTCCTGTCAAAAAAGCGATTATCAATTCAAGTCAGCAACGTATTTTAGTGTCTGATTCGTCTAAGTGCGGTAAAGTTGCCACGTTTTTCATTTGTCCACTGACGGTATTTGATAGCATCATTTGCGATAACGCTTTGCCAGAAAATTTGCAAAAAAATGTTGCGGAAATGGAGATTACGTTATATTTGGTTTAGCTGCTGAAACCCATACATCAAAAACGTCTGCAAGCTATCGCCCATATTGGCGATATTGGGATAACGTCCCCATTGTGCAAAATGGTTTTTCTCAAATAAACGGCGGCTAACATGGTTTTCTTCAATCACATAAGCCATTAACGTGTTGATACCACAAGCTGCCATTTGGCTTTGCATAAATTGTAGAGCTTGGCTGCCGTAGCCTTTGCCACGAGCGGTTTGATCTAAGTAAAGACTGAGTTCAGCGGTTTGGTCAAAAGCGGCACGGCGGTAAAAAGGGGAAAAACTACACCAGCCCAAAATTGTTTCATTTTGCACCGCACTTTTTGCGTCATTTTCGACCATAACCCATAAAGGGTGCGTGTTGTTGTTCAAATGTTCTTCAAACCACGGACGGCGTTGTTGTTCGGTGACTGGGGTAAGATCTGCGGTAATCCGACGAGTGGGTATCGCTTGGTTATAAATGGCCACAATGGCGGATAAATCTTTCGGTTGAGCTTTTCTAATCTTCATGTTAACTATTTGTTTTTATTATATTCGGTAACAGAATTTTGACTTCCGTTCCCCCTGTGGTTCGGTTGGTAATGGTTAAGGTGGCATTGAGCTGTCGGCTGCGTTCTTCCATAATGCGTAAGCCGTAATGTCCCTCTGGTTCTTCTAGGCTTGGAATGCCAATACCGTCATCTCGTACCAATATTTCTTGTTCACCGTCGCTATTGGTGTGTGCAATAATCTCAATATGGCTTGCTTTGGCGTGTTTAACCGCATTTAATGTGGCTTCACGGACAATTTGCAAGGCATGAATTAATTGCTGTGGCGTAAAGGTTTGTGACGGTAAACTGCATGCCACACTGAGTTGGCTTTCCGTTTGGTTACGCAAGCTATCAATCACCTGTTCTAAGGCTAATTTTAAATTAGCTTCTTGTACTGTCAAGCGGAATGTGGCTAATAATTCACGTAATTGTAAACAGCCGTCACTGAGTGCTTGTTCAAATTCTTGTAAAATTGCTTGGCTTTTTGCTTTGGCTTGCTCGCTATCTTTGGCTAAAGAATGTTTTAATAAGGTTAACTGAATTTGCAAAAATGACAAAACTTGGGCTAAAGAGTCGTGTAATTCTCGGGCAATAATGGAGCGTTCTTCCATTAATAATAATTGCTGTTGTTGGCGTTGGGTTTGATTGAAATAAAGCGTGCGAGCTAATAGTTGGGCGATATTTTGCATCGTGCGTGGGTCGGGGCAAGGTAAGCCAGCTTGCCAACGTAATACGCCCAAATTTTGCCCTTCAATTTCAATATCGCTCATTTGCCAAGTTAATTGTGGTAAGGGTTCACCCAGTAAAATATGCCAATGTTCTGCCCCAATAATCTCTAATTCCAACGTTCGTAAATGTTCCGTGGCGAGAACATTTTGTAACACAATACGCAGATGTTCTCGATCGATATTGGCCAAGGTTAAGGTTTGTGAACAATGGTATAACATGGCTAAAGTGCGGTTCGTTTGGCTTAACTTTTGCGTTTTTTCGTCAAGGGTTTGTTCTAAATTGGAATAGACTTTGCTCAATTCCGATGACATTTGGGTAAAGGCTTGTGCAAGGCTGCCTAGTTCATCATTGCGATGAATGTCTAAGGGAATATGTTGAAATTGTCGCATTTGAATTTGTACACTGGCATCGGTTAATTGACGTAGTGGCGTGACAATTCTGGTACGCATAAAGCTGATAATATAAGCCACCATAATGACAATGGCGAGCAACGAAATCACGATAATAGCGGTGGTATAAATCAGTTTCTTTTCAGCAAATTGTTGCAAGGCGAATACGAAATTATCCACTTTTCCCACATAGGGAACGAGCTCTTGACGATAGGCTAGTTGATTTTGATGTAAGGCGTAATATTCCAATTTTTGCCATTGACGAATCAGATCGTCATAATGATATTTTAAACTGTCAGGGGTAATAAATTGTTGATCAATTTTGCGTAATGACGACGCATGGAGCGTCTTGCGATATTCGATTAAATGTTTTTTGACTTGTTCAGGTTCATATTGCAATTCGTGCAAAATACGGTAGCTTTGCATACGCAAAGAACCGGCCACATTAATAACTTCGGCATCTGAGCGGTTACTGTCCATAATGGCAAAGGCGACAGCCGCAATAATGCTGACGAACCCTATCACGGCCAACAAATAATTGGAAACGGAGCTAGAAACAGACGTTTTTTTATTCACAACAGAGCCTATAATGATAAAAAATGGCACAATTGCTTGTGCCACTTTCGTTTAGTTAACCATTAAAGATAGCGTTTGCTAACCACTTTCAAGTTATCATCTAATTCATACACTAATGGCTGACCGGTTGGGATTTCTAAATCCATAATGTCAGCATCAGAAATGCCTTCAATGTGTTTCGCTAAGGCACGTAATGAGTTACCGTGAGCGGTCACTAAGACACGTTTGCCAGAGATCAACGCTGGGGCAATTTCATCATGCCAGAATGGAAGCACACGTTCTAAGGTCACTTTTAAGTTTTCGCCATCGGGTACCACGTCTGCTGGTAAATGAGCATAACGGCGGTCGTTATGCGCAGAATTTGGATCTTTTGGATCTAATAATGGTGGTAATGTGTCGTAAGAACGACGCCAAATGTGAACTTGTTCGTCACCGTATTTTTCTGCGGTGGCTTTTTTGTCTAAACCTTGTAATTCACCGTAGTGACGTTCGTTTAAACGCCAGTTTTTCACTTGTGGAATCCAAAGTTGACCAGCTTCTTCTAACACGATGTTACAAGTTTTGATGGCACGAGTTAATACAGACGTGAATGCGATGTCAAATTCAAACCCTGCGGCTTTTAATTTTTGGCCTGCAGATTTGGCTTCTTCCATACCACGTTCGGTTAAGTTCACATCACGCCAACCGGTAAATAAATTTTTTGCGTTCCATTCACTGAAACCATGACGAATAAAGACTAATTGCATAGGGATCTCCTAGTTAAGAAAAATAAATCAAATTAATACCGCACTTTATAGCAAAAATTTGCAAATTTTGAAAGTGAAAAGCCATGGTTTCCTGATCTTTCTCAAAAATAATGGTATATTTAGTCAGAAATTTGATGATATGAGAGAAAAATCGGAAAAAATATGTTGCTTTGTTCATTTTTTAAAAAATTGCCAAAATTAACCGCACTTTTTTGTGTGGGGCTATTGATTTCGCTTGCGACTCAAGCCGCCGATTTAACCCAAATTAAAACCCAAATTAAACAGCAAGAACAAAAAATTGCACAACGCAAACAGGAGCAAAATAAACTGCAATCTGCCTTAAAAAGCCAAGAAAATAAGATTAATAATGTGGTCGGCACTTTGCGTGAAACGGAAACCAGTTTAAAGGAAACACAGAAGATTATTGCGGAAACTAATCGTCAAATTAAATCCCTTGAACAGCAACAAAAAGCACAAAAAGCCAAATTAGCCAAGCAATTAGATGCCATTTATCGTTCGGGTAATCCCAATTCAGTGGTAGAACATTTATTGTCTGATGACGCAAAAAATAATGACAGAATGATGGTTTATGCGAAACATATGAATCAATCACGTTTGGCTTTGTTGGACGAATTAAAATCCACTCAAAAACAATTGGAAGAACAGAAAGCCTATTTGTCTGGTCAACAGCAGGAACAAAAAACACAGCTTTCTGAGCAGAAAAAGCAACAACAAGCCTTACAAAAAGCCAAAAATGAGCGACAAAGCACATTAAATCAGTTGAATAAAACCCTTGTGCAAGAACAAAGTCGGTTGGACAGTTTGAAAGCCAATGAGCAGGCTTTGCAAAATGAGATTAAACGTGCCGAAAAAGCGGCTGCAGAGCAAGAAAAACGCGAACGTGAGCAATATGCCCAGAAGAAACAAGCCGAAGAAAAACGCACCAATAAAACCTATCAGCCGACGGCACAAGAGCAACAATTATTACGCTCGGGCGTAGGCTTAAGTGGGAAATATGCCTATCCAGTTTCGGGAAAATTGTTACATCGTTTTGGCGAAACCCAAGGGGGGGAAACGAAATGGAAAGGGATTGTGATTTCCGCTCGTTCTGGGACGCCAGTGAAAGCGATTTCGGGTGGACGAGTGATTTTAGCTGATTGGTTACGAGGCTATGGTCAAGTGGTGATTGTCGATCATGGTAAAGGCTATTTATCGTTGTATGGATTTAACCAAGCGATATTCGTGAAAGTCGGCACATTGGTTAATGCGGGTCAAAAAATTGCCGAAGTGGGTAACAGTGGCGGTCAAGCCAGTTCGGGACTGTATTTTGGGATTACCCAAAAAGGCGTGCCAAAAAATCCGTTAACTTGGTTGAGATAATCGTACGATGGGATTACGCAAAATGGAATTACACAAAATTTTGCTTTTTAGTACCGCACTTTTGGGCGGTATTGTCCAAGCACAACCAGCTAAATTGGCCATTGTGATTGATGATGTGGGTTATCACCAGAAAGAAGATGCCGCCGTTTTTGCTATGCCAACACAAATTTCTGTGGCGATTATTCCTGTGGCACCTTATGCCAGTCAGCGTAATCAACAAGCCCATGCACAAGGGCGAGATGTGTTAATCCATATGCCAATGCAACCTAAAGCGAATTTAAAAATTGAAGAGGGCGGTTTACTGTTAGGCATGTCGCAAGCTGAAGTCGTAAAACATGTACAACAGGCGAAAAATAAGGTGTCTTATGCCATTGGCATGAATAATCATATGGGCAGTGCCGCCACTTCCGATCCTACTTTGATGACCTTTTTGATGCAAGAATTGGCAAAACAGCATTTATTCTTTTTGGATAGTCGAACTATCGGCAGTAGTGTGGCGAGCAAGGTTGCTAAACAACAAGGCGTGAAAGCTCTTGATCGTCATTTATTTCTTGATGATAGTGATGTGCTTGCTGATGTGCAACGTCAATTTCAACAATCTCTCGCTTATGCACGTAAACATGGCACGGCTATTGTGATTGGTCACCCACGTAAAAATACCATTGCAGTTTTACAAGCCGGTTTGGCGAAGTTACCCGACGATATTCAATTAGTCAGTATGGGCAGTTTGTGGCGTGAGGAGAAAGTCGTACCACCAAAACCGTTTATTTTATTGTTTAGTGATTTACCTGCGCCGACCAATATGGCGCCTTATCAACCCGTCCCTACCTTGCGAGGGATACCAGAATAAAGCGCATATAAAAACGCTTTGCCTCCTTAAAGAAAGCAAAGCGTTGCATGGCGTTTTGTTATTGAGCCTGTTTTAATCGATAGGCCACCAAATCTTCAATAGTCAACACGGGGTAGCCAAATTTCTGGGCGAATGCCACGATTTCAGGGGTTCTTGCCATGGTGCCGTCGTCGTTGGTGATTTCACAAATCACGGCGGCCGGTTTGTAGCCCGCTAATACCGCTAAATCCACCGACGCCTCGGTATGGCCACGACGTTTTAATACGCCACCGTCTACCGCACGCAATGGGAAAACATGGCCCGGTCGGTGTAAATCTGCGGGTTTGGCCCCCTCTGCCACGGCGGCTTTAATGGTGGTAACACGATCAGCTGCAGATACGCCCGTGGAGACGCCTTGCGCAGCCTCAATGGTGACTGTAAAAGCAGTTTTATTCACGCTAGTGTTGTCTTGTACCATTGGGGGTAAATCCAACTGCTGACAGCGTTCATCGGTGATACATAAACATACAATACCGCTGCCGTAGCGAATCAATTTCGCCATTTGTTCCGTGTTGATGGTTTCGGCTGGGAAAATTAAATCGCCCTCATTTTCACGATCTTCATCGTCTAAAACTAACACGCCGTTGCCTTGTTTAAAGGCATTTAAGGCGTTAATGACACGTTGTTCTGCGGTGCCAAAAGGGGATAATAATGACTGATTCATAGTAAATTCCTTAAAAAATGCAAATATAAGTTACCAGAATCAGGGCGTAAGAAATGACAAAAACAAGCGAAACTTCGCCTGTGGTTTATCGCTATTTCTCTTTCATCCAGACTATACTGTTGGCTTTGGAGTTTCACCAAATCTGCTGACTTCTTGTTAAACAAGAACGCTCGCGGGCTGTACCGCCAGTAGGGAATTTCACCCTGCCCTGAGAATGCGGGGTAAGTATAGCACCAGTTTAATTTGATTGCTATTTGTAAAAAAGGTTTTTATTCCTGCCCGATATTGCATACAATAGACAAAACAAGACAAATTAACACCGCAGTTTGTGGATTTGAATAACAAAAGTGCGGTGATTTTTTAAGGATTTTCCAATGAGTGACGATTATTCCTATCTCCAACAAAAACGTAAGCAGTTGAATTTACAAGTCAATGAACTTTGTGAAAAAGCCAATATTTCCAGAGCTTATTTTAATCAGTTGGTCTCGGGCAAAATTAAAAATCCGAGTGCGGTAAAATTAGCGGCGTTGCATAAAGCCTTAAAAATTGCCAATGCACCTGAGCCTAAGCGAGTAGGTGTGATTTTCGGGAAGTTTTACCCTGTGCATACGGGCCACATTAATATGATTTTTGAGGCCTTTAGTAAAGTGGATGAACTGCACGTGATTGTATGTAGCGACACGGAACGGGATCTCAAACTGTTTTATGACAGCAAAATGAAACGCATGCCGACGGTGCAAGATCGTTTGCGTTGGATGCAACAAATCTTTAAATATCATAAGGATCAGATTTTTATTCACCATTTATTGGAAGATGGCATTCCAAGTTATCCGAATGGCTGGGCGGGCTGGTCGGGTGCGGTGAAAGCCTTGTTTAAAGAAAAAAATGTCAATCCGACCGTGGTGTTTAGCAGCGAGATCCAAGATAAAGCGCCTTATGAAAAATACTTGAATTTGGATGTGGTGTTAGTGGATCCTGACCGTAAATTTTTTAATGTGTCTGCCACTAAAATTCGTAATAATCCGTTCCATTATTGGAAATTTATTCCGAAAGAAGTACGGCCATTTTTTGCCAAAACCATTGCCATTTTAGGTGGGGAAAGTAGCGGTAAAACCGTGTTGGTGAATAAATTAGCAGCGGTATTTAATACCACGTCAGCATGGGAATATGGACGGGAATTTGTATTTGAACAGCTCGGTGGTGATGAGCAAGCCATGCAATATTCCGATTATCCGCAAATGGCGCTCGGACATCAACGTTATATTGATTATGCCTTGCGCCATGCGCACAAAGTGGCCTTTATTGATACGGATTTTATTACCACGCAAGCGTTTTGTATTCAATACGAGGGCAAAGCGCATCCGTTTTTAGATTCCATGATTAAAGAATATCCTTTTGATGTGACAATCTTATTGAATAACAACACAAAATGGGTAGATGATGGTTTGCGGAGTTTGGGCTCAAATAAAGCCCGTCAGCGTTTCCAACAATTACTGAAAAAATTGTTAGATAAATATAAAGTGCCTTATATTGAAATTGAGTCACCGAGTTATTTGGAACGTTATAATCAGGCCAAAGCCATTGTGGAAAAAATCCTCAATGATGAAGAAATTACAGAATTGACCCACGACCACAGTCTTTTCACGGAAACAGAGGAAGAATGATTTTATTTGCTGGCGATCCCCATGGTAGTTATGAACACCTGTACCCTTTTGTGCAGGCACGTTCGGATATTAGCTTAATTATCCTCGGCGATCTGCAACTGACCAGTCCGCAACCCTTAGATGACTTAGCCAAATATTGCGATATTTGGTTTATTCACGGCAATCACGACAGCAAAATCGTGGCGGCCTTTGATGCCATTTGGGGCAGCCATTGGAAAGAACGTAATTTACATGGTCGAGTGGTAGAAATTGAGGGCAAACGGATTGCTGGTTTGGGCGGTGTGTTTCGTGGGCAAATTTGGATGCCACCGAGTAAGCCGGTTTTTTTCGACCCCATTCATTATTGTCAATATTGTCCACCTGAGGGGTTATGGCGCAACGGTATTCCACTGCGTCATCGGGTGTCGATTTTCCCCTCTGATATTGAAACCCTTGAAACCCAGCAAGCGGATATTCTGATTTGCCACGAGGCCCCGAAACCTCACCCCTTAGGTTTTCGTGTGTTAAATCAGTTGGCGGAAAAAATGGGGGTAAAACAACTGTATCATGGTCATCATCATGAGAATTTTGACTACACCAAATTAAGCCGTAAAAATACCTTTCAAACGATAAATGTGGGTTTCCGTAGCCTGTGTGACTTGGAGGGGAATTATTTATTACAGGGTGTGGATGACCGATAATTGCGCTTATTTTTCCGTTTCTTCTCTACTTGCTTATTTGGTCAGAACCCCTATTTTTTATTGTGTTATCATTAATCCCTATAAAATTAGGGGATATTTTCAACAAAACATCAATTTACCTTCCTAATTTTAATCTAGTCCTTTACAAACTCCTGTTTTTCTGCCATAAAAGAACAGAACATAATACAAAATAACGAGGAGTCGATTATATGCAACACAAATTATTACCATCTTTACTCGCTGGCGCTGTGGCGTTAGCTTTTGCATTTTCTGCCAACGCAGCGAAAGTGCCAGAGGGTGTGGAATTGGCCGCTGCACAAGAAATTACCATTAACAATGGCTCAGAACCGCAAAGTTTTGATCCGCACTTAACGGAAGGGACGCCAGAATCAGGCGTTGCACTACAGTTGTTTGAGGGGTTAACGACGGCTGATTCTGAGGGCAATACGATCCCTGGTGTCGCAGAGTCTTGGGAGCATTCCGATGATTATAAAACTTGGACTTTCCATTTGCGTAAGGATGCAAAATGGTCTAATGGTGATCCTGTTACTGCACAAGATTTTGTGTTCTCTTGGCAACGTTTAGTCACCCCAAAAACCGCCTCGCCTTATGCCAGTTTTTTAACCTATATGCAGGTAGCGAATGCACAAGATATTATTGATGGCAAAAAATCTCCTGATACGTTGGGCGTGAAAGCTATTGATGATTTGACCTTTGAAGTGTCTTTGGACAATGCCGTGCCTTATTTAGTTGGTTTAACGTCTCACCAATCCATGTTGCCAGTGCCTAAAAAAGTGATTGAAAAATTTGGTGATAACTGGGTGAAAGAAGAAAATATTGTCGGGAATGGGGCTTATATTTTAACAGATCACGTGATTAATGAAAAAATCGAGTTTGCACGTAACCCGTATTATTGGAATGATAAAGAAACCGTGATCGACAAAGCGACGCTGTTGAGCATTGAAAATCCGACGACGGACGTACAACGTTATCGTGCGGGGGATTTGCAAATAACTAACTATGCCTTGCCGACCGAGCAATTCGCTAAATTGAAAAAAGAATTACCAGACGAGTTATTTATCACCCGAACTTTAGCCACATACAGCTATGAGTTGAATAATAGCAAAGCACCGTTTGATGATGTGCGAGTACGTAAAGCGCTCAATTTGGCGTTAGATCGTAATATTATTACCGACAAAGTTATGGCGCAAGGGCAAACTCCAACTTATGTCTTTACACCAACTTATATTAGCGAGGGTGAGAAAATCCAACAGCCAGCCTATTCAACTAAACCAATGGCAGAACGTAATGCAGAGGCGGTGAAATTGTTAGAAGATGCTGGCTTTAGCAAATCCAATCCATTGAAATTTACGATTCTTTATAACACCAATGAAAACCATAAAAAAGTCGCCATTGCAGCGGCATCTATTTGGAAAGCCAATACGCAAGGGCTCGTTGATGTGAAATTAGAAAACCAAGAATGGAAAACCTATATTGCATCACGTCGTAGTAAAGCCTATGATGTGGCTCGTGCAGGTTGGAATGGTGATTATAATCAAGCCTCTACCTTTGTGAATTATTTCTTATCTAATTCGAGTAATAATACCGCATTTTATCGCAGTGAGAAGTATGATGCCGCAGTGATGGAATCTCGAGCCGCATTAGATGAAAATCAGCGTGCAGATGCCTATGCCAAAGCCGAAGCGATTTTAGCTGAAGAGGCCGCTATTGTGCCGATTTATAACTATGTGAATCCACGTTTGGTGAAAACCTTTGTTAAAGGTTATTCGGGTAAAGATCCACAAGATAGAGTATTGTTAAGAAATCTTTATATTGTTAAACACTAATCTCATTCCCCTGAAATTGTTCAGGGGAGTGCCTTTTTCCCAAAGTGGGAATGTACTGGATAATTTGCTATGGGTTGCACTTAATCTATGTGCAAATGTGCGGTGCTTTTTTTATTAATTTTATGATTCTTTGTGGGCTGTCCTTATGTTTAAATTTATTATTAGAAGACTGCTTGAGGCGATTCCGACGTTGTTTCTTCTGATTACGGTCTCTTTTTTCCTGATGCGACTTGCACCGGGTAATCCGTTTACCACTGAAAAAGCCTATCCACCGGAAGTGATGGCGAATATTGAGGCCAAATATCATCTCAATGAGCCGTTACATAAGCAATATTTTTTGTATTTGGAAAATCTTTCTCATGGAGATTTTGGTCCATCTTTTAAATATAAAGATCAAACTGTTAACGCCTTAATTGCGTCCGCTTTTCCTGTCTCTATTAAACTCGGGTTAACGGCTTTTGTGTTTGCGGTTACCTTGGGTTTATTGGCTGGCATTGTGGCAGCATTAAATCAAAATAGTCGGTGGGATTATTTGGTGATGAGTTTTGCCATGACAGGGGTGATTATTCCGAGCTTTGTGATTGCACCGTTGTTAGTGCTAGTTTTTGCCATTTATTTAGGTTGGTTGCCTGCTGGTGGTTGGAACGGTGGTACGCTATATTATATGGCATTACCTGTGGTGGCGTTGACCATTGGCTATGTGGCAGGGATTGCACGGATTATGCGTGGCTCCATGATTGAAGTGCTACATTCTCCATTTATTCGTACTGCTAAAGCGAAAGGTTTGCCATTGCGACGGATTATTTTTAAACATGCGTTACGCCCTGCGATTATTCCAGTCGTAACTTATTTAGGCCCTGCCTTTGTAGGAATTATCACCGGTTCTATGGTGATTGAGCAAGTATTTGGCTTACCGGGTATCGGGCAATTATTTGTGAATGGTGCGTTAAATCGGGATTATTCTTTGGTGCTAAGTTTAACCATTTTAGTGGGGACGCTTACGATTTTCTTTAATGCCGTGGTAGATATTTTATATGCGGTGATTGATCCAAAATTGCGAGCGTAGGGGTACGGATATGTTAAAAATGCAACAAAATAAAGAATTAGCCCAAAAATTGTTGGAGCAGTCAAATGCCTTGCCCATGGAAAGTCGTAGTCTATGGCAAGATGCCAAACGCCGTTTTACCGCCAATAAAGCTGCAATGTTCAGCTTATTTATGTTGGTATTAATCGTGCTGTTTATTACCTTTGCCCCCATGTTAATGCCGTTCAGCTTTGAAGACACCGATTGGAATATGATGAGTGCTGCCCCTGATTTTGAATCGGGCCATTATTTAGGTACGGACGGTTCAGGACGTGATTTGTTAGTGCGGATAGCTATGGGCGGACGTATTTCGCTAATGGTGGGTATTTTAGGTGCATTAATTGCCGTGTTGATCGGTACCGTTTACGGAGCGATTTCTGGCTTTTTCGGCAAAACCGTGGATATGTTGATGATGCGTGCCTTAGAGGTACTCAGTTCGTTTCCGTTTATGTTCTTTGTGATTCTATTGGTGACGTTCTTTGGACAAAACATTCTATTAATTTTTGTGGCGATCGGGATGATTTCTTGGCTTAACCTCGCTCGTATTGTGCGTGGTCAAACCCTAAGTTTGAAAAATAAGGAATTTATTGAGGCAGCAATGGTGTGTGGTGTGTCACGGCGAAAAATTATTTTCCGTCATATTATCCCGAATTTATTGGGGATTGTGGTAGTGTATGCCTCTTTAGAAGTGCCGTCATTGATTTTATTCGAATCTTTTTTAAGTTTCTTAGGGCTAGGCACACAAGAGCCGATGAGCAGTTGGGGGGCGTTATTAAACGATGGTGCGGCACAGATGGAAAGTTCTCCTTGGCTATTGATTTTCCCTGCTTGTTTTTTATGTTTAACGCTATTTTGTTTTAACTTTATCGGTGATGGATTGCGTGATGCCTTGGATCCAAAGGAGAGATAAACGATGAATAATTTGCTTGATGTACAAAATTTATCGGTAAAATTTTCCACGCCAGACGGTGTCGTCACGGCGGTGAATGAACTGAATTTTACTCTTGAACAAGGCGAAACCTTAGGTATTGTGGGCGAATCGGGTTCGGGTAAATCACAAACTGCCTTTGCCTTAATGGGGCTATTGGCTTCCAATGGTAAAACCACTGGATCGGCTAAATTTAACGGTCAGGAATTGCTTAATTTGACGGAACGCCAATTAAATAAAATTCGTGCCAGAGATATTGCGATGATTTTCCAAGATCCCATGACCTCGCTCAATCCTTATATGAAAGTGGGCGAGCAGTTAATGGAAGTGCTGATGATTCATAAAAATATGGATAAATCCACCGCACTTTCTGAGTCGATCCGTATGTTGGACGCGGTGAAAATGCCCGAAGCGAAAAAACGTATGGCGATGTATCCGCACGAATTTTCAGGCGGTATGCGGCAAAGGGTGATGATTGCCATGGCGTTGCTATGCCGTCCGAAATTATTGATTGCTGATGAGCCGACTACGGCGTTAGATGTGACGGTGCAAGCCCAAATTATGACTTTGCTAAATGAATTAAAACGAGAATTTAACACGGCGATTATTATGATTACCCACGATCTCGGCGTAGTGGCTGGGATTTGTGATAAAGTGCTAGTAATGTATGCTGGACGAACTATGGAATATGGCAGTGCGGAGCAGATTTTTTATCAGCCAACACACCCTTACTCTATGGGCTTAATGGAAGCGATTCCCCGTTTGGATAGCCAATCTCACGAGTTAAAAACCATTGCTGGCAATCCGCCGAATTTGCTGCGTTTACCACAAGGCTGTCCGTTTTCGCCACGTTGCCAATATGTTAGCGAACAATGTTTGACCGCTCCGAAATTAAGTCAATGGACGGATAACCGCTTACGCAACTGTTGGATTGATGCCAAGGAGTTTGCAGTATGACTGAAAAACAACCTATTCTTGAAGTAAATCACCTTTCGGTGAATTTCAAAATTAAAAATAAAAAATCGCTGTTTTTTGCCAAACCGTTAACCCTGAAAGCAGTAAACAATGTGTCGTTCCAACTTTATCAAGGCGAAACCTTGGGTGTGGTAGGCGAATCAGGTTGTGGCAAATCCACCCTTGCACGTGCGATTATCGGTTTAGTCAAAGCATCGGCAGGGGAAATTTTATGGTTAGGTAAAAACCTTGCTCACCAATCACAAAAAGAGTGGAAAGACACCCGTAAAGATATTCAAATGATCTTTCAAGATCCGTTGGCTTCACTTAATCCACGGATGAATATCGGTGAAATTATTGCCGAGCCATTGGAGATTTATCAACCGCATTTATCTAAAGCGGAAGTGAAGCAAAAAGTGCAAGACATGATGATTAAAGTCGGTTTGCTGCCAAACGTGATCAACCGTTATCCGCACGAATTTTCAGGTGGTCAATGTCAACGTATCGGTATTGCTCGAGCATTAATTATTGAACCGAAAATTATTATTTGTGATGAACCCGTTTCGGCGTTAGATGTGTCGATTCAGGCTCAAGTGGTCAACTTATTGAAATCATTACAGAAAGAAATGGGATTAAGCCTGATCTTTATTGCTCATGATTTATCCATTGTAAAACATATTTCCGATCGTGTATTGGTGATGTATTTAGGCAATGCCGTGGAATTAGGTACCGATGAACAGGTGTTTAATCATACCCAACATCCTTATACGCAAGCCTTAATGTCCGCAGTGCCGATTCCTGATCCGAAGTTGGAACGCAATAAAACCATTCAGCTGTTGGAGGGGGATTTGCCGTCGCCGATTAATCCGCCATCAGGCTGCGTGTTCCGTACTCGTTGCCCGAAAGTGACGGAGAATTGTGCGAAAGTTACGCCTACGTTGAAAAGGGAAAAAGAGCATTTTGTGGCTTGTTTGAATATATAAGAGATAGCCAAAGGATATAAACCTTTGGCTATTTTTATCAATGGAAAAGTGCGGTGCTTTTTTTCGTTATTTTCTTAATTTCACCAATTCCACCGCATGATCTGCCCCTTTTTTTAGGATCAGATTGGCACGTTCTCTTGTGGGTAATATATTTTCTCTTAAATTTAATCCATTAATATTATCCCAAATGTTACTCGCCGTTTGAATTGCCTCTTGTTCGGACAAGTTAGCGTAATGTTTAAAATAGGAATCTGGATTATTAAACGCACTTTGACGGAGTTTGAGGAAACGATGGATATACCATTCTTTGAGGCGTTCTTCTTCTGCATCTACATAAATAGAAAAATCCACGAAGTCGGACACAAAGGTTTCCGCTTTGGTGCTGATTTGCAAGACGTTAAGTCCCTCTAAAATCAGAATATCGGGTTGATCAATGGTCATGAACTGATCGGGAATGATGTCGTAAGTGATATGTGAATAAATCGGGACAGTGATATTGTGTTTGCCAGATTTTAGATCCGCCAGAAATTGGAGGAGTTTTGGGGTGTCGTAGGAAATCGGAAAGCCTTTTTTATCTAAAATATGCTTTTCTTTTAGGATATTAAGGGGGTATAAAAAGCCATCCGTGGTGATAAGATCGACTTTGCGTTCATCTGGCCAGTGGCTGAGTAAGGATTGAATAATTCGGGCTGAAGTGCTTTTTCCTCCCGCAACGCTCCCCGCAATACTGATAATGTAAGGTACGTTGGGCGCTTGTACGCCGAGAAAACGGTTTAATACGGTTTGGCGATGGATATTTTCTTCAATGTAATAGTTTAGCAGACGCACCAAAGGCAAATAAATCGTGCTGACCTCGTCTAAAGACAGTTCTTCATTAAACGCTAATAAGGGTTTTAAATCTTGTTCGGTCAATTTTAAAGGCACCGCTTTTCGTAGCTCGGCCCATTGTTCACGCTGAAAGGTTAAAAACGGGCTCAATGATTCCGTTATAGGAGAAATTACATCCGTCACAATAATATCTTTAATTTGGTAGAAGAATAATAGGGTGAAATATACCTTAATTCGTGATCGTTTTGCAGAAATTTTTCCAAGAATGTTGAGATTTAAGGAAAATTCCTATTATTCTGCTTGTTTATTAGTCGAATAAGTGTAATTTTTTATTTTTTTGATAAAAAATACTTGTCAGGGCGTAAAATTTCCCTATAATACGCACCACTTGCTTACGAATGCCGACTTAGCTCAGTAGGTAGAGCAACTGACTTGTAATCAGTAGGTCATCAGTTCGATTCCGATAGTCGGCACCATTCTTCGTAAACAGGCAATTCATTTAGTGGAGGGGTTCCCGAGCGGCCAAAGGGGGCAGACTGTAAATCTGTTGGCTCAGCCTTCGAAGGTTCGAATCCTTCTCCCTCCACCACTTTCAATGAATTTGTTTGATGGACAGATGAATTTAGGACTGCGGGCATCGTATAATGGCTATTACCCTAGCCTTCCAAGCTAGAGATGCGGGTTCGATTCCCGCTGCCCGCTCCAAGTAAGCGCTGATATAGCTCAGTTGGTAGAGCGCACCCTTGGTAAGGGTGAGGTCGGCGGTTCAAATCCGCCTATCAGCACCACTTCTTAATTTCAACTTCCTTTGATATAAACCGAATTTTAGTTACATTAGGTTAATGTGGTGTTATTGTACCATCAATAACCGTGTTTTTTAGAGGGACTTCTTAACATGTCTAAAGAAAAATTTGAACGTACAAAACCGCACGTTAACGTGGGTACAATCGGCCACGTTGACCATGGTAAAACAACTTTAACAGCAGCAATTACCACTGTATTAGCAAAAAAATACGGCGGTGCCGCTCGTGCATTCGACCAAATCGATAACGCACCAGAAGAAAAAGCACGTGGTATCACCATCAACACTTCACACGTTGAATACGATACCCCAACTCGTCATTACGCACACGTTGACTGTCCGGGACACGCCGACTATGTTAAAAACATGATTACCGGTGCGGCACAAATGGACGGTGCAATCTTAGTCGTTGCAGCAACTGATGGCCCAATGCCACAAACTCGTGAACACATCTTATTAGGTCGCCAAGTAGGCGTGCCATACATCATCGTATTCTTAAACAAATGCGACATGGTAGATGACGAAGAGTTATTAGAATTAGTCGAAATGGAAGTACGTGAATTACTTTCACAATACGATTTCCCAGGCGACGATACCCCAATCGTACGTGGTTCTGCCTTAAAAGCCCTTGAAGGCGACGCAGAATGGGAAGAAAAAATCGTTGAGTTAGCTAACCACTTAGATACTTACATCCCAGAACCAGAACGTGCAATTGACCAACCGTTCCTATTACCAATTGAAGATGTATTCTCAATCTCTGGTCGTGGTACCGTTGTTACTGGTCGTGTAGAACGTGGTATCGTACGTACTGGTGACGAAGTTGAAATCGTGGGTATCAAAGATACCACAAAAACAACTGTAACGGGTGTTGAAATGTTCCGTAAATTACTTGACGAAGGTCGTGCAGGTGAAAACATCGGTGCATTATTACGTGGTACAAAACGTGAAGAAATCGAACGTGGTCAAGTGCTTGCTAAACCAGGTTCAATCACTCCACACACCGATTTCGAATCAGAAGTTTACGTATTATCAAAAGAAGAAGGCGGACGTCATACTCCATTCTTCAAAGGTTACCGTCCACAGTTCTACTTCCGTACAACTGACGTAACAGGTACCATCGAGTTACCAGAAGGCGTGGAAATGGTAATGCCAGGCGACAACATCAAAATGACAGTTAGCCTAATCCACCCAATCGCCATGGACCAAGGTTTACGTTTCGCTATCCGTGAGGGTGGCCGTACCGTTGGTGCTGGTGTGGTAGCAAAAATTGTTAAATAATTAACGATTTCAGCAAGATTTTAGGGGCGTATTGAATACGCCCCTTTTTTGTACCCCGCACTGGCGTACGAGGCTAAGCCAATAACGATGCTCGGCATCTTTTATTATGCCTAGTGTTAGAGGATTATCCCACCAATTCATCCCCCAACACTTCCGCCTGTTCCAATACTCGTGCGATGGCCTCTTGCTCTAAATCAGGTGGATAGCCGTTCTTTTTCAGGGTTAAACGGATAATATTTCGCATGCGGGCTTTCACTGCAGGTTTAATTTTCCAATCCAGCGTGACGGATTTTTGCAATTGATCGGTGATTTCTTGTGCCAAGCGTTTTAACACGGCATCTTGCATAATTTGCACCGCACTTTCATTACGAATTAAGGCATCATAAAACGCTAATTCGGCATAACTCAACCCCAACTCTTCGCCACGTTTTTGCTGTGCTTCAAACTCTTTTGCCATATCAATTAAGGCTTTCAATACATCAGCAACACTTAAACTTTGGTTATGATATTGATTCATGGTTTCTTTGAGTTTATCTTCAAAGGTTTTTTGCAGCGTGATATTGCTGCCAGCTCCTTTGCGGAAATTCTGCTGTAAATATTTCGCAATGCGTTCCGCCCACAGATTTTTCGTGCCACTTTTTTGCACTCGTTCCAAAAATTCATCGGAGAGTAAGCTGATATTGGCTTGATGATCGTCCAATTCGTCCAGCAAATTCACCACGCCTTGCGATTCAACCGCCTGATTGAGCAATTCCACTAAGCGAATTTGACGTTCTCGATCCGCCGTTTTTGTTGGCGTATCTTTGCCGATACGTTGACGGATACTATCAAAAAACGCCAACTCTCGCTCAAAACGTTTAACGAACGGATCGGGACCGCACAAGGCATAGCCTTTTTTCGCACTCCGCACGGCACGAATAAACGCCGTTTTGCGTGGGGTTGGATCTTTTTTATCGTTGGATTTTTGCTCATAATCCAAGGCTAAAATATGTTCCGCTGCTTGATTAATGGCGTGCAACAACGGTTCAACGCTGGTGTGGGAAAGTGCTTCTTGCAAATCAAACGCCTTGCCTTTAACTGGGGTAGCAAATTGTTTGTGGATAATATCCATATTTTCCGCTAATTTTTGTTTTACTAAGGCAATATCCACCGCCACCGATTCGCCGCCAGTCTGGTTGCGTCCATACATTGCTGTCGCTTCACGTAACGCCGCCGTCAGCCCGATATAATCCACAATCAAACCGCCGTTTTCATTGCTTTTATTACGGAACACCCGATTCACCCTTGCAATGGCTTGCATTAGATTATGCTCTTTCATCGGCTTGTCGATATACATCGTGTTACAGCACGGCACATCAAAGCCTGTCAGCCACATATCCACCACAATCACCATGCGAAGACTATCATTCGGCTCTTTAAAGCGTTTTTCCAACAATTTGCAGTCATCTTTGCTGGGTACAAAGCGTTGCAGATGTTCAGGATCGGAAGCCGAACCTGTCATAATGACTTTCAACGCCCCTTGATTCACATCGTCCGAATGCCATTCAGGGCGAAGTGCGGTGATTTTTTGGTATAATTTCACCGCAATCTCACGGCTCATCACCACCGTCATCGCCTTGCTTTCAATGCTTTCGCAACGTTTTTCAAAATGGCTCACAATGCTGTCGGCGAGCAAATTCAACCGCCCATCGGATCCCACCAGTTTTTCCATCATCTTCATTCGAGCATTTTCGCCAGCGTCATACACCGCTTCCGCTTCCCGAATCACATAATCAAACTGCTCCGATTCGCCCAGTTTAATTTGTAAGGCTTGATAAAAAATCGGCACGGTCGCTCCGTCAGCCACCGCATCTTCCATCGCATAAATGGACACATAGCGACCGAACACATCTTGCGTGTCCTTGTCTTCCTGCGAAATCGGCGTGCCAGTGAAGCCAATAAAAGACGCATTCGGCAAGGCTTCACGCAAATATTTAGCAAACCCAGTGCGATATTGCCCATTTTTGATTTGGGTATTAAAGCCATATTGGGTGCGGTGGGCTTCGTCTGTCATCACAATAATATTGGCGCGGTCATTCAACATTGGATGATATTGCTCACCGTCCAACAAGGCAAATTTTTGAATCGTGGTGAAAATCACCCCACCAGTTTCACGCTTCGCCAATTCATCACGCAAATTTTCCCGATCTTCCGCTTGCACAGGTTTTTGCCGAATAATACTTTCGCCAGCGGAAAAGGTGGCGAACAGTTGCCCGTCTAAATCATTGCGGTCGGTCACCACCACAATGGTCGGATTTTGCAAACTCGGTTGAGCCAACACACGCCCAGCATAAAACAACATAGACAGCGATTTGCCTGATCCTTGCGTATGCCACATCACGCCAATTTTGCGATTACCGTTGGGAGCCGCCGCCAAAAGCGTGCAATCCACCGCTTCATTGACCCCATAAAATTGGTGATAGGCGGCGATTTTCTTAATTACATTGCCATCATCATTTTCAAACACCACGAAATTTTGCACATAATTCAACCAGTTTTCAGGCGTGAGCAGCCCGTGCATTAAGCCGACCAATTCATTTTCAAAGGTAATGCGTTGCGAATCGTTTTTTTCATCTACCACTCGCCACACCGTAAAGCGTTCAAAATTCGCCGTGAGCGATCCCAGTCTGGCTTGGGAAAAATCGCTAATAATCAAGGCTTGATTAAACACAAACAGATCGGCGATTTCGTCTTTATAAGTCTGCAATTGATGATAAGCATCCAAAATATCCGCTTGATCGGAAAGGGGATTTTTCAACTCAAATACCACTAACGGCAAACCATTAACAAACCCAACCACATCAGGACGGCGATTGCCTTTGCGACCTTTAATGGTGAGCTGATTAACCATATCAAAGCGGTTATTATCGGGATTGTTGAAGTCAATGAGATAGGCGTTGTAATGAATAGTTTTGCCGTTTTGCTTGTAAGACACAGGCACGCCGTTACGCAACAGCTGATACGCTACTTGATTCCGTTCGGAAAGACTTGCCCCCGACACTCGCAACACCTGAGCTACCACATCCGCCACCGCCATTTCAGGCAAATCAGGATTCAGCCGTTCCACCGCATCCTGTAAAATCCGCTTAAATATCACATCAGACGGATTGGCACGAGAAAACTCACTGTTTTCCTCAATTTGACGAGCATCGGTATGCTCCCAACCGAGAGCGGCTAGATGCTCAAGGGCAAGGTTCTCAATGGCTTCTTCGTTGATGTTGAGTGGCATAAGTTTTCTCCTTTAGTTTGCCCCGCACTCTCGTACGGGGCTACGCATAGTCTCGCTACGCCGTAGCTCCAGTCAGATGCGGAGCATCGTTATTTGCTTAACCCTGTACGTGAGTGCAGGGTGGTTCTTCTACTTCCGCATATCCCTTTCACTCGCTCCTGCCCAATAATGCTTTGCAATTTTGGTGCTTTCCCAAGGGGGACCGACTTCGTGCATTGAGTGTAATGGCTCACGATCACTTTCAATATGTTGTTTACTAATACGGCGAAAAGAACGATTAAAACGTTGTTTAAATGCCTGATCTGTATCACCGCCACCGTAGCCGAAAAATTTATGCTTACGATAACTGTGGCTCATTTTTATTTTCCTTTTAAAACGTTATTATTTTTCACCGCACTTTACCCAAAATTCCCAATTTCCGTAGGGGCGGATCTGCGTATCCGCCCAAAACCACGCTCCGAATTTAACGGGCGAATACATAGATTCGCCCCTACGGTTAATTCATATATAAAATATCATCGATCCAAGTAAACGGATTATTTTCTATATATTCAACAATTTCATTGTATGATTTTTCATTGCGAATAATGTGTTCATAATAACTGCGTTGCCATAATTTTTTATCAAAACGTTGCCAACCCTGTTCTTTTACATTTCTCATATATTCATTGGTGGTCATTATTTTAAACCATTGAATAATATCACTTAACGATTTTCTCGGCGTATTTTCGTCATTTTCTATATGTAAAATAAAATGAATATGGTTAGGCATAATCACATAATCTAAACAATGTACCATAGTAAATTTGTTCATCATTTCGTGATACCAGAAATCAACCATTTTTCCAGCGTTATTTAATATCATTTGGTTATCATCAATATGTCCTAATAAGCACAGACGAGAATTAATACATATTGTTACAAAATATACGCCATCATCTGAATAATCATATTCCTGTAAACGAATAATTTTGCGTTGTGGGCGTGTTAAATTCATATTATTCCTGACATTGATTGTATGAATGATTTCTCCATTGTATCAAAATGTCGGATAATTTTCTGTAGGATTGGGAGATTCACCCGAAACCACTCCGAATTTAGCGGTCGGATACATAGATCCGACCCTACAGATTTTTCTTCATCGCAATTTCTGTAAAATTTCCCAATTTCCGTAGGGGCGGATCTGCGTATCCGCCCGAAACCACGCTCCGAATTTAACGGGCGGATACATAGATCCGACCCTACGATTTCATTATTTTTTCACCGCAATTTCGCAAAATTCCCTATTTCCTGTAGGGGCGGATCGGCGTATCCGCCCGAAACCACGCTCCGAATTTAATGGGCGGATACATAGATTCGCCCCTACGTTTATGGTGTTTTTAGCATTTGTATTTTAAAATTGCAATATTTTGATGCACCTGTAATATCAGGTAATAAATTTGCATAATGGATATTCATTTTTAATAAGCTATTCAGACAATTTTTTCGTATATGCTCATCATTTTTGATATAGATTTTACAAATATATTTTGCTAATTCATTTGTTAAATCTTCATCATTGTTTAATTTTTCATTTTCATCATCATTTGACGTCATCTGATCTATAATTCGGCTTTCAATTGACGCATTTGCCTTACTTTTCGTAAATAATCCAGACTGATTGATTAATCTACCGTAGATATCTATCTTTGGCTCAATAAATTCCAACGTGTCTTCAAGTAATTGCTTATTTGCAATATAAATAACCCGATAGGGATTATCTTTTTCATCTGTTTTATCTTCTTCAGAAAAAGCAAAAAATAATGCCACATAAGGGGAATATGTCCAATCTAACAAGGGCGAACCCATAATGTTGTCCAATTGCCCAAATTTCATCATCATAGAAATCATTTTCATTTAGCATTAACAAATTCTCTTGCAATCTTCCACGCAAAGCCTGTTTAAACAATCTTAATTGTTCATTGATAATCTTTTCGGTCAAAAGATTATTTTCAGTCACTCTTGCCAGTGTTGGTGTTAATCCCCAGTCATAGCGGCGTTGTCCACGAAAAATGAGTTCAGCATTTGGCTCGTTAAAAAAGGGCATTTCCAATAATTGAATAAAATCTGTCCAATTATTAACTTTAATCGCTGGGATCTGATCGCTATCTTCACCATTAATTTTGCTAAATGCTAAGGGTTCATCATTATTAGCCCATTGTTTTATATTATTGAATAGGTCTGATGTTTCACTCATAACTCAATCTCCCCATTCAATAATCTAGGCAATAATCCATCTCTTATCTTTTCTAAATTTTCATTTTCAAAAGTAGCAACCTTTATTTTCTCAAAAATGGCATCAACTTTTTCTTGGAAAATATTCATAACTTCAGTATTTGGAACAATAACTTTGATGTCTTTCACCATTTTTGAATTAACCGCAGTGGCGATTGATGATGTACTGCCCAGCTCATTAAAATTAAACTGTTTCAAATAACAATATAAAAATTCACTGCTTAACAATGAATTATCTTTCAATTTAAAGTGTGCAATCGCTTCGTTCGTTGTGGTTTCTTTTGTGGTAATGGCTACGCGTCCAACGGTTAATTTAAAACTTAAAATAACCGTATTATTCGGAATACGTTTTACGTTAAATTTATCTACTGCTTCATTTGTTAAATATTCGCTGCTTTGTGTGATAAATACGCCAGAATTTCCCATATCCTTGATAGAAATCCATTGCATATCATCAGAATTTTCAGAAAACCATTCAGGCTCTTTTCGTGGTGGTGTTTTACCAATGGCAACATCAAATAATTGATCAACGCTTTGATATTCCCACCCCAACGGCCCCCCATCTTCCCCAAACCCACTCGGAAAAACTCTCGCCATTTCCACCGCACTTTCTCCCCCAATCACTTCAGCGGCGGCTAAATTGGCTTCTTGTTCGCTTTTCCCATCTGCCAAGGCTTCGGCTTTGGCTCGCACGGGGTCAAAATCAATAAACCAGCTTTTAAAAATCGTTTGGGCGATTTGTTCTAGGGTTTGATTGGTTTGGGTGTTTAGGGTGATCTTGTCGTCTAATTTACTTAAAATATCAACAAGTTTCCTTTGATGGTTTATATCAGGAATAGTAATATTAAGTGATAGTAAATGCGGTACTTTCAAATTAGGTTGTGCAGAACCTATATCCAATGCTTTTAAATTGTTTTGAATTTTTGTGCTAGTTAAAAAATAATAAAGATATTCAGAATCCAATAGTGAATTTGTTCGTAATGCAATTAGATTTTGAGCAATACAAAATCTACTTCCTTTTGAATAAGCTACGCGACCAATATTAGCCCCAACGGTTGAAATTAATACATCACCTTTTTTGGGGTGTCCTTTTCTAAACCAAGAATTATACGTTTCTTCATTTACGAATTTAGTTACCTTTGAAAAGTCTGGATATTTATTATCGCCATTGATTGCATTAGTTTCTACTAACTGATAGCCTGTGTCTGATAGTGGCGGTGTTTTCCCACGATTATCAATAACAACATCAATACAATCTTTCAGTTTATACTCTTTCCAATCACTCATACCCCAATTCCCCCAAATTCTTTCTAATCTTCGCTTCCAACGCCGCCCCCAATTTAAACTGTTCATTCAAAACTGCGGTTAATTTTTGCATTTTTTCCGCAAAAGGTACGCCGTCATCTTCGGCTTCTTCTGCCCCCACATATCGCCCAGCGGTCAGTACAAAATCATTGGCGGCAATTTCATCTAAACTGGCGGAATAGCAATAGGCAGGCACGTTTTCATAATCCTTGCCTTGTTGCCAATTGTGGTAAGTTTGGGCGATTTTCGCAATGTCATCGGCGGTGAAATCCCGTTGTTTACGGCTTTTCATAAAGCCGATTTTGCGTGCGTCAATAAACAACACTTCGCCTTGGCGAGCTTTGGCTTTGTTTAAAAACCAAATGCAAGCTGGGATTTGCACGTTGGCGAACAGTTGGCTTGGCAAGGCGACCATACATTCGACCAGATCGGCTTGAATAATATTTTTGCGAATTTCCCCTTCGTTGTTGGTTTGCGAACTCATTGAGCCGTTTGCCAGCACCATTGCCATTCGCCCTTTGGGGCTTAGGTGATAAATCATATGTTGCAGCCACGCAAAATTGGCATTGCCCTGTGGCGGAATCCCGAACGTCCAGCGTGGGTCGTCAATCAGTTTTTCCTGCCACCAATCGGACACATTAAAGGGCGGATTTGCCATAATAAAATCCATTCGCTAGTCTAAATGGCGTGGGGTGGTGAGCGTGTTTGCCAGTTCAAAATTGGCTTCAATGCCCCGAATCGCCATATTCATAATGGCTAGGCGATAGGTGGTGAGATTGGCTTCTTGCCCAAAAATGGACACCGCATTGCGTTTGCCCTGATGTTCTTGAATAAAGCGGTCGGTCTGCACAAAAAAGCCGCCTGATCCCATCGCTGGGTCATATACTCGCCCTTGATAGGGTTCGAGCATTTCCACAATCAGCGACACAATGGATTTCGGCGTAAAGAACTCACCGCCCCGTTGCCCTTCTGCCATCGCAAATTTGCCTAAGAAATATTCATAAACGTGACCCAAAATATCTTTGGCACTGAGCGAAATCGGCTGACCGTTATACATCGGTTTGGAAAAATCCGTGCTGGAAAACAGGTTAATCAACTCCGCCATCGTGTGATCGTCCACCCGAAATTCGCTGATATGTTGCAGGTTATTTTTCAACACAGGGTTTTCCCGCTCAATGGCATCAAGGGCGTTATCAATTAGGGCAGATGCCCCGTTAAACTTCCCACCCCAAGGCAATTCATCACCACGGTTATAGGTGATGACCTGTTTGAGATTATCCCAACGGGATTCAACAGGCAGCCAAAAGACGTTATTTTCGGTGAAATAATCCCGATTTTCGGCTTCTTCGGCAATTTGCTCAGGGGTGAAAAAAGCAGGATCGAGATAATATTCGCTGTCGGGATTGGTGAAATTTTGTTGATTTTTTTCTTGCTGAACGCTGAAACTGTCGGAAACGTATTTGAGAAAGATTAAGCCAAGAATGACATATTTATAACTGCTCGGGCTTAATTGCTGACGGAGCTTATCCGCACTCGCCCAAAGGTTTTTGTCTAGCTCATTGAGAAAGGCGTTTTGTTCCGCTTGTGTTTGGTGGTCACCAGATGTGGTGCTGTGGTGCTGTGGTGCTGTGGTGCTGTGGTGCTGTGGTGCATTATACTACCTCCTGCTTAATTTATCAATATTAACAATGGGTTATGAAATGATTTGGATGTGTTTATTTTCGCATAAAAATGGGGGGAATTAAAGGGGATTTTTACCCTCACCCTAACCCTCTCCCAAAGGGAGAGGGGACGATCGTTATATTAATCAAAAAAATCTAACTTTCCCAAGATCAATCCCCTCTCCCTTTGGGAGAGGGTTAGGGTGAGGAGACGATCGTTATATTAATCAAAAAAATCTAACTTTCCCAAGATCAATCCCCTCTCCCTTTGGGAGAGGGCTAGGGTGAGGGGACGATCGTTATATTAATCAAAAAAATCTAATTTTCCCAAGATCAATCCTCTCTCCCTTTGGGAGAGGGCTAGGGTGAGGGGACGATCGTTATATTAATCAAAAAAATCTAACTTTTCCAATATTAACCCCCTCTCCCTTTGGGAGAGGGCAGGGGTGAGGGTAAAACCCAAATTTTCCGTTATTTTTCCCCTAATCTATGCTATAATTCCCCCAAATTTTCACCAAATTGAGAAACCCTATGACAGATAATATCCAACCAGAATCACAACAAGGCGAATACGGTGCCAGTAGCATTAAAGTATTAAAAGGCTTAGATGCCGTGCGGAAACGCCCCGGCATGTATATCGGCGATACCGATGACGGTACCGGCTTGCATCATATGGTGTTTGAAGTGGTGGATAATGCCATTGATGAAGCCTTAGCTGGGCATTGTAAAGATATTATTGTGACGATCCATGAAGATAATTCTGTTTCCGTGGTGGATGATGGTCGTGGTATTCCTGTGGATATTCACCCTGAAGAAGGGGTGTCGGCGGCGGAAGTGATTATGACCGTGTTGCACGCTGGCGGTAAGTTTGATGATAATTCTTATAAAGTATCAGGCGGTTTGCACGGCGTGGGTGTATCGGTGGTGAATGCCCTTTCTGATAAATTATTGCTCACCATTCGCCGTCAAGGACATGTGTATGAACAAACCTATCGTTTAGGTGAACCGCAAGCCCCATTGGCTCAAATCGGTGACACCAGAAAAACAGGGACGACAGTGCGTTTTTGGCCGAGTTCAACCATTTTTAGCAAAACTGTCTTTGAATACGAAATCCTGAAAAAACGTTTACGTGAGTTATCGTTCTTAAACTCTGGCGTGTCAATTAAATTATTTGATGAACGTGATGGTACGCAAGATCATTTCCATTATGAGGGCGGTATTCAAGCCTTTGTGGAATATTTAAATCAAAATAAAACCCCAATTCACCCGAAACCATTCTATTTTTCCGTGGAAAAAGACGGCATTGGCGTGGAAGTGTCGTTGCAATGGAATGATGGCTACAACGAAAATATTTACTGCTTTACTAACAACATTCCACAACGAGACGGCGGTACCCATTTAGCCGGTTTCCGTGGTGCCTTGACCCGAACATTAAATAGCTATATGGAAAAATCAGGCTTAAATAAAAAAGGGAAAAGCGAAAAAGATAAAGTGGAAACGTCAGGCGATGATGCTCGTGAGGGGCTAGTGGCGATTGTCTCAGTGAAAGTGCCTGATCCGAAATTTTCTTCCCAAACCAAAGACAAACTCGTTTCGTCCGAAGTGAAAGGGGCGGTGGAATCCGCAATGAATGAGCGTTTGCAGGAATATTTAGAAGAAAATCCGAACGATGCCAAAATTATTGCCACCAAAATTGTGGATGCCGCAAGAGCTAGAGAAGCGGCTCGTAAAGCCCGTGAAATGACTCGACGCAAAGGCGTGTTGGATATTGCAGGTCTTCCAGGCAAACTGGCGGACTGTCAAGAACGCGATCCTGCCCTTTCCGAACTTTACTTAGTGGAAGGGGACTCCGCTGGCGGTTCAGCCAAACAAGGGCGGAATCGTAAAAATCAAGCGATTTTGCCGTTGAAAGGGAAAATTCTCAACGTGGAAAAAGCCCGTTTTGATAAAATGCTGTCTTCGCAAGAAGTGGGTACCTTAATCACTGCTCTCGGCTGTGGCATTGGGCGTGATGAATATAATCCTGACAAAATGCGTTATCACAAAGTGATTATTATGACCGATGCGGACGTGGACGGTTCGCATATTCGCACGCTTTTATTGACATTCTTCTATCGTCAAATGCCGGAAATTATTGAGCGTGGTTATGTGTATATTGCACAACCGCCATTGTACAAAGTGAAAAAAGGCAAGCAAGAACAATATATTAAAGATGAACCTGCGATGATCGAATATGAGTTAGCGATTGCGTTAGATGATGCGGCGTTATATATCAATCCGAATGCCCCAGCGATGACCGGATTACCATTAGAGAAATTAGTCACGGAATATAATAATGTCACCCAAATGATCGCACGTTTACACCGCCGTTACCCAGAGGCCTTGCTAAAAGAATTGGTGTATTATCCAACACTGACGAATGAGTTAATGAAAGATCAAACTGCGGTGGAAAATTGGGCAAATTTATTGGTGGAACGTTTGAAAGAAAAAGACACCAGTGGTAACCATTATTCGCACCAAGTGTTATTCAACCAAGAACGCCAGTCACATGAAATGTTATTAACCGTGCGTACTCATGGTATCGACACCAATTACAGCTTAGATTATGCTTTTGCCAACGGTAATGAATATGCTCGTATCGTCAAACTGGGTCAACAGTTAAGTGGTTTGTTGGATGATGGGGCGTATGTGACTCGTGGCGAACGTCGTTTAGACGTCAGCAGTTTTGAGCAAGCCGTGGATTGGTTAGTCAAAGAATCTCGCCGTGGTTTGACGGTACAACGTTATAAAGGGTTAGGCGAAATGAACCCTGACCAACTTTGGGAAACCACCATGGATCCAGAGGCTCGCCATATGTTGAAAGTAACCATTAAAGATGCGGTGGAAGCGGATCAGTTGTTTACCACGTTGATGGGGGATGAAGTGGAACCACGTCGTGAGTTTATTGAGAGTAATGCGTTAAGGGCGAATTTGGATATTTAGCTTTTCACCCTCACCCTAGCCCTCTCCCAAAGGGAGAGGGAAATGAACGGTGAAAAAATAACAATTTTTATATACTCAAATCGTTCCCTCTCCCGTTGGGAGAGGGCTAGGGTGAGGGTAAATTTTTTAAAGGAGATTATTATGCCAAACCCAATCGCCATTATCACCGGCTCCACCCTCGGCGGCGCCGAATACGTCGCTGATCATCTCGCCGATTGCCTTGAACAACAAGGTTTCGACACCCAAATTGAAAACAACGCCACCTTTGCCGATGTAGAAAATCAAAAACTGTGGCTTATCGTGACGTCCACCCACGGTGCAGGCGAATTGCCCGAAAATATCCAACCCTTTATCGATGAAGTGAAACAACAAGATCTCACCGGCGTGCGTTTTGCAGTGGTCGGATTAGGCAATTCTGATTATGACACCTTCTGTTATGCCGTGGATACGGTGGAGCAAGTCTTGACGGCTCAAGGTGCGGTGCAAATTTGTGAAAGTTTACGTATTGATGTGTCGCAAGTGGACGATCAAGATCAAGCGGCTGAAGATTGGCTACCAACAATGTTAAACGCCTTGTAATCTACCCCTTTTGAGTGAATAAAATTTGACAGTTCTTCTGTTAATGGTAGAATACACCCCGCTTTAGATTTTGCAAAAAACTAAGGAAGTCAAATGTTTATATTTTGTAATTATATTGTTAAATATTTGTTACGTATATAGATATGATTAATTTTTAATATTCTTGGAGCCTATTATGTCAGGTATTTTTCAACAAACTGAACCATCACGTCGTCGTTATGGTTTAGCAGTATTTGTCGGTATTATTGCAGGTATTATCTCTGCATTCGTAAAATGGGGGGCTGAACACCCATTCCCACCACGTAGTCCAATTGATTTATTTAGCGCAGCTTGTCCACAACCCGTATTAGATGCGTTAAATTCTGGTGCGATTGCCATGAACGGTGCCTTAGATCAATGTTCACGTGCTTTCTTAAACCCTCCACATGTTTTCTTACGTGATTACATTGGTATCGATCCAACCGAAGCTGCATTCACTTTCGCAGACCACGCATTCAACTGGATCGGCGTTACACACATGATTTTCTCATTAGTGTTTGCTATTGCTTACTGTGTCGTTGCAGAGCGTTTCCCTAAAGTGAAATTCTGGCAAGGTATCGGTGCAGGTATTATCGCAGACATCGGTGCACACTATATCGTTTTCCCTGCGTTAGGTTTAACACCACCAGTGGCAGATTGGCCATTATATGAACACATTTCTGAATTAGTGGGTCATATCTTCTGGTTCTGGACCATTGAGGTCATTCGTCGTGATTTACGTAACCGTATCACACACGAACCCGATGCAGAAATCCCATTAAGCCAAGGTCATCGTTAATTATAACGAGCGCATTCAACATAAACCCGAACAAATGTTCGGGTTTTTTGTTATTCAAATACCGTTAACACCGAGAGCGGATAACGTTCTCCGGCCAAATAATCTTGCAAGGCTTGAATAACCAAGGGGTTACGTTCGCATTGCCCCTCTTGTTGAATGTAGTCATGAAATTCCGCTAATGTGAGCCATAACCCTCGGGTAATGTCACTGTCGTGAGGCGTAATGGGAACGCATTCATTCAGTTCCACGACAAACACAAAACGCAAATAATCCGTTTGACTACGGGGTGCATGCCATTGATAGATTTTCAGTAACGACTGCATTTCCGCCTGAATGCCTGTTTCTTCATAGAGTTCACGGCTTGCCCCTTGTAAAAGGGTTTCCTCTTTTTCTAAATGGCCTGCGGGTTGGTTGAGGGTACGCTTACCGTATTCGATTTCTTCTACAAATAAAAATTTGCCGTTGCAATGGACAACGCAAGCCATGGTGATATTGGGTTTGTGCATAATCTTATTCCGTCGTTAATTTTAACATCGCAAAAAGTTGTTGTTTTTCGCTTTCATTTAATAATCGATATTCGCCATTCGCCAAATGGCTGAGGGTTAATCCTGCCGTGGCATAACGCACTAAACGTAAGGTTGGAAAGCCAATATGCGCAGTCATGCGGCGAACTTGACGATTTTTTCCCTCGCTAATTTTGATTTCAAGCCAACTTGTGGGAATGGCCTGACGTTGCCGAATCGGTGGCTGTCTTGGCCATAAAAATGGCTCAGAAATACACCGCACTTTGGCGGGCTTTGTCATGCCGTCTTTTAACTCAACGCCGTGCCGTAATGGTTCAAGCTCTTGCTCCGTGGGGACACCCTCGACTTGCACCCAGTAGGTCTTTTCGGTTTTGAATTTGGGATCTGCCAAGCGGTGTTGTAGTTCGCCATGATTGGTTAACAGCAACAACCCCTCGCTATCCCGATCTAACCGCCCTGCGGCGTAAATCTGCGGAATGGGAATAAACTCTTTCAAGGTGGCTCGACCATCTTCACCACTAAATTGGCACAGCACATCGTAAGGTTTGTTAAATAACACCACGACCGTGTCGGCAAGTGAGCGTGTTTTTTGGGGGCGTTGATTTTTTTTATTCGCAAAAGCTGTTTTTTTATACTTATCTCTTGCAACTCGTTTTAAGTTCATATATGTTGTTCAAATAATAAAAATATTGGGGGCGAAAGGTTTCTTTTTTATTTTTGTTGTCCATTAAAAAGACCTGCTTCTTATACTACCAGTAAACACCACAAAATATAAGGAGAAAGTATGACATCGAAAGTGATTATTCCACAAGGTGAGAAAATTCAATTAAACGCAGATGGCTCATTGGCTGTGCCAAATCAACCCATTATCCCGTTTATTGAGGGCGATGGCATTGGGGTAGACGTGACCCCTGCGATGCAAACGGTGATTAATGCCGCTGTGCAAAAAGCCTATGGCGGTGAACGTAAAATTGCGTGGTGTGAAATCTATGCGGGTGGCAAAGCTAATCAGCTTTATGGCGAAAATACTTGGTTACCTGATGAAACTTTAGCGTTGATCAAAGAATACCATGTGGCGATTAAAGGCCCATTAATGACCCCCGTCGGCGGTGGCATTCGTTCCTTAAATGTGGCCATGCGACAAGGCTTAGATTTGTATAACTGTTTACGCCCTATCCGTTATTACGAAGGCACCCCAAGCCCTGTTAAGCACCCTGAATTAGTGGACATGGTGATTTTCCGTGAAAATTCAGAAGATATTTATGCCGGTGTGGAATGGAAAGCGGGTTCTGCCGAGGCCGATAAAGTCATTAAATTCTTGCAAGATGAAATGGGCGTGAAAAAAATTCGTTTCACCCAAGATTGTGGTATTGGTATCAAACCTGTCTCAAAACAAGGCACACAGCGCTTAGTGCGTGCGGCGTTGCAATATGTGATTGACAACGACCGCCGTTCCCTCACCTTGGTACATAAAGGCAATATCATGAAATTCACCGAGGGCGCCTTTAAAGAATGGGGTTATCAAGTGGCCAAAGAATTTGGCGCCACTCCGTTAGACGGCGGCGATTGGCATAAACTGACCAACCCGAAAACAGGGCGTGAAATCATTATTAAAGATTGCATTGCCGACGCCTTTTTACAAGAGGCCTTGTTGCACCCAGCCGATTATGATGTGATTGCGACCTTGAATTTAAACGGTGACTACATTTCTGACGCTCTCGCTGCACAAGTGGGCGGGATTGGAATTTCCCCAGGGGCAAATATTGGCCAAGAGGCCGCTATTTTTGAGGCCACCCATGGCACCGCACCGAAAATCGCCGGTCAAAATAAAGGTAACCCCGGTTCCTTAATTCTGAGCGGTGAAATGATGTTGCGTCATTTAGGTTGGACGGAGGCGGCGGATTTGGTCGTTAATGCGGTATCCAAAACCATTGCCAATAAAACCGTCACCTTTGATTTTGCTGATATGTTAGAGGGCGCTACTTTGCGTTCTTCTTCTGAGTTTGCACAGGATATTGTGGGGAATATGTAAGTTAATAATTAACTCAAGATACGGAGCATCATCACATTCCTAGCCCTGTACGCCAGTGCAGGGCAATGCCTTTATTTTTAATAAAAATTTCCCTACATTTCACCGCACTTCGATCTAGTTCATAAACACAATATCTTGTGTTTCTTTATCCCTCAAACCCATAGATATACGCATTAAAAAATTTTAAAATTTTTTTCCTTTATAAATCAAAACCCTAATCAAAAGTGGTGAAAATTGCCGTTTGTCAAGTCTTGTTATGTATTTTTTTTTGTCTAAAATAGAGCCTAAATATTAATTTAACCCTCCTTAAAAGTGAACGCATTATGTCCAGAAATCTTTTTGAAAAACGCTTGAACATCAAGCCTTACGAATACCCTGAATTGCTTGAGTTCAAAGATGCCATTCGCCATTCCTACTGGCTGCATACCGAATTTAATTTCACCGGTGACATTCAAGATTACCGCACCACCATTAACGATCACGAACGCCAAGTTCTCACCCGAGCCATGTTGGCGATTTCCCAAGTGGAAGTGAACGTGAAACGTTTCTGGGGCGAGCTGTATCGCTATTTCCCAAAACCAGAAATGGACGACGTGGGCGGGACCTTTGCCGAATCCGAAGTGCGCCATAAAGATGCCTATTCTTTCCTATTGGAGAAGTTAGGGCTAAACGAAATGTTCAGCCAAATTCAAGACATTGAACCGTTGATGAACCGTATTCGTTACATGGAAAGTTTCATGAAAGACAAAGATGCGGGCAAAGGCGAATTTGTGTTGTCGTTGGTGTTGTTCTCATTGTTTGTGGAACACATTTCCTTGTTCGGTCAATTCTTAATTATGATGTCGTTCAACAAGCATAAAAACCTGTTCAAAGGGATTTCTAATGCGGTAGAGGCCACCTCAAAAGAGGAAGAAATTCACGGTAAATTCGGTATTGCATTATACGAAATTTTGCGTGATGAACATGCAGATTTATTTACCGAAGCATTTTTTACCGATTTAAAAACCTTGTCAGACCAGGCATTTGAGGCAGAATGTGGTATTTTAGATTGGATTTTTGAGGGAGGTGATTTAAGTTTTATCACCAAAGAAACGGCGTTGAATTACATTAAAAGTCGTTACAACAACTCATTAACCATACTTGGATTGACGGCACCACACAACATCAATCCAGAATTATTAAAAGAAACCCAGTGGTTCGATATTGAAATCCTTTCCACCAAAGAAAATGATTTCTTCTATAAACGTAGCACTGATTACAGCAAAAAAATGAAACAGATTACCGCCGATGACTTATTCTAATCCAAACCGTCCAGACTTCGCTTGGTTAAACGAAGACAGCCGTTTGTTCTTGCAACGTGGTTACTTGCTTGAGGGAACAAACGCCCTAGAACGCATTCGCTTTATTGCCGAACATGCTGAACATAAACTCGGCATTGAGGGCTATGCGGAGAAATTTTATCACTACATGGCTCGTGGCTATTTTTCCCTTTCTTCGCCAATTTGGTCAAACTTTGGCTTAGATCGTGGTTTGCCGATTTCCTGTTTTGGGAGCTATATTGGCGACTCCATTCATGAAATTATGGTGACCACTGCTGAAGTGGGCATGATGAGCAAAATCGGCGGCGGGACGTCAGCCTATTTCGGCGATATTCGTCCACGTGGCTCGGTGATTAAAAATAACGGCAAATCGGATGGTTCATTCAACTTTACCAAGTTATTTGATACCGTGATTGATGTCATTTCACAAGGCACCTCACGCAAAGGCCAATTTGCCGGTTATATTGATATTGAACATGGCGATATTGACGAATGGTTAGACATTCACACCGAGGGCAACCCGATTCAATTAATGTATTACGGTGTGTGTATCGGCCATGAATGGCTACAAAGCATGAAAGCGGGCGACCCTTATAAACGTCAGCTTTGGGCAAAATTATTACAACGTAAAACCGAAACCGGTATTCCGTATTTGTTCTTTAAAGACAACGCCAACGCAGGCCGTCCTGATGTGTATAAAGAGAAAAACATGGTGGTGCATGCCTCTAATCTTTGTACCGAAATCATGTTGCCAGCTTGTCATGATGAAAGTTTCGTCTGTTGCTTGTCGTCCATGAATTTACTCTATTTTGATGAGTGGAAAAACACCGACGCCCCTGAAGTCTTAACCTACTTCTTAGACGTGGTCATGAGCGAATTTATTGAGAAAAGCCAACATATTCCGTTCTTACACCGTGCCAATAAATTTGCACGTCGTCACCGTGCATTAGGTTTAGGCGTATTAGGCTGGCACAGTTATTTACAAGCGAATAATATTGCGTTTGATAGCTTTGAGGCCATGCAGAAAAACAATGAAATTTTCCGCACGCTGAAAGAAAAAACCTTACAAGCCTCGCAAGAATTGGCGCAACGTTTTGGCGAACCGGAAATTTTAGAGGGCTACGGCCGTCGCAATACCACCTTAATGAGTATTGCGCCAACCAAATCCAGTAGCTTTATTTTAGGCAGCGTATCGCCGTCGGTGGAACCGTTTAAATCCAATTATTATGTAAAAGATTTGGCCAAAATCAAAACCGTCTACAAAAACCCATTCTTGGAAAAATTATTACAAGAAAAAGGCTTAGACAAAGACGAAATTTGGGACAGCATTTTATTGCATGACGGTTCTGTGCAACATTTAGCCCAATTAAGCGATCAAGAGAAAGATATTTTCAAAACATTCTCAGAAATCAGCCAGTTAAGCGTCATTCAACAAGCGGCACAACGTCAAAAATATATCGATCAAGGCCAAAGTATTAACATCATGGTTCACCCTGCGACACCTGCAAAAGATTTGAACCAATTATACTTAACCGCCGAAGAATTGGGCTTAAAATCCATTTATTATCAATACAGCATGAGTGCGGCACAAGTGTTTAACCGCAACTTGCTCAGTTGCTCAAGCTGTGAGGGCTAGTTAGCTAATTAACCTATTGAAGTGCGGTGAAAAAAATCAACCTTTTTTCACCGCACTTTTTTTATGGCTTGAACTTTTCAGCACAAAACCTATCATAATAGGGTAGACGAACAAAAAAGAGAAATTATGACGATACCATTTATTCAACCACGCTTGGATCAACTGTTAGCCGATATGCAGGCGCAAAACGATCCTTTTGTGTTATTGCAAACCTTTTGCCAATATTTACGTGACGGCGGACAATGTCAAGCCAATGAACGGGTGAACTTATTTATTGGGCTATTACAACAGTACCCCGATTTTGCGAGCAGGCTGTCTAGCTTGCTGTGCCGTTGGTTATGCCAAATGCGGTTGTATCCCTTGTTGGTGAGCAGTGGCATTTTAAGTCGTGATGGCTTTGGCAAGGAGATGAAACAACGGCTGTATGAAAAAATGAATCCCGCCTTTAAGGACAGCAAAGATTTACGTGATGTGTTCTTTATGTTATTTCATGATCGCCGAGATCTGGCGTGGCTTAAGGCGATTTCGGTGAAAACTTGGGTAAGCCTGTTTGCCACCTTTCAGCACTATACGGAACAAGCCGATCAAAATTGGTTGCATCAACATCTTTATCATGAGGGCTATTCCGCCATTGAAATGTTAGCCATTTGGTTGGCGGCGGAAGATTTGGAGCCCGAATTAATGCGACTTGATCCGAATTTATTAGACGCTCATTCGCCATTTGTGGCGTTGCAAAAAGAAGTAGCACAATGGTTAACCGCTCAACAACAGGGTGAACATTATGACGATAGCCATTTGCAAGTCATGCTGTCGCAATGTCGCAAACAAATTGATCGTTTTCATAAACGTGGCGTGGTGGCGGGTTCTTCCTTAGGCGTGGCGCATTTGTTGGAACGGTTAACCCAAACTTTGGATCGTTTGGTGTTGCTCAAAGGGTTGTTCAGTCGCCCAACATTATCCTTATTGCGCTTATTACAAGCCACCGAAATATTTGCCGAGGCCGCTACCGATCAACATAATATTGCGGTACTTTGGAAACAAAGCGCAAGCATGCTTTCTCGCACCATTGCACAAAACACCAGCGATCATGGCGAGCATTATGTGACACGCAGCAAAAAAGAATATTTTGCCATGTTTTACTCTGCAGCAGGTGGCGGAATTTTAATTGCGCTGATGGCTTTATTGAAAATTTATTTGGGTGATGTGATTGAGGATAAGGTCTGGAAAAGTGTGGCTTATGGCTTGAACTATGGTCTGGGCTTTATGCTGATTTTTATGTTGCATTTTACCGTTGCCACCAAACAGCCCGCCATGACCGCCGCTCGTTTTGCTGAGGCGGTGGAACGCAACCCGCAAGGGCGAGCGGTGAACATGAAACTGGCACAATTATTGATTGATGTTGTGCGTTCTCAAACCATTGCCGTGTTAGGCAATGTGGCCTTTGCCATGGGATTAAGTGCGTTAATCGCTTATTTTTATGCTCAACAAAAGGGCGTGGCACTGTTGGATCACGCCGCCATTGACTACCAACTACACGCCATTGACCCCACACAAGGCGCCTTATGGTTCGCCGCCATTGCGGGCGTGTGGTTATTCTGTTCGGGGATTATTTCGGGCTATTTTGATAACCGCAGTAATTACCTCAACAGCAAAATGCGCTTGCGTTATCATCCCGTGTTGAAATACCTGATGCCTGAAAAATGCCGGATTGGCATTGCAAATTATTTACATGATAATTACGGCTCCTTAATGGGAAATTTCTGTTTCGGTATGCTGTTAGGATTAACCGGTCTGGTGGGCTATTGGCTAGGCTTACCCCTTGATATTCGCCATGTAGCCTTTTCCTCCGCCAATCTTGGTTATGTGGCCGTTAGCGGTGATCTGAGCCAGCCATTAATTTGGCAAAACCTCGGTTTTGTGTTGTTGATCGGTATGGTGAATTTATTGGTGAGTTTCACCTTGGCACTGCGTGTGGCATTGAAGTCGCTCAACACGGAAATCGACAGTTGGTGTGAAATCGCCCGTTGCCTCTGTGAGATTATCCGCAAACGTCCTTTAAGTTTTTTCTTGCCGTTGCAGTTGGAGAAATAAACGGAAACTGCGGTGAAAAATGTTTGTTTTTTTCACTGCAGTTTCTTCTTCCTTTACCTTTCTCTTTCTACCCCAAAACCACCTGAACATTGGATTCAGAAAGGCGTTCGGAAATGGATTGTGGTAGTAAATCGTCAGTGACAAAATAATCCAACTCGGTGAGGTTACCTAATTTCACCATGGCTCGGCGGTGGAATTTGGAATGGTCGGACACTAACAGGGTATGCCGTGAACTTTCCATCATGGCTCGTTTCACTTGCACTTCGTGGAAATCATAGTCCAACAAGGAGCCATCGAGGTCAATGCTACTGATGCCCAAAATGCCGTAATCTAAGCGGAATTGCGAAATAAAGGCCACTGTGGCCTCGCCGATAATCCCGCCATCTTGACGCAATGAACCGCCGGCAAGGGTAATCTGGAAACTGTCATTTTTCATCAGAATATGGGCGGCATTTATGTTGTTGGTGACAATGCGGAGATCTTTATGGTCGAGTAAAGCGTTGGCGACCGCCTCGGGTGTGGTGCCGATATCAATAAATAGCGAGGAGCCATTGGGAATGAGTTTGGCCGCCGCTTGCGCAATTTGATTTTTTTCTTGTAACAAAAATTCTTTACGAGAGGCGTAATCACTGTTTTCCGAAGAGGAGGGCGAGGCTGCGCCACCATGATGGCGGCGAATCATATCTTTTTCTGCCAAGGTGTTTAAATCACGGCGAATCGTTTGTGGGCTGACATTCAGGCGTTCGACTAATTCTTCGGTGCTGAGATAGCCGTTTTGTGTCACGAGTTCAACAATGGTTTGATGACGAATGGACTGTTTCATAAAAGTGATCCTTATTCGATTTAATTGAGGTTATTTTGCCATTTTTGCACGTAAAAAGCCAAAGATTAATCCGATAATTAAGCCAGAAATATGCGCAGCGTTGCCCATTTCGATACCAATAAAAGGGCTAATAAAACCAAACGCAATCCCCACGAGCAGCATACTAAGAAAGCCCTCGGGCAAGTCAAATTGACGGTGTTGGCCAAATTTATCCACGCAGAACACAAAGCCCATCACTGCATAAACCACGCCAGACAAGCCGAAGAACCAAGGGCCACTGGCCCAGTTTTGCGCCAAACCTGAGCCAACGCCGGCAATCAGATAGAGTAAAATCAGGGTCAATGAACCAAAGGTTTTTTCAATCGCCCCGCCAAATAACCACCACCAAGCGAGGTTGAAACCAATATGTGCCACGGATAAGTGCATTAAGGTGTGGGTTAAATAACGCCAATAGTCTTGCTGTTCGACAGGTTCAGCGGGAAAGTGCGTGGCGTTTAATAAGATTTCACTTTCCATATCAAGGGTGTTGCTGATGGCGTATAAAATCACGCAAAGTGCGGTGATAAATAAAGTAAATTTTGCGGGATGACTTCTAAAATGCGCAAGCATTTGCTATATTCCTGTTTAGTTTTTACATAATCATATCAAGGGAGATCAAAATGGAAAACAACCGTTTACCAGAGGGCTTTAGCCGTTTTAGTTGGCTGTTAGTGGGACTTTGTTTTCCCATTCTGCTGTGGCCACTGGCCTTGTTGTTGTCACCGGCGGTGGTGGATAACCCAAATTTAGCCAATGTCCACCGCACGTTTATCTCATTTACGCTGTGGTTTTACCCTCTTGCCCTTGCGATTATGGCACGGATTTTATTTAAATTAAACCAACGTCGGCCAAAATTAGCGGAAAAAGCCTTATATGTGAGTGCGGTGGTTTTTTGGGGCGTTTTTGCCTATGTGGTGGCGGTGGGGTTTAACTAACCCCTTGCTCCGTTGGCAGGCCGGCTTTTTCCCACGCCTCAAAACCGCCAATCACGCTGTAAACTTGCTCGTAGCCTTGTTCAATCAAATAAGTGCCCACGCTGCGACTACTAATGCCATGATAACAGACTAAAATCACCGGTTCATCATAGTCATATTCGTTTTGGAAATCGCCATAACTTTGATTGGTTAAATGAAACGCCTCGGGAATATGGCTACGGCTGTAATTGGCCCAATCACGTACATCTAATAACGCACAGGTTTGGGTTTGTAGCATGTCCCAGGCTTGTTGTGGGCTAATATCAATTAATTGTGTCATCTGCATTTCCTTTTAAAATCACCAGTTTTTCGGTGTCAATATCTTGATGTAATAATTCCACCGCCGGCAAGGTTTTGGTGGCCTTGGCGGATAAATCTTTAAAGCGTTCCACTTTGCCCGCTAACCCTTGTTGTCCCATTAAGGCCGTCACGGTGCTGTTATATTGGGTGCTTGCGGTGCTTAACGTATTGCCTAATTTTGCCAAACGTTCAGCCAGTAAGCAAATTTGATTATAAATATCCCCTGCTTTTTCGCTAATTTCTTTGGCCTCCGCATTCCCTCGCTCCACCCGCCACAAATTCGCCACGGTACGTAAAATCGGCATTAAGGTGGTGTGCGAGACTAAAATCACATTTTTCTGATAAGCAAAATTAAACAATTCCACATCCGCTTTCATGGCCTCAATATAAGCGGGTTCCACCGCAATAAACATCAACACAAAATTCGGGCTACGCATGCCAATAAGATTGCTGTAATCTTTCTTCGACAGGTCATTTACATGATTGCGAATCGCCTTAATATGCTCTGCCATAAATTGTTGGCGTTGCACCTCATCTTCTGTATTGACCGCTTGTTCATAGGCCACGAGCGACATTTTACTGTCGATAATCAGGTGTTTCTGATCGGGCAAATGCACCACAAAATCGGGGTAATTATGGTTGCCTTGTTGATCTTTAAAATGGGCTTGGGCGGAATAATGATCGCCATTGATTAAGCCGGCTAATTGTAAGGTGCGCTCTAATTGCAATTCGCCCCAATTACCTAAAGTTTTCTTTTCGCCTTTTAAAGCCGAGGTTAAATTATTGGCCTGTTGCGACATAGAAAGCCCAATATCCAACACTTTTTTCAACTCGGTTTCTAACAAAGTATTGCCTTTCACACTTTCCGAATGCACCTCATTGACCCGTTTTTGAAAGCTCTCAATTTGCTCACGGAACGGTTTCAACAAACTGTCTAACGCCTGTTGATTGGATTGGCTAAAAGATTGCGTTTTTTCGTCTAAAATGCGATTCGCCAGATTCTGAAATTCCACACTTAATTGCTGACGGCTTTGTTGAAAAGTCTGCTGTTGATCCGCCAAACTTTTTTCTTTCTCTGCCAAACTCACTTTCACTCTCGCTACTTCTTGTTGAAGTGCGGTTAGAATTTCCCGAGTTTTTTCCAATTCTGCGGTGCGTTTGGTAATCAACCGATCACGTTCAGCAATTTCTGAATGTAAATATTCTTCCTTGGTTTGCAGTTGCATCACCGCCAAATCTTGCTGATTTTTCACCGCACTTAGCGAATCAAATTTATCCACTAACACATTGTAATCTTGAATATTTTTATTTAAATCTTGCTTTAATTCCAACACATCACGATTCCTCCGTGAAAGGAAAAAACACAGCAAAATGATAAAAAATAAAAAACAAATGACGCCAATTAAGGCCATAAAAAAATAAGGGTATTGTAATAATTCTTGCATTATCCGCTCCTTTAAAATCTGGTGGCTAGTATAAACGAAAATTGTGGCTTTCCGATCATTTTTATGGAATCAATTTTCTAAAATAGTATGGCATCACAATGTCGTGGTGTGCTAACAAAAGGACGTTTATAATGAAAAAATCAACCTTATCTCAACAATATTTCTGTGATTATTTTCGTGAATGGGTCGCCACTTATAAAGAGGGCGCCATTCGTTCCGTGACCATGAAAAAATATCAGTCGACGCTATGTTGGATTAACACGCTTGCACCACAGTTACGCTTAAGTGAATTAACCCGAATCAATTATCAAAAATTGCTCAATGATTATGCGAAACAGCATGAACGTCAAACCACCATGGATTTTCATCACCACTTAAAAGGGGCGATTTTAGATGCACTTGATGAAGGATTATTATCCGCAGATCCCACTCGTAAAGCCATTATTAAAGGCAAAGCCCCTCGTCTGAAAAAGCACAAATATTTAAATCAATTTGAATTACAAGCACTATTAAACCATTTAAATTTATCTACCACATTAACATGGGATTGGTTTATTTTATTGGTGGCTAAAACAGGTATGCGATTTTCTGAAGCCTTGGCGATTACGCCAGAAGATTTTGATTTTTCGCACCAGACTTTGCATGTCAACAAAACATGGAATTATAAAGAACAGGGCGGATTTTCACCGACTAAAAACCGTTCTTCCGTCCGAAAAATCCAAATTGACTGGCAAACAGTGATTCAATTTTCACAATTAATCAAAGCGTTGCCAGAAGGAAAACCGATTTTTAGTCATCTTATTTTAGGGAATGGACGTGTATATAATTCTACACTGAATGGCATTTTAAGCCGTGCTTGTAAAAAAGCCAATATTGCGGAGATTACACTGCACGGCCTACGCCACACCCATGCGTCTTTATTGCTTTTTGCCGGTGTTTCCATTGCTAGCGTGGCAAGACGGCTAGGGCATTCTAGCATGACCACCACACAGCATACCTATTTGCATATTATTCAAGAACTTGAAAATCAAGACACGGATATTGTCATGCGACATTTAGCTGGACTATGTTAAACATAAAGCCTTGTAGCAATACAAGGCTTTATCGATTATCTTGCCAATAATAACCGCTCAATTTCAGCTTTAATTTTATCACGCAAATAGCCTTTTAATTTTAGCGCCGTTGGATTTTCATTAACACGTTCTGACAAGAATGCATCACGTACCAGATCATTATCTGCACTTTTAGTTAATTTCTCCAACAAACCATAATCCTGCCAGTCGTCTTTACCTAATACATGCTGATTTAACAATTTAATGAAAATGTCTCGATCGATGCCTAAGGTATCGACAAATGCCGAAATACCCTGATTTTCTTTGCTATTGCGATATTGATCCAATACCGTGGAGAAATCATCAATATGCCCCAAATCACCTCGTTGGATATCCAACAAAATCATCTCTGCAATGCGGCGATCATTTTCTCGTAAACTATTAAATAATTGGTGAATATCTTGTTTGAGTTCATCCAGTTTGACCTGATCGATTGCTGTTTCGGATTGTTGTACCATATCCGATAATTTATTTAACAGACTGGCAAGATAAGTCACATCAATACGGAATTTTTCCCCTGAAGATAACAACGGCTCAATATCCAACGGCCCTCTTTGTGTACGTTCCACAGGATCTTTATTGCCTTGGGCTAAATCAGAATAACGTGCTTGTAATTGAGTATATTGTTGCTCCGTAAATTCAATTTTCGGTAGATCAACAGCATATTGTTGTGTTTCCCAACTAAAGCCTTGTTGACGCACTTTAATCATGTTTTTTTCGAATTCGTTCATTAAACGCACAAATTGATTTTTGTTATTATCCTCAGGCAATGCCCCAAAATCAGGCTGATTGTCCGCTGTTTTAGGAAAGAGTTTCACCATCTGTGTAAAATAATCATTCAGTTGCACAATATTTTCCGCTTGATTATTCACATACATCAACCCTTTGGCATTTTTATTGCTATACAAACTAAACGCCTGATCAATATTTTGTTTCATTAATTCAGGGCGACGATAATACTCAATAATCCCAAACGGCTTACGTGAATCGGTAATGCGATTGGTACGTGAAAAAGCCTGAATTAAATTCGCTCCCTCTAACATTTTATCCAAATAGAGCGTATTTAAATAAGGGGCATCATAGCCAGTTAATAATTGCCATACTACGATCACCAAATCAAGCTGTTGGTCGGGGTGATTTTCCACATCTTGATATTCATCACGGCGTGATAAACGATTCATTAAATCGTCTTTATAAGCCGTCACAGAATTTAATCCAAAATCAGTATTATATTGTTGATTATAATGAAAAATGGCTTTTTCAAGGGCTAATTTATTATCTAGGCTGTCATCTTCATGACGATCGCTATCATCATAAATCATGGCAATTTTTAAGCCTAACGGATTGTCTTTTAACAACTCAAAATAAGCCACCGCCGATTGAATATCACGCACGGCTAACATACCAGAAAATAAACGCTCAAACGAATTGGCATCCCATTTGCGTAACAGGCTTTTGACCACATTTTGACGATGTTCATCACTGGTGTAATTGCTTTCGGGAACGGCTTTCACCACATCCACATCCGATTTATCGTGTATCCATTTAAAATATAATTTCCCTTTGCTAGGATCTTTTTGTAACGCCACCTGTTGACGAATGGAATCACGATCAAAAGTAAATGTCGGACGCACATCAAACGCCAACACATTATTATCCGCAATCCCATCTGCTACGGAATAAATATGTAACGGATTGCCAAATAACTGGGCGGTTTCGCCCATCGCATCAGCGTCTGCACTGTCATCACTCAATAACGGCGTGCCAGTAAAGCCAAACCAAATGGCGGTTTTAAATTGTTGGCGAATTTGAATTAACATTTCGCCATTGGTCGAACGATGAGCCTCATCAATAATAAACACAATGCGAGTATTGTCGAGTTTATCTTGTTTGCCCATTTTAGACACATTACTCATCTTCTGAATACTGGTCACAATTAATTTATCTTGTCGGCTTGCCAAGGCTTTGAGTAACGCATAGGAATTTTGTGTATCGGTAATTTCATCTTCATGATCGGCAAAAGAATCATATTCCTTATGCGTTTGATTGACTAACTCATTGCGATCCGCCAAGAAGATCACCTTATCAACTTGTGGCAACTGACTGACTAATTGTGCGGCTTTAAACGATGTCATGGTTTTGCCAGAACCCGTGGTGTGCCAAATATAGCCACCATTATCAATATCAGCCGTTTCAAAATTGGCTTTGCGGAGTTTATCTAAAATCGCCTCAACAGCAAAGATTTGATAGGATCGTAACACTTTTAACGCATTTTTCTTATCATCTAAAATCGTATAAAGTGATACCAATTTATGCCCCATCGGCACAGACAGCACATCTTCCACAAAACGTCCTGCGTCATTAATATGCTGATTCTGGAAATTTGCCCAAGGAAAACAAAATAACGGATTGAAATGGGTATAATGACCAGGATTGGCAAAATAACGGCTTTCATCTGGATTTAAAATGGCAAAAATTTGCACCAACGAATAAAACCCAGTAAAGTCTCCCGCCTCGGCATATTCTCGAAGTTGGTTATAAGCGGCTTTTAAACTGACCCCTGTTCTTTTTAACTCAATATGAATAACAGGCACCCCTGAAATCAGCAATGTCACATCAAAACGGTGATCTTCACGTCCCATTTTGCTGGCAGAACGATAGGTCTGATTAACAATTTCATAGGAATTTTTACCTGTTCCCACATCATGTCGCCAAAAAAATTCCAGAAATTGCTTGGTGTTTTCATACCCTTTAACATCCCGAACCAATTCCAACAGCCCTGTATTTAACAGTTTTCCTGCCTCAATCGGTGTCTTGACCTTGAAAATTTGCTGTTTAAGTTGTTCAAATTCTGTATCGGACAAAGGAATATGATTTAGACGATCCACATTGCGTTCAAATAAAATGTCACGCCAATGAGCTAATAATTCATCTTCTGTTTTATAACTTAAATCCGCCCGATATGTCCATCCATGTTTGCTTAAACGGGTAATAATTTCTTGTTCAAATTTTGATTCAGGTTGTTGATAAGACATAGATAATTCCTTTTTTAAGAGAGATGAAACAGGATTTTGGTATTCTAACACAGAATAGACAGAGAGATAATAAACACCCTGATGATTAGCGATGGTGTCATCAAGCTGTTTGAAGAAGTTGCCGATTTGGGTTTGTTCTTCAATTTTAGGAATCAAAATATTAATTTTTTTCAAAGATTCTTGATTGATATTTGTATTAGCACTACTTGTGGCATTAGAAAAAATTTGTTTTTTTACTGATAAAACAGAAAACATTACTTTTTTATAGTTGTAATCAATCGGGACTAAAGATCTGAAACGAATAAGAAATCCAGAATATGTGCTATTCTCAAGGTTTCTGGGGATTAATGAGGTCATCCCGACCCCCTCAAATTTAACTGATGATCGTACAAACAACACATCACCTTTGAGCAAATTATATTCTTGTCTCTGCAATTCTGTGGCATTTACGTATCCTAAATCTACATAGTTTACTTCTATTCTATCAAAAACATCTTGGAGATTAACAAATGGATAACCAAATCCCATAGCACTTTTATCCATATTCCTTCCGTTCTTAAATAAACCTAATTCCCCTAGCTCCCACTGTTCCCAAGCGTTTGTATAATTCAATTATTTGATACTACAATAAAAAGCTAACGCTTGGGAACAGGGAAAGTTGGGGAATATTATGGATGTAACATCCGTTAAAAGGATACATCTATCCGATTGGACTTCTTCTGGTGTTAGATTTCTAAGAGCTAGAGATCTGGTCGCATTTTCCAAAAATGAGCCTATTGATGATCCATTATACATATCAAAACGCAAATATGATGAATATACTAAAATTTCAGGAAAAGTCAGAATTGGTGATTTACTTGTTACTGGGGTTGGAACAATAGGCATCCCTTGGCTAGTCAATACCGAAAAGCCAATCTATTTCAAAGATGGGAATATAATTTGGTTTAAAAATGAAAATAAAATAAATGGGCATTTTTTATATTATGCGTTTAATAATAAAAATATTCAGAATTTTATCAATAATGTAGCTGGAATTGGTACTGTTGGAACTTACACCATTTTTAATGGAAAAAACACACCGATTTATTTGCCATCACTCGCCGAACAAACCCAAATCGGCAACTTCTTCAAACAGCTCGATGACACCATCGCTAATCATCAACGAGAATTGGAAAAATATCAAAAAATAAAATTAGCGTATTTGGAGAAGATGTTTGTTTAGGTAGAATTGAGATATTTTAGGGTGAGACATCACACCCTAAATATCTCTTAGGTTTACACTGTTGCCTGTTTATATTGTGTCGTCAACTGAATATTTAACGCATTTAAAATACGTAAAATGGTTTCAAAACGTGGTTTAGTCGTACCATTTAACGCTTTATATAGGCTTTCTCGTGCGATACCAGTTTCATTGGCTAATTGGGTCATACCTCTGGCTCGAGCCACGTCAGATAACGCCTCTAAGAATTCAGCCTGATCACCACTGGCAAGACTTTCGGCTAAATATGCGTTGATGGTTTCTTCATTATCTAAAAATTCAGCTACATCAAATTCACGGGTTTCAATATTCTCTTTTAATGCCATAATTTACTCCTTATCTCGTACCATCTTTAATCATTGCTCGTGCATGAGCTATATCTTCATTCTGCGTTGTTTTATCTCCACCACATAGCAAGAAATAAAGCGTTTCTCCGTCTTGGGTATAGTAAATGCGATAACCCTTACCAGTATCTACACGCATTTCATACAAATTCCCTTTTAAATTCTTGAAATCACCAAAATTACCATTTTTTGCACGTTTAATACGCATTGTAATTTTTGCCTTGGCGGTGGGATCTTTGAGTTTCGCTAGCCATTGGGCAAATGTTTCTGTCATTTCTATATGATTGATTATCGTCATTGGGCTTACTCTCAAATGTGAATTTGATTTTATTGTAATCTACGGATTACAGAAAATCAAATAAAACCAATTATTCCTAAACAAACATCTTCTCCAAATACGCTAATTTTATTTTTTGATACTTTTCCAGTTCTCGTTGATGATTAGCGATGGTGTCATCGAGCTGTTTGAAGAAGTTGCCGATTTGGGTTTGCTCAGGGAGAGTTGGAAAATAAAAAAACATATCTTTAAATGCACCTGTTGTAATTTGATTGATTGTGGCACCTAAATTTTTTTCTATTTCATAATTAAAATGCTCAGTATTTAGTAAAGCATTAAGAAAATCAAAATTTGAATATTTAATACCAGTCATAAATGCACCAATAACAGTATTACTCATTGATTTATCAACGATCGCATGCTTACCGATTAAATTTTTTGAGCCATTTCGAACAACGACTACAATATCACCAATTTCTACATTTTGACTATTCACACAATTAGAATTGACATAAACATTATCGTCTAATATCAATGTACTATTTTGTATGTTTGATGAACGCAAAACCAAAGTACCTAAATTATTGTCAATGACATTACTCGGGGAATATGTCAAACCTGAATAAAATTCCACAATCTCTCCCAACTTTCCCTGTTCCCAAGCGTCCGTGAAATTTGGGAATCTTAGCTCTGGAAATGCCTCATTTTCCTTTGGAAACATTTTTTCTAAATAAGAAATCTTTAAATTTTTGTATTTTTCAAGCTCTCGTTGATGATTAGCGATGGTGTCATCGAGCTGTTTAAAGAAGTTGCCGATTTGGGTTTGTTCGGCTTTTGAGCTTGGAATATTTACTTCAATATTATGAATAGTAGAACTTGTTAAACTAGGAACACCAGTAGAAGTATCATAACTTCTCCAGTTGATTTTTTGAAACAAATTATAAATAAATAATCCCGAGATTTTTTCACTTAGTTCTGAATAAAATAGAGTATCAACCGTCCAAAATGGCGTATTCATATAGTATGGTTTATCTATTGTCCCCTTTCGTCCAATTAAGACACTTTCTTTATTATAAAGGGCTGTATTTGTTCTACCTATTTCTCCACCTGTTGCCAAAATAGGATATATGCCTGTTGGTAATTCAATAGCCTTTTGATTCATTCCACTTTTTATTTTTAATATTTCCCCCAACTTGCGCCGTTCCCAAGCGTCCGTGAATCCCGCAAAGCGAATCGCTGGCACATTGTTATTTTTCTCGCTCATCGCTCATTACTCCCCAATTAATTGCTGTGCCAACGCCCAAAAAGCGGCTTCTGACTGTTGACGCTGTTGCTGAATATCTTGTAGTGTTTCGGCATAACGTAAATGCAAGGTTTTTAAACGTTGTGCTAACTGGCGTGAATGGCTATGCGTAATATTTTCTAAGTCTGCGACTAATCTGGTCAGCCATTTTTGGGCTAACAGGGTTTTGATTTCAGTGACGGTTAGAGTTTGGTAACGTTGTTCCACCTTGATATCAAGGGCGGGTTCTTTCTCCTTTAAGGTCGATTTTAAGCTCTTAATCTGTTGACTGGCTTGTTCAATGGATTTTAATAGGGCGAATTTGTCGCTGGCATCTTCTTCGCCCAGTAAATCCAATAATGCCGTTTTTGCTTTGTTGGCGTTGCTCTTAGCGGTTTTGATAATATCAGAAAGTGCGGCTAAATCTTCTTCATTTTCCACCGCACTTTGCAGTTCATCTTGAGCAGTTTGTAGCTGTTCTTCTTGTTGTGTGATTTGATTTTTTAGTTCGGCACAGAGCGTCACATCATCATTAAAAAAGGCTTCTGCAATCAGGGATTTAGGCAAAAGCACGCCATCATTGCCGTCTTGCACTTCCTTGCCAGATTTAATAATCATATTGGGTTGTAACGCTTTTGCGTAACTAAAATCTAAATCATGTTCGGCAATCAGCTCAAGATCGGGCTGAATTTGATGACGCCAGCTATCCACAAATAACTGATAGGCCTCATAAGGATCGGTAAAATGGGATTGTTCAAAATAGCCAAATAGTTGTTGTTCTAATTGCTGAAAACTTAACAAGATTTGTTCAGAATCTAATGCGGTTTCTGCCAATAACAGATTTTTGACGTTCTGTTGCCATTGTTCAATGTTGGCGTGCATTTGGGTAATAAATGTCTGATAATCGCAGTCTTGTGAGATGCAATTAAAAATATCGTCTGGCTCCACATTTAAACTGACGAATTTCGGGCGTAATGGGCGAAATAATTTTTCTTTTAACGCTGGAAAGGCTTGCCAGAACCGATCAAAATGAGCAATGTCTTGTTCTGGAATGCCCCCTTTTAAATGGGCGTCAATATTTTGGCTTTCTGTTTGATTGATCGGAGTGATATAGCGTGGAATATTCAGGTTAAATTGATTTTGCTCAATTTCGGTTAAGCTGGCAATATGGCTAAAACCATCAAGTTCAGCACGGTTCAAATAAATATCCAGAATTTTCTTAATATCACGCTCACGCAAGATGTTGGAATTTTTTTCTTTGCGGAAACCTTGCGACGCATCAATAAATAATACATTGTTATACTGCGTGGTTTTTCGCAACACTAAAATAATCGTGGGAATGCCTGTGTTGGTGAAAATACCTGCTGGCAAGCCAATCACGGCATCAATTTGACCCCGTTTAAGCAGGGCAGTACGAATTTTTTCTTCTTCATTACCACGAAATAACACGCCATGGGGTAACACAATCGCCATGATCCCATCTTGTTTTAAATGATATAAACTGTGTAATAAGAACGCATAATCCGCTTTAGTTGCGGGGGCTAATCCATAATCCCGAAAGCGTGGATCTTTTAATTGTCCGTCAGCATTATCCCATTTTGCAGAATACGGTGGGTTTGCCACTACACAATCCACAAACAGCGGATCATTTTTACCACTAATAATACCATTCGGCCAATCTTCTTTAAGCGTATCGGCATTGCGTAATACCATATTGGCTGGTGTTACACCTCGCATTAATAAGTTCATTCTGGCAATATTGTAGGTGGTGGAATTATTTTCTTGTCCGTAATATTTAATATTGTGATGATGTTTAGCATGGTTGGTTTCATCCCCCACAGCAAACAGTAATGACCCCGATCCTGCGGTTGGGTCATAGACCGTACAATGTTCTTTGTGCCGTAATTCATTTGCCACAATCATCGCCATAATACGAGAAACTTCATGGGGCGTATAGAATTCCCCCGCTTTCTTGCCTGATGCCATGGCGAATTGTGCGATTAAATATTCATAAATAAAGCCGAACGTGTCATATTCTCGATTGCTATCACTAATATTAATTTCATTTAATAACATGATTAAGCGACGAATGGCGGTTTCTTTTTCTGCGGGGTTGCTACCAAGTTTTTCTGATGTGAGATTGACATCTTCAAAAATGCCTTCAAAGTCATCACGTTGGCTGTCGTTAATATTTTCTCTAAAATGGCTTAATGCATCAGTGACGGCGGAAATTTTCCAGTTTTTGTTTTTAATATTCTCCACCCAAGTGGCATAAAGATCCGTCTCAAAAATAAAATAGCCTAAATCTTCTTGAATGGTGGCAATATCGCTTGCCTCAACTTCTTTGGTGGTGGTGTCATATTCTTTGCGTAAATGTTTTTCTTGATGTTCAGACAGAAATTTATAAAAAAGGAAACCCAAAATATAATTTTTATATTCACTGGCGTCCATTTTCCCACGTAAATCATTCGCAGATGCCCACAGTTTATTGGCAAGTTGTTGTTTATTCATGAAAATTATCCTTTTTGAGCGGTGATAGATTCGCTGACACTGAGCGTCAGTATTTTACGCTGATTTTTAGTCGTTGTGCAATGTTGTATTTTGCTATAAGATTTTTATTATCTTAACCATATTACTTATCATCATGACCGAATCGCTTTTTCAACACCGCAAACAACCAGAAACCTGCCCACAATGCGGTTCGCCATTACATATTCGGCAAGGTAAAAAAGGGCTGTTTTTAGGCTGTTCGGCTTATCCAAACTGTGATTATTTAAAACCTTTGCAGGCTCAATCTGAACATAAAATCTTAAAACAATTAACGGAAATTTGCCCCGAGTGTGGTTGCCCTTTGCAAGTGAAACAAGGGAGTTTCGGTATTTTTATTGGCTGTAGTGGTTATCCTGATTGTCATTTTATTGTGCAAGAAAAACAAAATGAGCCTGAACAATCTTTTGTTTGTCCTGAATGTGGAAAAGGGGAATTAGTGGTTCGGCGTGGGCGGCAGGGTAAGACGTTTTATGCTTGTAATCAATTTCCCCATTGTAAATTTACCTTAGCTAGCCAACCTTATCAGGTCAGTTGTCCAAACTGCGGTGGAAATGTGGCGAGTTTAAAAAGAGCCACCGAAACGCACCGCACTTTTGTATGTGCGAATCGATTGTGTAAGCATGTTTTTGAGGTGGAGATTGTCGATTAACCTACAACGCCAGTTGTGGCGAATATTGTTCTGTTAAGCTGACAAATTGTGCCATGTCGATAGGTTGGAGGTTATTTTTTAATAACGCTAAATTCGGGTGCTGTTGTAAATGCCGTGCGGTTAGATCATCTTGCATGATGTAGCCATTTTGGATCTGTTGCAATACTTCAGCTTGTTTCACCATTAATAACACGCCGTTTCCCCACAATACTACGGCGTCTTGCTCGGTGAGTTGAGCAACATAGCGTTGTAATTCGGTGGTGCTATATTGTGCGTTGGAAATCGTGTAAAGCATGGTTATCCCTTAAAAGGTGAGAATTTTCTCCGCACTTTTTAGTTTGTTGATCAGCAAAGTGCGGTCTATTTTTTGGCAATTTATCACCAATTCAGCCTGATCTAAGCCATATTGTTGCAAGGATTGTTGGCAGACAAAACGTTGTTCAATGTCGTATAAATCCAGCAATTTAAAGGCGCTAATAAAATCTTTTTGCAGAATTAACTCAGGCTGTTGATCCGCTAACAGGTTGAATACTCCGTCATCAAGGAAAAATACCCCGATTTGATCCTCGTCACAAAAAGCCGAGGCCGCCAATACGGCATCTAAGCCCTCTCGGCTAATGGCATTGCCATGGGGGGCGGTTTTAAACACAAAGGCCAATTTCATCATAGGGTAATCACTCGGTCGGCTTGTAACATGGCTGCGCTAAACTCGCCTAAGCCAGCTAAGATAAAATGTGGCGCCAAGTTTTGTTCAATAATGCCTCGCCGTTGACTGGCGCTGATACATAAATGCAACGGGATTTGATGCTGTTGGCTCAGTTGTTGCCAGGCTTTTTGTAAATGAAATTCGTCATTGGCGGGCGATACGCAAGCGTTGCCATGGCTCACACCTTGTTGGAAAAAGAAAATCTGGCTAATTTGATGGCCTTTTTCGACTAATGCGTTGGCGAATTGATAAGCAAAAAATGCCCCTTGTGAACCATAAACAGGGCTTTTTATGGCAAGCACATAACGCATGTTAGTCCTCGCTATCCTGCTTAATTTGACGAATATAAAGATACACCGTGTGGCGTGAAATATCTAAGCGTTCAGCCACTAAATTAATCGCATCTTTAATATCAAAAATGCCTTTTTCATACAGCGAAACCACAATTTGACGGTTTTTATTATTATTGGCGACAAGGCGATCGGCGGTGATTTCTTCAATGGTTTTTTCCACCGTTTGGGTCACCAAATCTTCCACCGAACTGGCAAAGTTGACCGCAGAGGCTTCATCATCTTCTGGCAGTGGCATAAGGGTTTGTAAAAATTGCGAAACGGGCACATCTAAATTGATATTAATGCACAATAGACCAATAATGCGCTGATTTTTATTGCGAATCGCAATGGTCACGGATTTCATCAAGCCACTGCTTTTGGCTTTGGTGAAATAGGGTTTTGACACGCTTTCGGTTTTCATGCTGTGCAACGACTGCAAAGCCCGATCCGTCATGGGCGAACCCACTTGGCGGTTGGTATTATGACCATTGGCAATATAAATCGCAGAATGTTCAAAATCTTCCAAAGAATGCAATACAATTTCGCAATGGCTACCAATTAATGCACTCACACCTTCCACTACGGCTTTGTAGGAAGTCAAAATCGTCCGATCTTCATCGGTAAAAGGGTGTTTTTCATTTAGCATGGCTTTATCTCAAATAAATCACCGCACCTTGACGTGTTAACGACAAAAAGTGCGGTGGATTATTGGCTTATTTTGCGGCTTTTGCAGGTGTCACATCTAACACTTCCAATTCAAAATGAAGTGTCGAGTTGGCCGGAATTTGGCCCATATCTTGATCGCCATAGCCTAAAGCGGGTGGCACCACTAATTCAATTTTGCCGCCTTTTTTGATTAATTGTAAACCCTCAATCCAACCGGGGATTAATTGGTTTAAAACAAATTCAACCGGCTCACCACGCTCAACGGAACTATCAAACACGGTGCCATTCGGTAATTTACCGGTGTAATGCACTTTGATGGTATCTTCCGGTTTAATCGCCACGCCCTCACCGGCTTTTTCGATACGATAAACCAAACCCGATTCGGTGGTTTTCACGCCATCTTTTTTCTTGAATTCAGCCACAAATTTTTCACCCTCTTGTTGGGCTTTTTGTGCTTGTTCCGCCGCTTTCTTTTGTGAGGCATTTTTTAAGGTTTCATCAAGGGATTTTAACGTGTTGCCCAATTCTGGGTTGTTTAAATCAATTTTACCATTTAACGCATCGTTTAAACCGGCCAATAATTTGGCTTGATCGTAGGTAATCAAGTCTTTTTGCGCATCAATTACGCCTTTCAAATCGGTCCCAAATAAGACGCCAACAGCATAAGAACTGTCTTTGACATCCCCTGTGGTCGCTTGTGCCGCTTGGGTCTGAGTGGTTTTACTGGTATCGGCTTGTGCTTTCTCGTTACAAGCGACGGTGGCAACAGCGGCACTGATCAATAATGCCAGTGTTGAAATTTTTTTGATGTTTAGCATTCTGCTATCCTTATAATAGGTTAAAATAACTACGCTAGATTATAGTGCTTAGGGCGTTTTGTCAATTACTGACAGGCCTAAGCGAAATGAAAATAAGGAGGGAATACATGGAAGATCGTCTTGCGGAACTCGAAACCAAGCTGATGTTTCAAGAGAATTTAGTCGAACAGTTAAATCAAGCGGTGATTGATCAACAATTTGTGATCGATAAAATGCAAACCCAGTTGCGTTATTTGGCGAATAAATTAAAAGATATGCAGCCATCCAACATTGCCAGTCGCACGGAAGAAACGCCACCGCCTCATTATTAAAAAATGTGAACTCGCTCACATTTTTTTTATTTATTTTAGGGTACAATGCCGTTAGTTGTTACAGATCATAAGGAGAAAACTATGTTTCCAGAATTTCGTGATTTAATTACTCAATTAAAAACTGAAGATGCCCATTTCGCTCGTTTGTTTGATGAACATAATGCGTTGGATCAGCGAATTAAAAATATTGAAAGCAATATTGAACTCGCCACACCGACGGAAGTGGAAGATTTGAAAAAAGCGAAATTGCATTTAAAAGATGAAATGTATGCGATTTTGAAAAAAGCCAGTGAATAATGTGATGAAAAAAGTGCAGTGATTTTTGATCTGACTCCAAAAAGTTAGACACTTACATCAGGGACTGAAGACGATATTGTATCGGACTCAGTCCTTTTAAGAGCCTATAATAAAATTTGTGTAAATACCTATTTCTGAGATAATAACCAAAAACAGGTATTTTCATTATGAATGAAAAAATCATTGCCTTATATGCCAAAGGGTTAAATAATTGCTGAAAATGAAGGGGAAAAAATTTTGGTTGAACGTTCTCACCGAGCTTAAAAATCGTGGCGTATAGGATATTTTGATAGCTTGCATTGGCGGTTTAAAAGACTTTCCTGATGCGATTAATACTGTTTTTCCTGAAATGAAAATTCAGCTTTGTATCGTGCATATGGTTCGTAATAGTTTGAAGTATGTTACTTGGAAAGATTACAAAGCCATAACCGCAGATTTAAAGCTGATTTATCAATTACCTACGGAACAGATAGCCCTACAAACGCTAGCTAATTTGGAGGCAAAATGGCAAGCAAAATACCCCTTAATTGTCAAGATCTGGCAAAATCATTAGGCGAATTTAGCCACGATTTTTAGCTATCCTAACGATATTCATAAGTCAATTTACACGACAAATGCGATTGAATCATTGAACAGCGTGATTCGGAGAGTGATTAAAAAACGAAACGTGCTCCCAACGGACGAATCCGTGATTAAAATCATCTGGCTTGCGATTAAAGATGCGTCTAAAAAATGGTTAATACCAATCCAAAATTGGCAAGCAGCACTGAACCATTTTGTGCTAGAATTTGGTGATTGCTTAAATAATCACCTTTAAGTGAAATCGGTGTTTACACAAAATATGGGATAAGCTCCTTTGCTGTTAGAAAGTGCTATTTAGTCATCTCCCTCAATTACTTCTAATGCACCAGAGCCTAAAAATAGCCATTTTAAGGAACCTGCTGCAAAAGGATCATCAAGTATTTTAGTTGAAAAAACAAAATTATTTTCATCTAATATAGTAGCTCCCCACCAAAACTATACTCTTTCTTTTGGCTCCAAGCAATCCAATTCCCCACCATTTATTCGGCTTACCTGTTTCTTTAAGTTTTTTTCTATAAGGCAAACCAAACCACCATTTTTTATATTTTTCTACTTCTTGTGCTGTTTTTTCTGGTTCACTATTAACAAAGTTTGCCTTGCCAAATTTATCACAATTTCGGAATTTTCCTCACATTGAACAATAAAATTAGTTCCTATTCCATTGTTATCTTGATAATCAGGGAAAGAATTAGATTCCAATATAAAACGCTCCTCTAAAATAGCATCATATATTTCTTTACTAATTTCCATTTTTCCCTCCAATTATTATAATAGACGCAAGGATCGGTTTTATTGAATTTACTAAATAAACCTCACCCCAAGCTCATTCACTTCTAACACGGAGGCCGTTTTGTCCCAATCCCCTAACACAATTCGCTCATACTGCGGTGTGATTTGATGAATATGTTGCTTATGGGTATGTCCATGAATTAATCTTGTCACCGCAAATTGTTGCATGATTTGCAAGGTAAATTCCGGGTTTACGTCCATAATCTCAACAGGCTTTTGTTGCTTATCCGCTTTGCTTTTAGCACGAATATTCTCAGCAATTTTTAACCGCAGTTTTAAGGGTAAGCATAAAAACAAACGTTGTCGCCATTTTTGATGGACTTTACGGCGGAACTGTTGGTATTTTTCATCATCAATACACAGGGTATCACCGTGACAAATTAGGGTTTGCGTGCCATATAAATCAATTACTTGATAATCAGGCAAACGCTGTAATCCGCAAGTTTTGGCAAATTGTTGCCCGAGCAAAAAGTCTCGATTACCGCAGATAAAATAGCAGGGAATACCTTGTTGTGTCATCGCTCGAATGTGGTTTTGCACTAAGCGAATTAAATCTGAACGTTCATCATCGCCAATCCAAAAATCGAACAGGTCGCCCAGAATATATAACGCCTCGGCTTTTGGGGCTTGCTGTTGCATAAAATCCACAAAAAGTGCGGTTAAATCGGGGCGATTTTCGCTTAAATGTAAATCGGCAATAAACAAGGTTTTTTTCATTTAATGTCCTACCATTAACTGCCAAGCATGATTAACCGGATCAATTTCCAATTGTTGTTGATGATGTACATTCAAGGTTGAGCGGTGTCCCACACTGATAATCGTGGTGTGAGGCAAACGTTCATGTAATAAACGATACATGGCATCTTCTAATCCCTCATCCATACTGGCGGAGGCTTCATCTAAGAACGCAATTTGCGGTTGGGTAATCAATAACCGAGCGAATGCTAATCGCTGCTGTTCACCCAGTGAAAGCACCCTTGTCCAGTCATTTTCTTGTTCCAATTTATCACTTAAATGGCCAAGTTGCACCGCTCGCATGGTATCTGCCGCTTGGGCGAAATCCACATTATCAGGGGCAAGATTGGGATAAAATAACGCATCAATTAAACGCCCTTGTGGTAAATACGGTTTTTGCGGTAAGAACAGAGCGTTCTGTTGGGGTAAATAAATATCGCCGTTGGCATGCGACCATAAGCCAGCAATAGTACGTAATAAGGTGGTTTTACCCGCTCCCGATGGACCTTTTATTAACAGTGATGAACCTTGTGGCAGATCGAAGGTTAAATCCGCAATGAGGGTTTCGCCCGTTGGTTTTTTCACTGAAACTTGCTCAAAACGCACCGCACTTTCGGTGTGATGTAAGCGTACTTCATTCGGTTGATTGGCCTGATCAATGGCGGAATGGAAACCGGTTAAACGATCTAACACGGCTCGATAGCTAGCAAATTCATCATAAGCGTTACGGAAATAAGATAACGCCGATTGGACACGGCCAAAGGATTGCGAGGTTTGAATTAAATCGCCTAATTGAATTTGTTTACTAAAGAATCGGCTGGCTTGAATAATAAACGGAAACACCACGGATACTTGCGATACCATTAAGTTAAAGCCGGATAGTTTTAAGGTCATGTGAACCATTTTCCACACGTTGCCAATCACTTTATCAAACTGTTTAAATAGGATATTGCGTTCCATTTTTTCGCCACGGAAAAAGGCAATGCTTTCGGCATATTCTTTAATCCGAATCAGTGAGTAACGGTAGTTCGCATTTAAGCGTTCGTTAGCAAAATTTAACTGAATTAACGGTCGTCCAATACGGAACGCAAACACACTGGTGACGAGCACATAAATAAATACCAGAAACACCATGGCGTGCGGTATGGTAAAGGATCCCACGTCCATTGGGCCGGACAGATTCCATAAAATTTGGGTAAAGGCCACAATAGATACCACGGAAGAAATCACGCCGGTGGCAAAACTTAAGGAGCTAGACACATAGGATTGAATATCTTGTTGGATCCGTTGATCGGGGTTATCTAGTTGATTATAAATATATTGTGTTTTGTAATAGGCCTGTTCACCGAGCCATTTATCCACCATTTCTTGGTTGAGTTCGGTTCGCCATTGAATGGTGAAACGTTGCCCGAGATAATAAAGCAATAACACATTGCTGATGTTAATGGTGGCCAACACGGAGAACACCACCATTTGAATCCAGAAAATGTTTTCATTACTATTTTGCAAGGCGTCATACATGGCCTTGTACCATTCGGAAAACAGAATATCTAAGCGGACGGAAAACAGGTTAAAAAACACAATCACAATAAAGTAAATCAGCGGTTTAACACTGCGTTTGGGCGACAGATAATCTTTCGCCAATGACCAAAATTGTTGTCCCCAATGGGTGGTTTTGACTAAAAACCAGAGTACAGCAGTGAAAACAATCGCCGTGATCCCAATGGCTTTTAAGATCCAAAATAGCGAGGTGATTAATTCTTGGGTATAATCCATATAATAATTCAGCAATAAATGTTAAAATAATGCGTTATTTTTCAGCAAATAATGCAATTTAGCAAGGAAAAATGTGATAAACGTCAAATTTTTTCATTTTGCTTATTTTATCTTGTGTGGCTTACATTATAATTGTGGCCAGTTAATTTTAATTTAGGGGGCGTTATGTCTGATATTGCGATCACGATAAGCCTGCTTTCGCTTGTGGCGGTAGTGGGGTTATGGATTGGTCATTGGAAAATTAAAGGTGTGGGACTGGGTATCGGCGGTGTGTTATTCGGCGGTATTATTGTTTCCCATTTCACCCATCAAAACGGGTTAATGTTGGATCCGCATACCTTGCATTTTGTGCAAGAGTTTGGTTTGATTCTGTTTGTTTATACCATTGGTATTCAAGTAGGCCCCGGCTTTTTTGCCTCTTTGCGTGAATCGGGCATGAAACTTAATGGTTTGGCCGCATTAATTGTGTTGTTAGGTTCATTAACGGTGGTGGGGGTTTATCATCTCGCCGACGTGCCATTGGAAGTGTTGCTCGGGATCTATTCGGGGGCGGTGACGAATACGCCATCTCTCGGGGCAGGACAGCAAATTCTGGTGGAGTTAGGCATGACCAACATCACCGAAAAAATGGGGATGTCTTATGCCATGGCCTATCCGTTCGGGATCTGCGGTATTTTGTTAAGCATGTGGTTAATTCGTTTATTCTTCCGTATTAAAGTGGAGGAGGAGGCGGAGGCCTTTAATCGAGAAACCGGCAAAGACAAAGAGGCGTTAGAAAAAGCCAATCTGAAAGTGACCAACCCGAATTTACACGGTTTATTGCTTAAAGAAATCCCCGGTTTTGAGGGGCAAGCGGTGCTTTGTACTCGCTTAAAACGTGGCGAAGAAATCGTGGTGCCAAAAGGCGAAACGGAAATTCACTTAGATGATGTGTTGCATTTAGTGGGTGAGGGCCGAGCCTTAAACAAAGTGCGGTTAATTATGGGCGAGTTAGTGGATATTGAGGCCTCAACCATTAAAGGCAACTTACGCTCTGAACGTGTGGTGATTACCAATGAAAAAGTGTTAGGGAAAAGTATTCGTACCCTTGCTTATCATCAAAAATACGGCGTGGTGATTTCTCGTTTAAACCGTTCAGGGATCGAACTTGTGCCAACCGCTAACACAACGTTGCAATTTGGTGACGTGGTGCATGTTGTCGGTGGTGATGACGTGATTGGTAAAGTGATGTCTGATCTCGGTAACATGCAATCTAAACTGCAACATGTGCAAATGTTACCGGTGTTTATCGGTATCGGTTTAGGGGTATTGGTGGGATCCATTCCATTCCATATTCCAGGTTTCCCTGTGGCGTTAAAACTCGGTTTAGCTGGTGGCCCATTAGTGGTGGCGTTAATTTTGGCTCGAATTGGTTCTATCGGCAAACTCTACTGGTTTATGCCACCGAGTGCCAATATGGCGTTACGTGAAATCGGGATCGTGTTGTTCTTGTCGGTGGTCGGCTTAAAATCGGGGGGCAATTTCGTTAGCACCTTAACCGAGGGGAATGGCCTAGAATGGATGGGATATGGTATCTTAATTACCTTTGTACCGTTGGTGCTAGTCGGCATTATTGCACGCTTGTATGCCAAACTGAATTATCTTTCTATCTGTGGTTTGCTTGCCGGTTCCATGACGGATCCTCCCGCTTTGGCCTTTGCCAATGCAATTAAAGAAGATCACGGTGCCGCACCGTTGGCCTATGCCACGGTTTATCCATTAACCATGTTTTTACGGATAATTTCACCGCAGTTATTGGCGATCTTGTTGTGGTCGATTTAACGGTATAATGTATTGAATATAAAGGGCGAACAGATGTTCGCCCTTTTTCGTTATCGCTAGGTCGTGTCTAATTGTCATTTAAACGGACCGATGTGTTCGCAAGGAATTCATTTTCAAAATATTGTTGATAATGACAATGGAGTGTGGTAATTTATACAGCATATTAAATAAAGAGAATGTGTGAAATGAACGATCAAACAGCCAAGGGTGAAGTGGTTTTATATCAAAACAGCCAAGATAAACCAGCATTAGAAGTGCATTTGGATAATGGCAATTTGTGGCTTAGTCAGGCAGATATGGCACAGCTTTACCAAACCACCAAGCAAAATATTAGCAAACATATTAAAGCGATTTTTGACAGTGGCGAGCTTGATGAAGAAGTGGTTGTCAACTTACAGTTTACTACCACTCAACACGGTGCCATGGCAGGGAAAACGCAAACCAAAGCGGTGAAATATTACAATCTAGAAATGATTATTGCCGTAGGCTACCGTGTACGTTCCACGCAAGGCACAAGATTTCGGCAATGGGCAACCGAGCGTCTAAATGAATACTTAGTGAAAGGTTTCACTATGGATGATGAACGTCTGAAAAACAACGGTGGTGGCAATTATTGGAAAGATTTACTCAACCGTATTCGGGATATTCGTTCCAGTGAAAAAATGCTGTACCGTCAGGTATTGGATTTATATGCCACGGCAATGGATTACGATCCGAGTAGCTCACAAACGCAAGTGTTTTTTCAAACCGTGCAGAATAAATTACATTATTCCACCAGTGGACAAACGTCGGCAGAGATTATTTTCTTTCGCACGGATCACCAAAAAGATTTTATGGGTTTAACAAATTTTGTCGGCAAACAACCCACTTTGCGTGAAGCCAAAACGGCGAAAAATTATTTAAGCGAAGATGAACTGTTTCGCCTAAATCGCCTTGTTTCCGCATTTTTTGATTTAGCTGAGATCAAGGCAATAGAACATACACCAATGTATATGCAAAATTGGGTGGAAGAATTAGACAGATTTCTTGCCATATATGGTAACGGTGTATTGCAAGATAAGGGTTCAATTAGCCGTGAACAAGCCGAGCAAAAAGCGGAATTGGAATTTAGGGCTTATGAAGTCAAAACTTTGTCGCCTGTGGAACAAGCCTATTTTGAAAGTCTAAAATCCATTGGGAAAATAGCGAAAAAAGCCAGTGAAAACTAAAACCTTTATCAAGGTCCCCTAAATAACAAACCCCACACTAAGTGGGGGCGCCCAAATAAAATATTTGAGTATCCAGAACGTCATTACCGGCTTTGCCTCGACCTTAAAAAGGTTACCTAGTGTCTGCATAAAGCAGTCTGTCACACTATTTTGTATAGTATCATATGCTATTTAGCCGAGTACATCAAGGATAAAAATAGCCTTTGTTTGAGATACATGGTGTTTCTTAGATGTGCTGTTTGCATTTTGTCGCCTCATTATCATCAACAAGATGATATTTCATATTGCCACTGTTCACTTCTTCCATCGCCCCTAAGGTTTCAGCATTGGGTTTCAAATAGCTTAAATTTAGGGGGATTGTTTTTGTATTCGCAATCTCGGTTAAAAATAGATTGAATACCTGAGATGGCGTAAATCCATAATTTTTAATAACCTTATAAGCATTCACTTTAAGGCTATCCGTTGTTCTGAAATTGATAGCAACATTTAAATTAGACATGGTATTTCCTCTCGTTTTCCTAAATGTTATTGATAAGTTTTTAAACAAGAATATAACGCTAGCCAGAAATTGTTAACTTTTTTCATACCAAATCCGATTGATAAAAAACAGCATATTACCCGATGGCGTATTTACACGCACTTCGTCATCTAACTGTTTGCCAATCAAAGCTCGCGCCACAGGGGAGTCAATGGAGATCCAATTTTTAACCGGATCAAATTCATCACAACCCACAATACGATATTGTTTTAATTCGCCGTTTTCTGTTTCCAATTCCACCCATGCACCGAAAAACACTTTGCCCTCTTGTTGGGGGTGATAATCCACAATTTGCAATACTTCTAACCGTTTCATTAAAAATCGTACACGCCGATCAATTTCACGTAAGCGTCGTTTACCGTAAATATATTCGGCGTTTTCACTGCGATCGCCCATGGCTGCTGCTTCCGAAACGGCTTGCGTAACTTTTGGGCGTTCTTCTTTCCACAGATACTTTAATTCTTTGTCTAAGGCATTCCAGCCTGAGCGAGTGATGTAGTTTGATTTTGCCATTTAGAGTAAATATGCGTAAAATAAGCAAAATTATAGCATATCCTGTGACCTAAACGCTACGGCTTAACCTGTTGTAGCTATTGCTTAAGCGGCGGAAAAAGGGTATATTCAGCAACATGAATGATTGAAAATTAAGAGGTATTTTATGGGTGGTATTAGCATTTGGCAACTTCTCATTATTGTGGCCATTGTGGTGTTATTATTCGGTACAAAAAAATTAAGAACCTTAGGTTCTGATTTAGGCGAATCCGTGAAAGGTTTTAAAAAAGCCATGGCAGATGAACCGAAAGAGGCGGAATTTAAATCTCTAGATAATGGCGAAAATGTGAAAACAGAAGAGACGGCAAAGCAAAAAGAACAGGCATAATCCGTGTTTGATATTGGTTTTTCTGAGTTACTGTTAATTTTTATTGTGGGCTTAGTGGTACTGGGGCCGCAACGTATGCCTGTGGCCATTCGTACCGTGATGAAATGGGTACGGATGATTCGAGGGTTGGCGGCCAATGTGCAAAATGAATTGGCTCAAGAATTAAAATTGCAAGAATTACAAGAGAGTATCAAAAAAGCCGAGCATTTAAATTTAAATGCTTTATCGCCTGAATTAGCGGAAACTGTGCAAGATTTGAAACAATCTGCGGAAAAAATGAAAGCAGAGTTGGATAAACAAGCCAGTGTAGCCAATCATTCGTTGCAAGAACAAATTGAGATTGTGCGTAACGAGAATTATCAAGCGAATCAACAAAATACATCGGAAACAGCGGAAAATTCCACCGCACTTGATAATGCGGAAACAGTTGATGACGAGCTGGCGGAAAATATTGAACATGAATTGTCTTTAGACGAACAGTTGGCACAATATATCGATCAATATCACCCTGCTGAAGATGCTCAACCTGTTAGCCAACAGGAGAAAAAATCATGAGTAATGTCGAAGAAACACAGCCTTTAATCTCACATTTAATCGAATTACGTAACCGTTTATTACGCTCATTCATTTTTGTTGCCGTGGTTTTTCTGGCGTTAGTCTATTTTTCTAATGATATTTATCATTTAATTGCGACCCCCTTATTGGATGCTATGCCTGCTGGCTCAACCATGATTGCCACCAATGTGGTCGCACCGTTTTTTACTCCGATAAAATTAACCGCACTTTCAGCCGTGTTTATTTCGGTGCCTTTTTTACTTTATCAGCTTTGGGCATTTGTGGCACCAGCGTTATACAGCCACGAAAAACGCTTAGTCTATCCGTTGTTATTTTCCAGTACGTTATTATTTTATGTGGGCGTCGCCTTTGCCTATTATGTGGTGTTCCCCTTGGTATTTAGCTTTCTCACCAAAACCACCCCTGACGGCGTTGCCATGGCAACGGATATTAGCAGCTATTTAGATTTTGTCCTGACCCTATTTTTAGCCTTTGGGGTCTGCTTTGAAGTGCCTGTGGCGATTATTTTACTTTGTTGGGCAGGCGTCACCACGCCAGAAGATCTCAAAGCGAAACGCCCTTATATTATCGTGACGGCTTTTGTGGTCGGCATGTTGCTCACACCGCCCGATATTTTTTCCCAAACCTTATTGGCCATTCCTATGTGTTTGCTGTTTGAAGTGGGTGTAATCTGTGCCAGATTCTACCGCCCAAAAGAAGATACTGCCGAAACTGAATCCTAACATTCCCTCTCCCTTTGGGAGAGGGCTAGGGTGAGGGTAAAGTGCGGTAAAAAAATCAAGAATTTTACAAGTTTTGGAGTAAACAATGACAATACAAATTTTTACAGGTTACCCTGAACGCCGTTTACGCCGTATGCGTAAACATGATTTTAGCCGCCGTTTAATGGCGGAAAATAAATTAACCGTGGATGATTTGATCTATCCTGTGTTTATTATGGAGGGTGAAAACCGACGTGAACCCGTGCCGTCTATGCCAAAAGTGGAACGATTAACCATCGACCAATTACTGATCGAGGCAGGCTTGTTAGTCAAATACGGCGTGCCAGTCATCGCCTTGTTTCCAGTGGTTGAACAAGATAAAAAATCCTTGTTAGCAGAAGAAAGCTATAACCCTAACGGTTTGGTACAACGTGCAGTACGAGCCTTAAAATCCGCTTATCCTGAATTAGGCGTATTAACGGATGTGGCGTTAGATCCTTATACGGTGCATGGTCAAGACGGCATTATTGATGACTCCGGCTATGTGTTAAATGAAGAAACCTGTGCTGTTCTGGTTAAACAAGCCCTTTCCCATGCCGAGGCGGGGGCAGATATTGTGGCACCAAGCGATATGATGGATGGCAGAATTGGCAAAATTCGCACCGCACTTGAAAATGCTTGCTTGATTAATACCTTAATTATGGCCTATGCCGCAAAATACGCATCCAATTATTACGGCCCTTTCCGTGATGCAGTAGGTTCATCGGCTAACTTAAAAGGTGGCGATAAGAAAACCTATCAAGTGGATCCTGCCAACAGTGATGAGGGCTTGCAAGAAGTGGCACTGGATATTCAAGAGGGAGCCGATATGGTGATGGTAAAACCCGGTATGCCGTATTTAGACATGGTTTATCGTGTCAAACACCAATTTGGTGTGCCGACCTTTGCCTATCAAGTGTCCGGCGAATATGCCATGCACTTGGCTGCCATTGAAAATGGTTGGTTAAAAGAAAAAGAATGTATCATGGAGGGCTTGTTGTGCTTTAAGCGGGCCGGCGCCGATGGGATTTTGACCTATTTTGCTAAACAAGTGGCAGAGTGGTTGTATTTGGCGGGGAAACAGAAATAATCTTTTCCCATAAAAAAAGTTGGTGTTAAAAACCAACTTTTTTATATTCTACCTAAGCCTATTGCTCAACACATTCATCTGCTAACAATTTGCCTACACTAGTACGTAGGCTATTGTTGTTCGTTTCTTCTAGCCATTGCCAGTGAATACTGGTGTAAAATTTCCCCGTTTGGTAAAGTGTGGCGGTCAGTTTTTCAGTCACGCCCTCAAAGGTGAGAAGAATTTCATCGGTTTTCACTTTCTTGGTGTTTTTGCTGCTTTCCGTGGTACGGACGACTTTTATTTCTTTATCCTCTTTACATTTATATAGGCTTGCTGAACCTTTTTGCGTGGTTTTGTCTAAGACCACTCGTGGTTTAGGCGGCGGATTATTGTTGTCTAATCCAGCCTCCATATTGCAAGCCGTGATGCCGATAAGGGTGAGTAATAAAAGTCGTTTTAACATAGTGAACCTATTTGCTGTATTTATAGGTGCCGTCTGCTTGACGTGTAAAGACAGAACCATCCGATAAACGCATGCTGTTGACACGGCCTTGGCTGACAGAAACCTGTACTTTGTCATTGGCTTTAAAGCTACTTAATACATTGCCTGCGCCGTTAGCTTTGGTCATGGCATTGGCATCACGAATATCTAAACCGTTGCTACGGAACACTTGGAACAAGGATGTCCCTTGTGGTACGACTAAGGTTTTTGTGCCAGAAGTTGCGTTTGTACTTGTCGCTTTACTAGCAGATGTATTGGCACTGCTTGCTTTATTGCTTGAGGCGCTGCTACTGGTGCTAGCTGGTTTGGCATCAACCACTGGCGCTGTTTTTGCTTTGCTCGCAGTGGTTTTGGTTTCAGCTTTATGCGCTTGTTGAGCGGCTACTTTAGCCTGTTCTGCTTTGCGAGCTTGTTCCGCTGCCAGTCTGGCTTGTTCGGCTTTACGTGCTTGTTCTGCTGCCAGTTTGGCTTGTTCAGCTTTACGTGCTTGTTCTGCGGCCAATTTTGCTTGTTCCGCTTTGGCCTGTTCTGTTGCACTGTTCACAGGTTGGCTAGCTGCTGCAGCCGTTTCTGGTGTGGTTGGTGCAATGGCTTGTGTTGGTGCTGCCGTTGTGGTTTCAGCAGTAGCTTGTGGAGCCGGATTTACATTAGCCTGTTCTGCTGGTGCGACAGTGCTGTTAGCCGTGGCGTTGTTATCTGCCATGGTGACATTTTCCGTTGTTTCTGGTAGTGGCTCATTTGGATTGAGCGACTGGAATTCAATCGGTGTTGATGAACTGTTATTGGCTTGAATTTCTTCTACGGTATTATTACTTGGTTTTAACCATAATAACGCCAATAAAATGGCTACGGCGCCTGCAATGGCAATAAATAAACGACGGTGTTTAGTGGGTAATTTCTGCATAATTGCCCAGTTTTCAGGGTTTTTATTGCTCGCTTTGCTTGATGTAGGTACCACAACAGGTTGTTCAACTGATTCTGGTGTATCCGTTTGGGGAACCGTCGGGCTTTCTGCTGTCGGGGTTTCTACTGTACCGGTTGTTTCCGCCACAACGGTTTCTGCTGCGGTCGGTTGAGTTGGCTCTGTAACGCTAGAAACAGGCGTTGTGACATTTTCTTGACCGTTTTCGTTGCTGACAGACTGTGCTGTGTGAGTTGTATTGAGGTAGTTACCTTGTTGGAAAGAACTTGAGGTAGAATAATGGGTCACATTTTGTGCCATGCTAGCGGAAACATTCGGGCTCGCATTGATATTCTGGCTCGGTGTTGCAGTTGCTTGGGGCGCAGTGGGTTGGCTACCGAATGTTGGCTCTTTACGCACCGCAAATTGTGTCGGCTGGGCGCCCTCTTTTTTGTTAAATAAGCCAGTGACTTTGCTCAAAATCGAATCAGTTTGATTGGTACCCAAATCTAATTCACTTTGACTTGGATTATTTTTTGGTGTGTTTTCCACAATGTTACCTCAGTAAATACTAAACAAAATTGCACTTTACTTTATACCCTAAATAAAGTGCGGTCGAATTTTACTTATTTTAAAGGATCTTTCGTGATTTTCCTAGAATTAACTACGGGGCATATAAAGTTTTATTGGGTTCATGGGCAATTTCACGAGCTAATTTCGGCACTAAATAGCCAGAACTGATTTTTTGTAAATCTTTGTAAATTTTCCCCGCACTTTCATCAGAAAGATAAAAATGGCTTGCGCCCTCGACTTTGTCCAATAAATGCAAATAATAAGGCAGAATCCCTACGGAAAATAAACGATCACTCAGTGCTTTTAGAATATGCGCATCATCATTCACGCCTTTTAATAATACCGATTGATTTAACAAGGTGACGCCCGCTTGTTTTAATGCTGTCATGGCGAGGGCAAACCGATCATCTATTTCATTGGCGTGATTAATATGGGTGACTAACACCGTTTGAAAACGACTTTCGGTCAAGATTTGGCAAAGTTCGTCCGTAATGCGCTGTGGAATCACCACGGGCAAACGAGTATGAATACGCAAACGTTGTAAGTGCGGTATTTTTTCGAGCTGTTTTATCAGCCAGTCTATTTCATGATCTTTGGCCATTAAGGGATCGCCACCTGACCAAATAATTTCCTCAATTTGTGGATTTTCCGCAATATAGTCTAAGGCTTTTAACCAGTTGGCTTTATTGCCTTTATTTTGCTCGTATGGGAAATGGCGACGGAAACAATAACGACAGTTAACTGCACAGCCATTTTTTATCATAAATAACAAACGGTTATGGTATTTATGTAAAATATTGGGGGCGGCAGTTTGCTGTTCTTCAAGGGGATCTTTACTAAACCCCTCTTCCACTAAAAATTCTTGTTGGGCGGTCATCACTTGCAAAAAAAGCGGATCTTGCGGGTTGCCTTTTTCCATTTTTTGCACAAAAGGCAATGGTACACGCATAGGAAATAAACGGCGTGCTTGAATATCTTTTTCAAAGGCATTTAGCGGTAAATCCAGTATTTTAAGCAATTTTTCAGGGTCAGAAACCGCATTTGCCAGAATTTCTAACCAATTCTCTGCTTTTTGTTCTTCTCTAATGAGGGGGTTTTGGGTTAAAATACGCACTTTAAAACGTTCTATATCTAAATTAAGGATAAATATGGCATCATACACTACCACAGACTTTAAACCAGGTCTAAAATTTATGCAAGACGGCGAGCCTTGTGTTATCGTTGAAAATGAATTTGTTAAACCCGGAAAAGGGCAAGCCTTTACTCGTACTCGTATTCGTAAACTCATTTCAGGTAAAGTCTTAGACGTGAACTTTAAATCAGGCACTTCCGTTGAAGCCGCTGACGTCATGGATTTAAACTTAACCTATTCTTACAAAGACGAAGATTTCTGGTATTTTATGCACCCAGAAACCTTTGAGCAATACTCTGCGGATGAAAAAGCGGTGGGTGATGCAGAAAAATGGTTACTCGACCAAGCGGATTGTATTATTACTTTATGGAATGGTACACCGATTTCTGTGACGCCACCAAACTTCGTGGAATTAGAAATCGTCGATACTGACCCAGGTTTGAAAGGGGATACCGCAGGTACAGGCGGTAAACCGGCCACATTAAGCACAGGCGCTGTGGTGAAAGTGCCTTTATTCGTTCAAATCGGTGAAGTGATCAAAGTAGATACCCGTTCAGGTGAATACGTTTCACGTGTGAAATAATTCAATGGAATATCAAAATAGCACGGATAACCGTGCTATTTTTTTATCTATTTTACAATCACATTCAATTCTTCGGTGGATGGCCACGCATTGATCACCGCTTTGACCAAGGTGGCCAACGGAATAGCAAAAAACACGCCCCAGAATCCCCATAATCCACCAAAAATTAACACCGAGACAATGATGGTTAAAGGATGTAAATTAACGGCTTCTGAGAATAAAAATGGCACCAGTAAATTGCCGTCAAGTAACTGGCTAACGACGTACGCAATGATAATATACCAGAATGTAGAATGATCGCCGAATTGGAAAAACGCCACCAAAGCTACTGGCACACTGACTAACACGGCCCCTACATAAGGCACTAACACAGACACACCCACCGCAACGGACAGCAAAAGCGGATAATTTAAGCCAAAGAACAGAAACACAATATAGGTTACAAGGGTGACAATCGCAATTTCAAACAGTTTGCCACGAATATAATTGGCAATTTGTAACTGCATTTCTTGCCACACTTTATTGGCAAGATGACGGTTTTGCGGTAAAAATTGGGTAAAGGATTGAATTAATGTATTTTTATCTTTTAACATAAAAAACATCATCAGCGGTACTAAAAACGCATAAATGCCGATGGTGACCAAATTCACAATAGAAGAAAGTGAAAATTTCACCGCACTTTCGCCAAAGGCAAGGATTTTGCTCCGTGTCGCCGTAAAGATTCCCTCAACCATTTGCGCATCTACAAATTCGGGGTGAGTTTCGGGTAACTGCATTGCCCATTCATGCAGTTTATTAAACATATTCGGCAAATCGCTTAATAAATTCAGGGTTTGGTTAATCAAGTTAGGGAGCAAACCAAACGCCAGTAATAGGGCGAATGTGATAAAGCTACCTAAGACCAGAATAATCGACAGAATGCGAGGCAAGGCAAATTTGTTGGATAGAAATTGAATGGGAAATTCCAACAAGTAAGACAATACGATAGCGATTAACAAGGGGGCAATCAGGTCGCTAAAAAAATAAATAGCGATAAAGCAAAATAATAAAATAGCCGCCAATCCCATGGCTTGCGGATCACTAAATCGACGTGTATACCAATTTTTTAGCATTTCTATCATAGCCTGCTCCTTGCATAATTTTTTCTTGATTATAAGTTAAAATTTGTGTGAATTACATATATAATAAGCAAGTTTATTAATAAGAGAGGAAAATATGACAAATAAAACAGAGATGCAAGGTCGTGTGGCCTACCAACATGGTCGAGGCGTGATTCGTGATAATGCGATTCAAGCGTTATTACATGATCGATTATTTCGCCAACGAGTGGAGAAAAAACGTAAAGGCAAAGGCAGTTATCAACGCAAAGCGAAACATGCGACGAAATGGACTGAAAAGCCCGATAATAAGATTTCTTGGATAAGAGATTTTATTATCGGGTTTTTATTTTTACGCACCATTTAATTAACAAGGAAATCAATTATGTCAGCATTTACGGAAACCTTATTTACCAATACATTAAACGTACGTATCAGCGATCCTGGCGAAGAGGGGGCGACTAGCCATTTTTTTGAAACCATTTATATTACCCTTATCGCCCATATTCAGGACGATCAGGTTGAGTATGAATTTACTCGGAAAATCGAAAACGAAGTCAAAATTCACCGCACTTTTACCGATTTAAATGTGCTATTCAAATTCTTAGCAGATTATCTCGACCCCGTTGCCTTAGGCAATTTAGGCGTAAAAATTGGTCAGATGGGATTAAATAAGTAAATAAAAAACAGCCACTGATGTTATCCGAAAGCACGGCACATCAGTGGCTGATAAGGGAATGAACGCTTTACTACGAGCGTTGTTCTAGCAGCAAGGTGTCGGTATTTTCAATGACAGGCTCTGCATTTTCCGTCACCAAGGTATCAATAGCCATGGCGGATTTTAACACTTCATCACGTAACTGTTTCGCCAGATCTTGTTCGCCCACTTGCTCAAAGACATAGGTTGCCATGGTGATATCATTCGGCTCAAGATTGTCCTTATTGGCCACCACTTTCTTAAATACTTCAGCAGCTTTAGCAAAATCGGCATTACGGACATACAAATAACCCAAGGCACGATAAGCACAACAGCCCGCTTTTTCGTCCGCACCTTTCACTCGTTTTTGCAAGAGTTTCACTAACTTGCTGCTATCCGTAGCTTGTAAACGAGTAATTTGAGCATATAACGGTTGATTAAATTCGCTGTCGGCGTCCAATTTTTTCAAGGTTTCGACGCTTAACTCATAGGCGGATTCATGATCGTTACAATCAATTAAACGTTGAATCAAGGCGATACGCACATAATTGTCGTTATGGCGTTTACGTGGTTGATCTTGCCACCATGCAAGTAAGCCATCTGCACCGTCTTCATTCATGATTTCATCCAATAACCCATTTTCCACTGCTTGTTGAAGTGCGGTGAATTCTTGGGCAGAATACATGCTACTACGTTCAATCATTGGCAATATTTCATCAAGTGCTTCAAATGCTTGAGATTTTTGATAAATCTCAATGGCCAGTTTTAAGACTTCAGGGTTTTTGTTCGTCATCACTAACAAACTATCCACCGAGCTACGTGCGGCTGGCAGTTTATGTTGTAATAACAAAATACGAGTACGGGCTAACTCGACCACTAAATTATCTGGACCCGCTAATTCTGTGGCCTCCATTAAGTATTTATTGGCATTGAAGTCATCACCCCGTTGTTGGGCTGCCTCAGCGGCTTTGATAAAATTCAAAATCGGTTCATCAGAATGTTTGGCATTTTTACCAATTAATTTTTCCGCTTTGGAATAGTTGCCCTCGTCCATTTTGATTAACCCTTGTAGGGTTTGTTTTTGGGCTTTTACCCGTTTACGGCGTGAAAACCAACCGTAGGTACTGTTACTTAAGCGGAAAAATTTACGTACGGCCCATTCAATAAAATAGACCACCGCCATGGCAATCACGAAGAAAACCACTAAGGTGACGAGGGATAATTCATAGTTGGTATTGGCCGTTTGAATTAACACATAGCCCTGTTTTCCGGCTAAATAAGGTCCTGCAATTAAGCCTGCCAGTAATACAAGCATGAGGAATAAAACTCTAAACATTGTATTGCTCCTTATTGTTGTTCCGTATTGGTGGGTTTCTCATCCGTATTTGTCGGTGTTTCGCTGGACGCTTCAGCCGCTTTTTCTGGTTCTTGTGGCGTATTTTGTTCTGCCGATTTCATTTCTTCTACCGCCACTTGATTTGACTCTGTTAAGGCTTTATCAGCAGAAATCTCAATTTTTTGCACCTCTGGTGGGGTTTTATTGAGTAATTTATCCAACGCCGTTAAACTGCTTAACTGATTTGGCACCTCGACATAAATAGATTGATCCGCCAATTCATCTAGGGATTTTAAGAACGTCGTGGCGGTTTCTGAATGGGTATCAAAATAGCTACGAATCCACGCCGCCACTGTTTCAAGTGATTGTTTATAAAGCTCATTTTGCTGACGTGGTACGGCTAAAATGGCAATTTGTAAACGCAAGCGAATGTTTTCACGTAAATAAATATCTTGATTCGGGGCAAGCAAGGCTTGCGTGGTATTTTCAGCCCGAGGGGTGATACGAATAAAGTGATTCAAGAACGAGGTCGCACTTTTTTCAATGTTTTTCTCCCAGTCATTCACATCGTCGGAGATTTTGCTATCTTGGTTTTGCTCATCGCCAAAGTTAACATTAGCCACCACCAACTCATCCACATTGTTGGCCAGTTGCGATAAGCGTTGCATGATGGTATTTTGATCTACACTATTGACGGACAGTAATTGTTTTAAGTCTTGATTAATGGCCGTGCGAATCGGTTTAACTTGCGGATCGTCCACTTTGGTCAGCACTTCATCGGCCACTTTTAACAGCGCAATACTGGTATCAATATCGTTATCTAACAACAATTTACGTAACGCATTGGTGAGTAAGAAATCTGCCTCACTGAGTAACCATTCACTCGGTTGTGCATTACTGTTATTGGCCAATTTATTTACTTGGTCTTTTAACGCAGAATAAGCGTTGTCTTTGTCAGACAGGCTTTGTTCAAGGCTTGCCAATTTTTGATCGTTGGCTTTTAAACTGGCGAGAACGTTTTCCAGTTGTGCACGTTCTTGCTCAAAATTTGGCATTTCAGCGAGAGAGGGACGATTATTGGCGGTCGTGACTACATCACCTGAGATTTTTTGCTCAAGTGCGGTGACTTTTTGGTTAATTTTATCCACTTCAAGTTGACCAAAATAATAACCCGCACCGCCTAGGCCTAAAGCAACTAATAAGGCGAGTAACCCCATAGCTGAACCGCCTTTTTTGACCACCACCGTTTCGGTTTGCACAGGTTCGCTTTTGGCTGGCTCGGATGTTGTTGGCTCAGCTGTCACGCTTTGTTTCTCGTCTTTTTTACTTGTTTGAGCGTTGTTAGCGTCGGCTTGCGTGCTATTTAACACCGGCTCAACTTTGGCTTTTTTATCTGCTTTTTCAGTGAATGCTTGTTTCACGTTTTCAACCTCTTTTTCTACAATAGTTTGTGTTTCAACCGCATCAGATTGATTTGCTTTTTTATTGCTCATACCCACTCTCTCTCTAAAATTAAGCTGTTAATAACGTTAGGGTTTCCACCAAACTGGCATTATCTGCTTTGGGTGAAATAATAATCTTCTCGGGTTGCCAACCCACAGCAATGGCTAAATTCGCAATACGGCGACTGATGGTGACAAGTTGACAACTTTTTAACCAAGTTTGGTCTCTCACTGGCACAAAGTCAACCAAAGAATGCAAAATTTCCGTACTGGTGACGATCACAGATTGCACGCCAGCACGTTTCCATAAGTCAATTTGCACCTCGGCCTGATACTGAATTGGCAAGCGTTGATAACATTCTACCACATTAATCGTGGCACCACGTAATTTTGCTTGCTCGGCAAAATATTCCCGTCCGCCATTGCCTCGTAATATCAAGATATTTTTGTCCGCCAATGTCTGCATGGCTGTTAAACTTAACACGCCCTCGCTGTTTTCTTGCTGAAAAGGATAGTGTACCGCCCTTTCTGCTAGGCTCGCAAAATATTCTGCGGTGCCTTGTCCCACGGCAAAATACTGTAAATCTTCACGCCAGTGAAACCCCGTGGCTTGCAAGGTTTCTGTGGCAAATTTCACCGCACTTTTCGACACACAGAAAATATAATCTCCCGCATTTAACTGGCTGATTCGGTTGGGTAATTCATTTAACTCTCGGCCTGCGGACAAGGAAAAAAAAGGCAAATGAATATTCGCGATTCCCGCTTTATTCAATTTCTCCGCTAACTGTTTGCCAGCCTCATCTGGTCGAGTAATCAACACTGCCATAACCATTAATCCTGATAGATTTCAGCTAAAATCTTGTCTGCCCCTTGGGCTAAAAGCTGTTCAGCAATCTGCACGCCTAAAATCTCGGCATTTTGCACCGCAGTTTTGCCGCTTGCCCGAATAATTTTTGAACCGTCTAAAGCACCCACTAACGCTTGCAAATAAACTTCATGGTTTTCTATCACCGCAAACCCCGCAATCGGCACTTGGCAACCGCCTTGTAAATGATTATTCATTGCACGTTCAGCTAATACACAAGCGGTGGTTTCAGGATCCGCCAAAGGGGCAAGCAATTGTTGCACTCGCTCATCAGCAATACGGCATTCAATTCCTACCGCTCCTTGCCCCGCTGCGGGGAGCGAACAATTAATATCCAAATAGGCCGTAATACGTTGTTGTAAACCCAATCGAATTAACCCCGCAGAAGCCAAAATAATCGCATCATAATCGCCATTATCTAACTTGCTTAATCGGGTCCCCACATTGCCACGTAGTGACTGAATGTGCAAATCGGGGCGTAAATTCTTAAGCTGGCATTGACGGCGTAAACTAGAGGTACCGACAACCGATCCTGTTGGCAAGGCCGCTAAATTCGGATAGTGATTAGACACAAAAGCATCTCGAGGATCTTCACGTTGGCAAATCACGCTTAACCCTAAGCCAGTCGGAAATTGCATGGGGACATCTTTCATGGAATGCACCGCAATATCTGCCTCACCATTTAATAAGGCCTGTTCTAATTCTTTGACAAACAAGCCTTTTCCGCCAATTTTTGCCAGTGGCGTATCTAAAATGACATCCCCTTTCGTCACCATTTTAACCAGTTCAATGGTTAAATCTGGATACAAGGCTTGCAAGCGATCTTTTACATAATTGGCTTGCCATAACGCCAATGGGCTTTGTCGAGTGGCTATTCTTAAACGGTTATTCATATTATCGTCAAACTATAAAATCATCTTAATTAATTTATCGGCTTTAATGCGAGAAAAACGTTTTAACAAGCGTTGAACCGGTGCAGGATATTGTTCCAGCGTATCCAGTTCTGAATAATGTTTCACAATATGCGTATATTGACGAATTTCACTTAACTCTTGTTGTATTTTCGGTTGTAATTGTTGTTTTGGATCGGAAATAAATAAACCATTTTCCGCATCAAGTCGCCAAGCTCGTGGGTTTAAATTATTGCCGGTTAATAACATATATTGATGATCCACCCAAATGCCTTTGAGATGATAACTATGATCTTGATCTTTCCAAAGACGAACGGTTAGGTGGCCGTTATTCATTTCATGTTCAAATTTTTTACAAAACGAACGGAGATTTTTTTCATATAAATAGGGCAAACCTCCGGCCATTTTAAAGGGTTCAGATGGCGGAATATAAAAATCGTTGGCGGTTTTATCTCCCACAATAATTTCCACTTGCTTACCGTCATTTAACAGGTCACGAATTTTGATTTGTAAAGTGCGTGGAAAGTTAAAATAAGGCGTACAAATGGTTAATTTTTCTTCCACTAATACAAATAAATCTTGGATGGTTCGGTTAAGCAAATTATCTCTGGCCCCTAAGCCAAATAAAGGCGTGATACACAATTCATCGGCTAATGGCTCCGCACCTTTTACCTGATAAGCCCCTTGCGTCATTAAGTGACGACGGAAAGATTTAATGTGATGCTTAATTTCTTTGGTGGTTGGGCGTTGTTTATCGTCCAATGGGAAAACCGCATCGGGTGCGGTTAAATAGGTTTGCATAAATTGCACTAAGCTGTCTGCCAAAGGAGCATTTTTAATTTTTTGATAACGGTCGTAACGATATTTATCTTGTTGATATAAATACACATTATTAATGCTGGCACCGCTGTATAAAATGATGTCATCAAATACAAAGCCTTTAATATGTAATACGCCAAAGACTTCACGATTATTAATCGGCACCCCAAAAAACATCGGATCATTTTGATGCAACGCACGCTGTTCTGCATACCAATCCGCATTGGTTTTGCCTTTTTCGGCCCCAATTAAATTGCGTTGAGCCCGATGCCAATCCACAAAGATTTTCACGTCTAAATGCGGATTTTTGGCTTTGGCTTGGTAAATTTCGGCTAAAATTTCTTCACCAGCCTCATCTAATTGCCAGTAAAGTGCGGTGAAATAAATGCGAGTTTTGGCCGTTCGGATTAAGTCAATAATCGCTTGCTTAAACGCCTTGGGCCCTGAAATAAATTCAATATTATCCGCTTGTTGTGGCACATAATTGAGTTGTGCCAAATGCTGTTTAGCTCTATTTCGTCGATTAATAAACATAATATTTCTTCGTTTTATTCCGTTTCATTGAGTTAGTTTACAATATTTATCAGAGAATAGGGTAGAAAAAAGCATTTTTTTGCTATAATAGCCACAATCTTACTTTATTAGTGACCACATTATGAACAAATCTAAATCTTCCTCTTTCAGTCAACCTACTTTTTCGACAGCGTCCGATGAAAAACGTTTCAAACCGGCCTTTAAACAAGAACGTCAATTTGATGATCGTGCCGATAGACGTGAACGACATGATAAATTTGCCAAAAATAAACCGCACTTTGCGAACAAAAGTCCAGCACGACATGAAAACAGGGAGTTTGCTGAACATTCGGATCGCCGTTCAGCTCGTACAACACGCCAGACCTATCGTCAACCAGTGTTAGAACCGCAAATTACCGAAACCACGTTAGGTGGCGTAAAAGTGATGGTGAAATCCACTGGTGTGAGTGACAAACCGAGAGAGAAGAAAACAGGTGCATTGTCACCGAGAGCCCCAGAAAAAATCAAGAAAAATCGGGCGGAAGAAATGAAAATCTTCGGGGAAAATGCTTGTTTAAGTTTGTTCGCTCAACGCCCTGAAACCATTGTTCGAGTTTGGGCGACGGTGGAAATGTCGCATAAAATCGGGGATATGCTCAGTTATTTAGCCGGTAATAAAAAAGTCTATCACATTGTAGATCGTGACGAATTAGAATTAGTCAGTGGTTCAGAACATCACGGTGGCATTTGTATGTTGGTGAAGAAACCTCGCACCTTTACCTTGACAGGTTATGTGGATTTACCACGTAAAGCCGATTGTTTATTGATGTTAGACGGTGTGGCGAATAATCCACAAAATCTCGGTGGCATTTTGCGAACCTGTGCATTCTATGGCGTGAAAGGGATTGTAACCAGTCAACCTGAGATGTTACTCAATGCCAATACCGCACGTGTGGCCGAGGGCGGTTTAGAATATGTGCATATTTTACAAGCCCATGACGGTGAAACCGCTTTGCAACAATTACGTCAAGTTGGTTATCAAGTGGTACATATTAGCCAAGAAAAACAGGCTCAAAGCGTGAATAGCCTGAAGTTACAAGATAAAGTCGTGTTTGTGTTAGCGAACGGTTGGGCAACAAAAGAGGATACACAAGTGAATTTAAGTTTAGCCAATCCGCTAAAATCGGGCTTGAATGTCGCAGTGGCGACTGGGGTGCTGTTAGCAAAATGGGTGGCTCGATAGATTACAATTTATCCGCATGATGAATTAACACAAAACGTTCCCAAAGTTCTTCTTGGGTTTCCAGATGCTCGGGATCGAGAATAATACATTTCGTGATTGGGCAAACTTTTTGGCACGTTGGGGTGTCATAATGTCCGACACATTCGGTGCAAAGATTGGGATCGATTTCGTAAATATCATCACCAATAGAGATCGCATCATTCGGACATTCCGGCAGACACATATCGCAATTCGTGCATTTATCAGTGATGAGTAACGCCATAACATTCTCGTAAGTTTAAAAGTGGGCGATTATAGCCAATTTTTACATAAATTTAAAGGTTAAAAATGAAACAAAAACAGCAGAAACAACTTCTTCAATTAGGCGTTATCTTGATCGGTTTGGTGATTTATTTTGCCATGGATTGGTTTAAAAGTGGGGCTCAATCCTTGCCAACAGGAAACACATCCACTCAACAAACCCAAAAACAACACTCAAACAACCAGAATTCAACCAATCATCATCAAAGTGCGGTGCAAACGGACTACGATTTTATTATGCGTCATGATGCGATTGGTCCGAATAAACAGGCGAAAACCGATTATTACATGCTCGCTTTATCTTGGTCACCGGCTTTTTGTGACAGTCAGCAAGAGAAATATGGCAACAATCTGCCTCAATCGGCTCAACTGCAATGTGGTACGCAACAACAATATGGCTGGGTGATTCATGGTTTATGGCCACAAAATGCTCACGCACATAGCACCAGTGATCACCCAAGATTTTGCCAAGGGGATTTGCCAGCAGTGGATTATACGATCATTCAAAACTATTTAAGCGACAGCCCTAGCCCGAATTTACTGCAAGGCGAATGGGAAAAACACGGTGCCTGTGCCTTTGATTCTGCCGAACAATATTTTAAAAAACAGCAAGATTTATACCGCAGTTTAACCTTACCGACGCAACAATTAAGCAAAAAAGAGCTGTTCCGTTGGATGAAACAACATAATCCAGCGTTAAAAAATGCTTATTTAGGGGCAAGTCGTGCGGAATTATTTATTTGTTATGATTTAAATTGGCAAGTGATAGATTGCAAATAACTGACAATAATTTGATCTAAAGCAGTTACAATAGCATTCAGATCTCGCTATAATAGGGCGGATGTACAGTTTTATTATTTTTAACATAAAGAGGAAATATTATGTCAGTAATCAAAATGACAGACCTTGATTTAGCCGGTAAACGTCTTTTTATCCGTGCCGATCTTAATGTGCCAGTCAAAGACGGCAAGGTGACATCGGATGCACGTATTCGTGCCACCATTCCAACCTTAAAATTCGCCTTAGAAAAAGGGGCGAAAGTCATGGTGACTTCTCACTTAGGTCGTCCAACCGAGGGCGAATTTGATGAAGCTTCTTCATTACAACCCGTTGTAGATTACTTAAACAAAGCATTAGATGTGCCAGTACGTTTAGTGCGTGATTACTTAGACGGTGTTGAAGTGAATGCAAACGAAGTCGTGGTATTAGAAAACGTGCGTATTAACAAAGGTGAGAAGAAAAACGATCCTGAATTAGGCAAAAAATACGCCGCACTTTGTGATGTATTCGTGATGGACGCTTTCGGTACCGCTCACCGTGCCCAAGCCTCAACCTATGGCGTGGCAGAATATGCACCAGTGGCTTGTGCTGGCCCATTATTAGCGGCAGAATTAGATGCCTTAGGCAAAGCTTTAAAAGAACCACAACGCCCAATGTTAGCCATTGTGGGTGGTTCAAAAGTATCGACAAAATTAACCGTGTTAGATAGCCTTTCAAAAATCGCTGACCAAATTATTGTGGGTGGTGGTATCGCTAATACCTTTATTGCTGCCGAAGGCAAAGCCGTGGGTAAATCGCTTTACGAAGAAGATTTAATTCCTGAAGCTCAACGTTTAGCTAAACAAACCAAAATCCCTGTGCCAGTGGATGTGCGTGTGGGTACTGAATTCTCTGAAACGGCTCCAGCCACTGAAAAATCAGTAGATGCGGTTCAAGCAGATGAATCTATCTTCGATATTGGTGACAAAACAGCAGAAGAATTAGCTGCAATCATCAAAGCATCAAAAACGATTCTTTGGAACGGTCCAGTAGGTGTATTTGAGTTCCCTAATTTCCGTAAAGGCACCGAAGTAATCTCCAATGCGATTGCTGAGGCTACTGCAAACGGTGCATTCTCTATTGCAGGTGGTGGTGATACATTAGCAGCGATTGATTTATTCGGTATTAAAGATAAAATTTCTTACATCTCAACTGGTGGCGGTGCGTTCTTAGAATTCGTAGAAGGCAAAGTGTTACCTGCGGTAGAAATTTTAGAAAAACGTGCGAACGGTTAATTAATTTAAACCCTCACCCCTGCCCCTCTCCCAAAGGGAGAGGGGAAAAGTGCGGTGAAAAAATGAGAAATTTTTAAACTTCCGATCTCGTCCCCTCTCCCCTTGGGAGAGGGCTAGGGTGAGGGTAAAAAATTCAAATTTAAATAAGGAAAAAACAAAATGGCATTATTAGACATTGTAAAACCAGGCGTTGTAACTGGTGATGACGTTCAAAAAGTATTCGCTTATGCAAAAGCACATAACTTTGCAATTCCTGCGGTAAACTGCGTGGGTTCTGACAGTGTAAATGCGGTATTAGAAACCGCTGCACGTGTGAAATCGCCAGTAATTATCCAATTCTCAAACGGTGGTGCAGCATTCTATGCCGGTAAAGGTATCAAACCAACTTCAGGCACACGTCCAGATGTATTAGGTGCCATTGCGGGTGCAAAACATGTACATAGTTTAGCTGTTGAATACGGTGTGCCAGTGATTCTTCATACTGACCACGCGGCGAAAAAATTATTACCATGGATTGACGGTTTATTAGATGCCGGTGAAAAACACTTTGCTGAAACAGGCAAACCATTATTCTCATCTCACATGATTGATTTATCTGAAGAGCCAATTGCAGAAAATATGGAAATCTGCAAAAAATACCTAGCTCGTATGGACAAATTAGGCATGACCCTTGAAATCGAAATCGGTATCACCGGTGGTGAAGAAGATGGCGTGGATAACAGCGATGTGGATGAATCACGTTTATACACTCAACCAAGCGAAGTACTTTTCGTGTATGACAGTCTTCACCCAATCAGCCCGCGTTTCACTGTTGCAGCGGCATTCGGTAACGTACATGGGGTTTACAAACCAGGTAACGTGAAATTAAAACCATCTATTTTAGGTGCATCACAAGATTTCGTTGAAAAAGAACGTAATCTACCGAAAAAACCAATCGACTTCGTCTTCCACGGCGGTTCAGGTTCAAGCCGTGAAGAAATCCGTGAAGCCATCGGTTACGGTGCCATCAAAATGAACATTGACACCGATACACAATGGGCATCTTGGAATGGTATTCTTCAATTCTACAAAGCTAATGAAGCCTATCTTCAAGGTCAATTAGGTAACCCAGAAGGTCCAGATTCACCAAACAAAAAATTCTACGACCCACGTGTTTGGTTACGTAAAATGGAAGAATCTATGTCTAAACGCTTAGAACAATCTTTCGAAGATTTAAATTGTGTAAACGTATTATAATTACGTAAAATACGCTAAAATATCACCGCACTTTTGCTAATTATTGAGCGAAGTGCGGTTTTTTTATGGTGATTTTAGGGGAAAATGAATAAATGAATTTATCACTGGATTTTATTAAGCAGAATAAAATACTGACGTTAACCAATGCAAGTGTTGGGCTATTTTTTCTGACGGTTTTACTGTTTAAAGGCTCGCATAATATCGGGTTTGCCTTATTAGTGGCAATAGGCATTATTTTTGCTATTTATCATGTGGTAAAAAAACAAAAAGCAAATTTCATAACACAAGATAAATGGATAACCGTCAGTTTCGTGTTTTATGTGTTGGTCTTTTTGCTATCACTACTTGTTAATGGTGGCAAAATGAGCGAACTGGATAATCCAAGCCGAGCCTTATTGGTGTTACCGTTGATTTTATTATTTATCAAATACCCACCCAAATTAACCGTATTATTAACTTGTATTCCAATCGGTGCCACCCTTGCTGGCATTGTGGCATTGACGCATCGTTTTGTGTTGCATTATGTGAGAGCATTTCAGTACCAAATGCAGATTCAAGCGGGTGATATGGCCATGTCATTAGGTATGTTTAGCTTTGCTATTGCCTTATATTTTGCTTATAAAAAACACACAAAATTAACCGCACTTTGCTTTATCGCCTCATTATGCGGTATTTTAGCCAGTTTACTTTCTACCGCTCGTGGTGGTTGGGTTGGCGTGCCTGTTATTCTTGTGGTGATCTTTTGGGTTTATCGTAAACAGGTATCTAAAAAAGTGATTGGCATAGTTTCTACTATTTTAGTGCTGTTAATTGCCGTCGCTGTGATGATCCCACAAACCAGAATTACCCAACGTATTCAACAAATGGAACATGATATTACCGTTTATATGGATAAAAATAATACTAGCACTTCGCTAGGTGCAAGATTTGATATGTGGAAAAGTGCGGTGTTAATGGCGAAAGAAAAACCACTATTAGGTTGGGGAGCTGAGGGCAGTAACCAACAGCGTAAAGAACAAGCCAAACAAAAATTAGTGAACCCTATCGTTGGTCATTTTACTCACGCCCATAATCAATATTTAGATGATCTTTCTAAACGTGGTATTTTAGGATTACTCGCCTTGTTGGGGATTTTATTGATTCCATTGCGTTACTTTTGGAAACACACTGCCTCACAACATGCCACGATAAAATTAACCGCACTTTTGGGCACCATTCATATTATTTCAGTGATCTTCTATGGTTTAAGCCAAGGTTTCTTTGCCCATAATTCAGGCACCATTTTTTATTTTCTGGTGACAATGATTTTTTATGGGGCGTTAAAAGAGCAGTTGAAACAAGAATAAGGCCAAAGGGTAGGGCGGACGGGGGACGGGTCCGCCCTATTATCTATCCCAAAATCATCAATGCCCAAACCACCACAAAATTCACAATCGCCACAAACACCGCTGCGGAGCCTTGATCTTTGGCTCTGCCTGATAACTCGTGGCGTTCAGTGCCAATACGATCAATGGCACATTCCACCGCACTGTTGAGCAATTCTGCTACTAACACAATCAAATAAGATCCCAGCATAAATGCCAGTTCAACTTTATCTTTTGCCAGCCAAAACGCCAACGGTACGATAAAAATGCCTAAAAAGAGTTCGTGGCGAAAAGCGGCTTCGTTTTGCACCGCACTTTTTAAGCCTTGCAAGGAATAGCGAGTGGAATTAATTAAATGGGTGAATCCCGTGGTTTTGTCGGTCATGAAATTTCTCTTTTAAATACGTTTTACATCAATCACATCATCAAGTTGAGCCAAGCGAGCAATCACTTTGCTTAACATCTCAACGTGACTTAATTCTAATTCCAAATCAAGGGTGGCAAGTTGGCGTTTTTTGTCGGTGCGAGTGGATACGCCGCTGACGTTGATTTTATCATTGGCAAGCACCGTGGTAACATCACGCAACAAGCCATTGCGGTCACTTGCCATGACCCGAATATTAATGCTGAAATTGCCTTTTAATTCTTTGCCCCAACTGGTATCTATCACCCGTTCTTCATTGGCTAGGCGGAGTTTTTTCAGCTGTTCACAATCGGTACGGTGAATGGAAATGCCTCGACCTTGGGTAATATAACCCACAATCTCATCGCCTGGGATCGGTTGGCAACAGCGAGCAATATGGTGCATTAAATTGCCGACACCATTCACCACCACATAGCCTTCGGATTTTTGTTGAGTATTGACCGCACTTTTTGGATTATTTTTTTGGCTAACATGTTTTAAGATTTCTTCATCAGCTTGCTCCGCTGTTGGCTTAATCAATTTGCCTTGCAAGAAATTAATCAGTTGGTGCAATTTAATATCACCGTTGCCCAAACCATTATATAAATCGTCTAATTGTTTCAAATTATAACGTGGTAAGGCATATTGTTCTGCCTGTTTTAGGGTGATGTTTAAGCGGTTAAGTTCCGCTTCTAACATCTCTTTACCCAACGGAATATTTTTATCCCGATCCAGCTTTTTAAACCACGCCATAATTTTGGAGCGAGCTTTGGCGGTGTGGGTAAAACCTGAATTTGGATTCAACCAGTCTCGGCTTGGGTTGGGATTTTTCTGGGTGATAATTTCCAGCTGATCGCCCATTTGTAATTGGTAGGTAAACGGCACAATCCGCCCTGCCACTTTCGCCCCAATACAACGGTGTCCCACATCGCTGTGAATGGCGTAGGCAAAATCCAACGGTGTCGAACCGGTTGGCAAATCCACCACTTCGCCTTTCGGGGTGAACACATACACACGGTCGTCAAACACTTGCGTCCGCATTTCTTCCAGCATTTCGCCGCTGTCCACAATATCCGCTTGCCACGCTAACAGTTTGCGTAACCACGAAATTTTTTCTTCGTAGGCAGACATCGATCCTGTGGTGCCTTCTTTGTATTTCCAGTGGGCAGCGACCCCAAGTTCCGCATCATTGTGCATTTGATGGGTGCGGATTTGCACTTCAATGGGTTTATCACCTTCGCCTAACACCACGGTGTGAATAGACTGATAACCGTTCGGTTTCGGGTTGGCAATATAATCATCAAACTGTTCGGGCAAATGGCGATAATGGGTATGTACCACGCCCAGTGCGGTGTAACAATCTTGCAAATTTTGCACCAAAATCCGCACCGCCCGAATGTCGTACAAGCCTTCAAACGCCAGATGTTTTTTCTGCATTTTCCGCCAAATGCTGTAAATATGCTTCGGTCGTCCGTACACATCCACCATATCAATGGTTTCGTGCAAATAGCCCGATAGTTGAGTCACAAAATCCTGAATATATTGCTCACGATCTAAACGGCGTTCGCCCAGTTTATGGGCGATAATCCGATATTGCTCCGTTTGCAAATTGCGGAAACAATAATCTTCCAATTCCCATTTCAACTGCCCGATCCCCAACCGATTGGCAAGGGGAGCATAAATATTGCTACATTCTTTGGCAGCGGCGATTTTTTCCGCTTTGGAATAACGTTTATCCGCATCACGCAAATAGGTAATACGTTCCGCTAACTTAATGATTACACAACGGAAATCGTCCACCATTGCCAACAGCATACGGCGGATATTGTCAATTTGCAGATTATTATCGGATTGGTTGGCGTTGAGTTGGCGAATGTTGTTCATCTCCAACACGCCTTTGACTAATTTACTGATTTTGCTACCAAAATCTTCTTTGACTTGCTCTAGCGTAACAATTTTGGCGTGAACCACAGGGAACAACATTGCGGCAAGCAAAGTGTCGCCATCCATATTCAAACTGTGCAGAATTTCCACCATTTCCACGCCGTCACGCAGATACCAATGACTATTTAAGAAAAGCTGTTCCGCATTGGCTCGGGCGTATTGCCACGCCTTAGTGAGATCCTGTTCAATTTGCACAGGCAAATCTAAATTTTCACACCAGTGGTGAATATTAAAATCCTTCGGATTTAATAAATGAGAACCACGCACCGCAACCATAATCTTTCCTTATTTTTTCTCAAACAGCGAGATACTTTCCAAATGTCCTGTGTGGGGAAACATATCAATCATCGCTACTTTACGCAAGCAGTAGCCCGATTGCAACAGTTTTTCGGCATCTCGTACCAAGGTGGCAGGATTGCACGAAATATAGAGTATTTTTTCCGCTTGCAACTGGCACAGCCCATCAATGGCAAAGGCGGCACCGCTACGGGGCGGATCGAGCAAAATTTTATTAAACGGCACTGTCGCCCAAGGCTGATTTAAAAACGGCTGATCCAAATTGCCTTGCTCAAATTGGACATTCTGACAGCCATTTTGTTCCGCATTTTTACGCGCTTTCGCCACCATTTCCGCTACGCCTTCCACGCCAACAACAGTCTGCACTAACTGGCTGATCGGCAAGGTGAAATTGCCCATTCCGCAAAATAAATCTAACACATTATCGCTGGATTCTGGCTCCAACCAATCCAACGCCGTTGCCACCATTTGCTGATTTAACACACGGTTAATTTGAATAAAATCCCGAATATCAAACTGGAGCGACAATTCCCCCAAGCGATAAAACGGCGGTTCGCCAAAGACCTGCTGAATTTGCGCATCATCTTGCACAAACAGCATTAACCGCTCTTGCTCAGCAAATGCCAACAACAAAGTGCGGTCTTTTTCGCTTAAATTTTGGCGATGTCGCAACAGCATTGCTACACCATTATCGGCGGCGGTTAGTTCAATATGCCCGAGTAATTTGGGTTGGGAAAACTGATTTAACAGAGTTCGTAATTTAGGGAGCAAGCGATCTAACGCTGGCTCCAGCACATCACATTGCGAAACATTGACAATTTGCACCGCACTTTTTTGCCGAAAGCCCATTTCCAGCTGTTTGGTTTTCGGATTCACATTCAAACTCAACCGCACTCGGCGGCGATATTGCCAACCTTCGCCCACGATCATCGGCATAAATTCAAGGCCTTGTGGCTGCAACTTTGCCAGCCGTGAAAATAACGCCTGCTGTTTGGCAAGCCGTTGCATTTCCAGTGGAATATGCTGACTTTGACAGCCGCCACAGGCTTGATACACCGCACATTGTGGCGATTGGCGTTCAGGATTGGCTCGCAAAATGTTGGTCGCCACCGCTCGTCCATATTGCCGTTTTTCTTCTACTACCCGAACTTGCACTGTTTCATCAGGCAACGCATTTTCTACAAACCACGTCTTGCCCTGCAGCTTCGCCACACCCAAGCCTTGATAATCCAGAGATTGAATATCAAGGGTTAAGTGCGGTGTTTTTTCTTGCGGTTTTGGGTTTTTGGGTTGCGTGTAAAATAATGCCATACTAGTTCAAATACAAAATCTGTTGCGAAAATAATTCCCGACTTTTCAACGGTTTATTGCCTAAATAGGGTTTTAACGCCATTCGGGTAAAGCGTTTGGCAGCTTTTAATACGTCGGGATCATCAAAAATCAACTGCTCAAAGGCTAACAAATCGCGTCCGTAAAAGGTTTGGTTATTTTTAATCAAGGATGCAATAAAGCCTTTTTCTTCCCGATATTGATAGGTCATTCCGCTGTCCACGGGCAAACCCGATCCTGCACAATGCCCGAAATCCACGCCATAACCTAAAATCTGCAATAACTGAAATTCAAAGGTGCGTAACGCAGGTTCGACATTTTCCGCTTGAGCCAATGCCATTAAACATTGCAAATAATATTGAAATAACAACGGATTAGGCGTTTCCTGTTCGATCACCCGACACAGCAATTCATTCACATAAAAGCCACTAAACAACGCCGTTTGTTGCAACGGAAGAGCAATCGCCGCAGGTTCAGCTTTGGTCAAGGTTTTCAACTCACCTTTCCCCGACCAACGCAACAACAACGGCGTAAACGGCTGTAACACGCCTTTCCACGCCGACTGTTTACGTCTTGCCCCTTTCGCCAACACCGTCAACCGCCCTGTTTCTTCGGTAAATAAATCCACCAACAGACTGGTTTCACTGTACGCTCGGCGGTGTAGCACAAAGCCTCGTTGCCAATTTTCGATGATGTTTTCTCCGTTGAAAAATATTGGAGTATTTTAGCAGAAAATGGAGCGGATGGATTGTGATTTATGAAATTGTGAGAGAATTTATTTGAGAAAAAAGCGAGAAGTGCGAGCCTATTTTCCCAAACTCCCCTGCACAAAATACCGCTGATCTTCCCAACGTAACAACGTCATTCGATTACCCCATGCACAACCTGTATCTAAGGCATAAATATTGCTCGGTGTGGGTGTATCCACCAGACTTGCCCAATGTCCAAAAATAATATTTTCGGTTTGGAATAATGGATTATCGCATTGATACCATGCCATTAATTCGGTTGGAGCTTGATCTAACGGCACTTTACAATCAAAATCCAACCTATGATCCGCATAGCAAAAACGCATACGGGTGAACACATTAATAATGTAACGTAAACGATCAATACCCGTTAATTCAGACGACCAACGATCAGGATTGCTGTCATACATTTGTTTGAGTAAATCCGCATAGTGGTCGGATTGTAAAACCGCTTCAACTTGTTTGGCACATTGTTGAGCCGTGTTCAAATCCCAGTCCGGCGAAATACCAGCGTGAACGAGAGTAAAATTCAGTTTTTCATGATGAATAAACAAGGGCTGATGACGTAGCCAATCCATTAATTCAGCAAAATCAGGGGCAGCAAAGATGGCATCGACTTTATCTCGAGCGTTGACTTTTTTAATCCCCAGTGCGGTGGAAAGTAAATGTAAATCATGATTGCCTAATACCGTATGACCACGTTGTCCTAAAGATTTAGCAAAGCGTAAACATTCAAGGGATTTATCACCACGAGCAACCAGATCACCGGTGAAATAAAGTTCATCTTGCGTGGCATCAAATTGAGCTTGTTGCAACAAAAGTTGCAATTCATCATAGCAACCGTGTAAGTCGCCGACAAGGTAAGTTGACATTTTTTATTCCTTTACTGCCTCTCCCAGTGGGAGAGGAGGGAGAAAATCCGACGGATTTTCGGGAGGTGAGGGTGTAAATTGACCCTCACCCTAACTCTCTCCCAAAGGGAGAGGGGATCGATTATATTTCATCAATAATTTCTATTTTTTCTTCCACTGGTGGATTATCATATAACCAATTGGCTAATCTGGCATAATCCGCAATACTCAAATTTTCTGCACGCGCATTTAAATCCACCCCAAGTGCGGTGAGATTTTCCGCAGAAAATAGCGTTGATAAGGCATTACGCAAGGTTTTACGGCGTTGATTAAAGGCTTGATTGGTCACACGATTTAACCAATACAGATCTTTCACTGGATTTGGCAAAATCTGATGGGGAATTAACCGTACGACCGCAGAATCCACTTTCGGTGCAGGTTTAAATGCCGTTGGTGGAACTTCTAATACAGGCATGACTTGGCAAAAATATTGTGCCATAATCGTAAGCCGTCCATAAGCCTTGCTGTTCGGTGCTGCACACAAGCGTTTGACCACTTCTTTTTGTAACATAAAGTGCATATCTTGGATTTTGTCGTGGAATTTGAATAGGTGAAACATTAACGGTGTCGAGATATTGTAGGGTAAATTACCAAATACCCGTAATTTTTGCCCTTTCTCCGCCAGTTTTTCATCATCATACAATTTGCCAAAATCAAATTGCATCGCATCGGTTTCAATCACCTTTAATTTTTGATGTAAAAAAGGATGATGACGTAAGCGTTCAGCGAGATCTCGGTCTAATTCGACGACGGTTAACTGATCTACTTGTTCACCGACAGGTTCGGTTAATGCCCCTAAGCCAGGTCCAATTTCCACCAGATATTGATCTTTTTGCGGATAAATCGCAGAGACAATGCCTTGAATCACATTGTCATCATGTAAAAAGTTTTGCCCGAAACGTTTTCGTGCGGTATGGCCTAAATGTCTTTTTGAATTCATGAGTTATCTATTATTGACAGTAAAATAAAAAAGGTGGGCGATTGCCCACCTCAGACAAATGATTTATTTAACAAGATATTGAATATCCGCCCCTTTACGCAAGGCTTTTACCCAATCCTTGGATTCTTCTTGTAGTTGTTGATTGACTAAAGTTTCATAGGCTTTTTGGTGGAATGTATTTTCACTGGCCTGACCTTGTTTGCTGTCGGTCACTTCTAAAATATGCCAACCAAATTCCGTTTTAAATGGCGCCGTAATCGTGCCTTTTTTCGCTGTTGATACTTGTTTCGCAAATTCTGGTACATAATTATCGGCAGGTGCAAACCCTAAATCACCGCCATTTGCGCCAGACAGATAATCTTTTGAATAATCTTTAGCGGCGGCCTCAAAGGTCGTTTTACCCGCAACGATATCGGCACGAATTTGGCTTAATTTCGCTTTGGCTTGTGTATCATTTAACAACGGATTGAGTTTCAATAAAATATGACGTACTTTGTAATGCGTGGTGGTTAAGGCCTTTTCATTGCCACTTTGTTTGGCTTGTTCCCACATTTTATGGCTCAAGGCTTCCACTTCTTCACGGCTGACATCAATATATTTCCCAATGCTACGATTACGTACTTCCGACATTAAAATCTGATTAGCAATATTATTACGGAATTGTTGTAATGACATGCCTTGGTAATCTAGTGCGTCTAATAATTGGCCATAGGTTAAGCCATTTTGTGCCGCAATGTTCTGCACAATTTGATCCACTTGGGCGGGATTGACTTTGACGCCTGATTCTTTAATGGCTTTCTGCACCAATATATCATCAATAATGCTATCTAAGGCCTTGCTACGGTTGGTTTCGTTGTTTGCTTTGCCGCCTAATGCTTGTCTTACTTGGCTTTCCAGAATAGGGTTGCCATCCACGGTGGCGACAACTTGCTCAACCGCTTGCGCATGGGTCGAGAACGCTAATACACTGATCGCAACAAGGAAAATTGATTTTAAAGCATGAAATTTCATAGTTATCCGTTCATAAAAGTTAATTAAATACAACCTGTTAGAGTACAGGTTGGGTAAAAAGTTCCCATCCTTATTTTGACAGCAAAGCCACATTGTAGCAACTGTCAAATTTCATGGTACGCACTTGCACTTTTTCCTGACGGCTGGTCGGTACATTTTTACCCACATAATCCGCTCGAATCGGCAATTCACGGTGGCCACGATCCACTAAAATCACTAATTCAACTTTGGCCGCCCGTCCAAAATCCACTAAGGCATCCAAGGCGGCTCGAATAGTACGCCCAGTGAACAGCACGTCATCCACCAAAATCACCGTTTTATTTTGAATGTTAATATAATCGGATGATCCTTTATAGACGGGAATTTGGCTCGGTTCTGCATATTCTAAATCATCACGATAGAACGTAATATCTAAATCAAACGCAGGCAGTTCTTGCTCGGTTAAATTGTGAATTTTACGTTTAATCAGCTCGGCAATTTCGGCGCCACGGCGTTTAATCCCAACGATAATTAATTCATTCAGATCGGCATGTTTTTCGATGATTTCATGGGAAATACGTGAAATGGTACGCATAAATTGGTCTTCATCAATAATGATCTTTTCCATAAAAATTCCTACTGTCAAATTTGCTACTACTATAACAAAAATTCTGCGAAAAATAACCGCACTTTGATGAAAAAATCTTTATAATAGCGAAAAAAGCACTAAATTCATGGCCATCAATGGCGTTGAGGAGAAAAAATGAAACAAAAAGTTGTATTGGCAACCGGTAATCAAGGCAAAGTCAAGGAAATGTCAGATGTTTTGGCGGATTTCGGTTTTGAGGTAATTGCCCAAACAGAATTGGGCATTGAAAGCCCCGAAGAAACAGGCTTAACTTTTGTAGAAAATGCCTTACTAAAAGCACGTTATGCGGCGAAATTATCCGGTTTACCCGCCATTGCGGACGATAGCGGATTAGTGGTTGCCGCATTAAATGGCGAACCTGGTTTATATTCCGCTCGTTACGCAGGAGCTGATGGTGATGAGCAGGCGAATCGCAAAAAATTATTACAAAAATTAGCAGATGTCCCCACCGAACAACGTCAAGCCAAATTCGTCAGTTGCATTGTGTTATTACAACACGAAACCGATCCAAGCCCGATTATTGCGGAGGGAGAATGTTTTGGGCAAATTGATTTTGTGGAAAAAGGATCAAACGGTTTTGGCTATGACAGCTTATTTTTTAGTCCAGAAAAAAATTGTACTTTTGCGGAATTAGAGCCTGCGGAGAAGAAAAAAATCTCCCATCGAGCCAAAGCCTTAGCCGTCTTAAAAATGAAATTACAAAAATAATGACCGCACTTTGTTTACCGCCATTAAGTTTATACGTGCATATTCCTTGGTGTGTCCAAAAATGCCCTTATTGTGATTTTAATTCCCATGCACAAAAGAGCGAAATTCCAGAAAGGGAATATGTACAACATCTGTTAACCGATTTACAACAAGATCTTGAACGTTTGAAAGACAGCGTACAGGATCGTTGTTTACATTCCATTTTTATTGGTGGGGGAACGCCGAGCCTATTTTGTGCGGAAAGTATTCATCAATTATTACAGGGGATTGAGCAACAAATCCCCTTTTCACCGAATATTGAAATTACCTTAGAAGCCAACCCTGGCACCGCCGAGGCAGAGCGTTTTAAGGGTTATGTTAAAGCAGGCGTAACACGCATTTCAATGGGCATTCAAAGTTTTAACGATGAAAAATTACAAGCGTTAGGACGTATTCACAATGCAGACGAAGCCAAAACTGCGGTGCAATTTGCCAAAGAATCTGGGTTAAAAAGTTTTAATTTAGATTTAATGCACGGTTTGCCGAATCAGACCTTACCACAAGCCTTAGATGATTTACGCCAAGCGATTGCCTTAAATCCACCGCATTTATCTTGGTATCAGCTCACCATTGAACCCAATACGATGTTTGCCTATCGTCCGCCACGTTTGCCAGATGATGATGAACTTTGGGATATTTTCGAACAGGGGCATCAATTATTAACCGAAGCAGGTTATCAACAATATGAAACCTCTGCCTATGCCAAACCTGATTTTCAATGTCAGCATAATTTAAATTACTGGCGTTTTGGCGATTATTTGGCGATTGGTTGTGGCGCCCATGGCAAAATGAGTTTTACCACAGGTGAAATCTTGCGTTACAGTAAAACCAAACACCCCAAAGGTTATATGCGTGGTGAATATTTATATGAACAAAAAAACGTGCCCGAAATTGACCGCCCTTTTGAATTTTTTATGAATCGTTTTCGCTTGTTGGAGGCGGTACCGAAAAGAGAATTTGAGCAATTTACTGGGCTACCGCAAAGTGAGGTGCAAAAACAGATAGATTTTGCGATTAAACAAGGTTATGTACAAGAAACTCACGAGCATTGGCAAATCACCCAACATGGTAAGTTATTTTTAAATGAATTGTTGGAGTTGTTTTTAGGGGATGAATAAAATCAATGTAATTACTTCACATATTGCAATAGTTTCAATACTAATTTACATAATCAATTGACTTTTTTTAAACTCAAATACTATCGGAGAGATAGTTTAAAGCTGAATGAAGTTGTTGGGAACTAAATTTGAGCCTATCCCATATTTTGTGTAAACACCAATTTTACTTAATATTAACCAAATTCTAGTACCAAACAGTTTAATGGGACTTTCTAATCGCAAAGCAATATTGATGATCCGATGATACTATTTTACCACCCTACAACCCAACAGTGGGGTTTTCCCTTGCATTCAGCGCAGCAGAGTGTCAAACTAACCCTATCCCGATTTTAACCAGATAACCGCAGAGAGATAATATGACAACCACTAAAAAAACCAAAAAAAACACCGCACTTGTGGATCCCAATCGCCAACAAGAACAAGAAAAATACGAAAACCCCATCCCAAGCCGTGACTTTATTATTCAAATTATCCGAGAACATAACGCCCCCATGAGCCGTGAGGAAATCGTGGCGACCTTTGGCCTACGCCATGAAGATGAACTGGAGGGCATTCGTCGCCGTTTGCGAGCCATGGAAAATGATGGACAGTTAGTGTTCACCAAACGGAAACGCTATGCTTTGCCGGAAAAGTTAGATTTAATTAAAGGCACCGTGATTGGACACCGTGATGGCTACGGCTTTTTAGAAATCGAAAGCCCGGCTAAAAATGCAGTCGCCAATAAAGATTTATTTATTCCAAATAACCAAATGCAACGGGTTATGCACGGCGATTTTGTGTTGGCCCAACCGGCGGGATTTGACCGTCGTGGTCGCCAAGAAGTGCGGATTGTGCGTGTGTTAGAAAGCCGTAAAAAACACGTGGTCGGTCGCTTTTTCCTCGAGGATGGCATTGGTTATGTGGTGCCGGATGATAGCCGTATTGGGCGAGATATTTTAATTCCGAATGAATTTCGTCAAGGGGCGAGAATGGGGCAAGTGGTGGTGGTCGAACTGAAACCCCGCACCGCTAGCTTTAGTCAGCCGGTGGGCATGATCAGCGAAATTTTAGGCGACAATATGGCCAAGGGCATGGAAGTGGAAATTGCCTTACGCAATCACGATATTCCGCATACTTTCCCAGATGCTGTCCAAAAAGCGGTGAAAAAACTGAGTGAAGACGTGCCAGAAGAAGCGAAAAAAGGGCGTATCAATTTACGTGATTTGCCGTTAGTGACCATTGACGGCGAAGATGCTCGAGATTTTGATGATGCCGTACATTGTCGCAAAGAAAAAAATGGCTGGCGGTTATGGGTGGCCATTGCGGATGTCAGCTATTATGTGCGGTTACGCACTGCCTTAGATACCGAGGCTCGCAATCGGGGGAACTCCGTTTATTTTCCGAACCGAGTGGTGCCGATGTTGCCTGAAATTCTGTCAAATGGCTTATGTTCACTTAATCCACAAGTTGATCGCCTATGTATGGTGTGTGAAATGGAGGTGTCCCATAAAGGCGAATTAAAAGGTTATCAATTCTATGAGGCGGTGATGAACTCACACGCTCGTTTAACCTACAACAAAGTCGCACGCATTTTAGAGGGCGACGAGGCACTTTGCCAACGTTATCACGCTTTGGTGCCGCATTTGAAAGAATTGCACACCATGTATCAAGCCTTGTTAGAGGCACGTCATTTACGGGGAGCCATTGATTTTGAAACCATTGAAAGTAAATTTATTTTTAATGAAATGGGACGCATTGAGCGAATCGAAAAAGTGGAACGCAATGACGCTCACAAAATCATTGAAGAATGTATGATTTTGGCCAATATTGCCTCAGCAAATTTGATGGAACGTCACCAAGAACCCGCCTTGTATCGGATTCATGCGGGTCCAAGTGAAGAAAAATTAACCGCATTTCGTGCGTTCCTCAGTGAATGTGGCTTATCCTTACGTGGCGGCAACAAACCTACCACCGCCGATTATGCCGAATTATTAAGCCAAGTGAAACAACGTCCCGATCAAGAACTGATTCAAACCATGTTATTACGCAGCCTTAGCCAAGCGGTGTATCACCCTGATAATATTGGTCATTTTGGGTTAGCCTTAGAAGAATATGCGCATTTTACTTCGCCAATTCGCCGTTACCCTGATTTAACCCTACACCGTGCCATTAAATATTTGATTGCCAAAGAAAAAGGCGCAAAACGCAAAACCACACCAAGTGGCGGTTATCATTACAGCTTAGAGGAAATGGACGCCCTAGGCGATCAATGTTCCATGACCGAACGCCGTGCAGATGACGCCACAAGAGAAGTCGCCGACTGGTTAAAATGCGAATTTATGCAAGATCACGTGGGGGATGAATTTGACGGTGTGATTTCCTCTGTCACGGGTTTTGGCCTCTTTGTTCGCCTTGATGATTTGTTTATTGACGGCTTGGTACATATTTCCACCCTCGATAATGACTACTATCAATTTGACAGTGCCGGCCAACGCTTAATCGGCGAAAACAGCGGTATGCTCTATCGTTTAGGCGATAAAGTCAGAATCAAAGTTGAGGCCGTCAGCCTCGAACAACGCCAAGTGGATTTCTCCTTGGTTTCTAGCGAACGCAAACCTCGCCGAGTGGGTAAAACCGCAAAAACCAAAGCGAAAAAATCGGAAAAAGAGGTGAAAAAGCACCGCAGTTTGAAAACCGAAAAAGCGAAAAACAGCGGAAAAGAGAAGAAATCAAGCAGTAAAAAACGCAAACCTCGCTAACTAGCTGTTATACAAATGCAAAGCGACGTCGATTTAGATTGACGTCGCTTTATTTTTACCCTTGTGTCGCTAAATAAAGTACCGTTGCGGCCACACGAGAATGCACATTGAGCTTACGTAGCAAATTGCGAATATGGACTTTGACGGTTTCTTCCGAAATAAATAATTGCGACGCAATTTGTTTATTGGACAGGCCCGTGGCAATCAGACGCAACACGTCCAATTCTCGCTCGGTTAAAGAATGAATAGGATCGGCATCGGCCACATGGCGTTCTCGCAACAGCGCTTGAATACTGTCACTCAACATCACTTCACCGCAAGCCACTTGTTTCAGTTGGGCAAGTAAGGTATCAGGTTCAGTGTCTTTTAACAAATAACCATCCGCCCCCGCATCAATGAGCGCAAACACATCATTTTTGGCATCCGATACAGTTAAAATCACAATGCGGGCATCCACGCCCTCAGCACGCAAGGCCTTTAAGGTGTCTAGGCCTGACAACCCTTTCATATTCAAATCTAAGATAATTAAATCTGGCGCCAATTTGAGCGCCAGAGAAATGCCATCATTGCCATTACTTGCCTCGCCAACAACCCTGAAATCATCTTCTAATTCAATCAGTTGTTGAATACCACGACGCATAAGGGGGTGATCATCAATAATCAGGATCTTAATTTTATCTTTCATTACACACTCTCTATATCTGAACGCTACGCATTATAGAATAAATCGTTATATATTGTCTTAATTAGCGGTGAACAGCAGTAAAAGGCACAATCTTTCGGCCCTCTCGATCAAACACTAATTGATAAAATTGAGGATAGTTAAAATCACGTTGAATAATATGATATAAATTGTTGCCTGAGCTATCGGCTTGGTGATAGATATGATTGATTTCTTTTATTTTATCTTCTTTTTCGCCATCACAATGACGATAAATTTCAATGTGATTTTGTTCATCTAAAATGTATACATTAAAGGTGCCGTCCGCATTGTCTTTAAAGAAAAATTGCAAAAATCCCTCGCTCGCAAAAGCGTCAATTTCCACTGGATAGCTACGATTATGTTGCTGTGCTGAAAGTTGATGTGGAAAGTGCGGGGCTTTTTCATCAAATTTTGCAGTATGCGCCAGTTCCTCAATATTGGCCACTTGGACATCCGGAATTTCCAGCCAACGTATGCCCCGATTTTCGAAGAAAAACTGCCAGTTTTTACCGGCAATCCGTAACATATTCGGGCTGTTCGCCGAAGAAATGGTGCCAACTTGAATACCAATACATTTATTCACCAAGGTTAACACTAAATCATGTAACGCTCGCTGATAGTTCTCACTGTAACAAAACACCTCAACGGATTTAGGCGAATCTGAACCTCGATGAATTTTATTGGTTAGCACTTTTAACGCCAATAAAATGGCATTCTGACCGTCAAAATGCAACGTCCGAATTTCATTCCAGACATTGCGGTAAATCAGATCGATACTGCCCACCAAACTTTCTTCATTTTGACCAAAACTAAATAAATCCGCTTGTTGAATATTGATCCGAGGTTGCACCAAATTTTGCGTTGGGTCCGAGGCTAAATTCACAAAAACCGCTAAATGCCGAATTTCACAAGGGTGGTGCAATTCTTCATTGGTGGCGGGCGGCACTTGCACAGGGAAGAACTGCGTTAAATCTGCCACAAAGGTTTTGAGCTTGTTTAACGATACCGTCTGGCTAAAAATATGCAACTGAGTTTTCTTGGTTAACAAGCCATTAAAATACGCCCAAGACACCAGTTTATGCAAATTCGGGTTGTATTCCACATGGCGATTATAAGAGGCAAGCTCAGAGGCCTCTGGCGCTTGATTGACCACATACCATCCCGCTCGGGTATCGTGCTTGGTTCTTGGCACTTCAATAAACGTCAGATGTTCTTCCGATAAATCATTAGAAATTAAGGGGTTAACCAATGACACTTTGCCTGGTAATTCCTCAAAGGCACTGTATAATTTTCTTGACAGAATACTAATATCCTGCGGCATAATGGTGGCGTCCACATGATTTTTACGGGCAAACTTGATCAGATTACGATAGCTCATCATTAACATTTGAACTAAATCATCATAAGAACGTTTGACCATTTTGATTTTCCAAAATGGTCGCTGATTAAGCTCCTCTATGGTATCTTGGCTCCAACCCCATTGTTTCACCATTTCCGATAATAAACAAAAACGCCACCCCTCGGCTTTGGTGTACCATAAATCTTCCGTCGCCTTAATATAAAAACAACGACGCACAAAGTTTAACCGTTTAAAATCGCCCAGATAAGTCAAATAACTGGTTACCCGATCTAACATGGCGAGATAAGGATCAAAATGATGATCTTCGGTACGATCCGTTAATAAATGAAATTTGAAATCAGATGAAATTAAATAGGTGTTTGGATATTCCCAATAATAGGCCTCAAGCAATAAAATCTTGATGGTGGATTTATAAGGTGCATCAATGCCTTTATAAAGATGCCACAAACTGGCACCAAAATATTCATTGGCGGAAAATGCCCCAAGGCCGCCAAAATCCACCCAATCTTGCGGATCAATCTCTTTATTTAAAATTAATTGTTCCACTTCGGTTTCGTATTGTTTTTCATCTTCGACCAGTAAATGCAACCACAATAAGGGTTTACCGGCTAAGCGAATCGCAGAACGATAAAATTCGTCAAGCAACAACATATATTGGGCAGAACCACAATTTTCTGATGTCATGGGATCGGAATAACGAAAACAACGAAAACGTTCTTGATCCATCAGGAAAAAATTCACATCCACTTCAAATTGTTTCGCCCAATATTGGATAGCCAAAGTTTTTTGAGTTAACAATTCTCGTTCATGTTGATTCAGATCTTCACGATGACAGACCCAAATATCTAGATCAGAAGATGCCGTTTGTGAAATAGAGGCAATGCTCCCCATCACATACACGCCATAAATTGCATCAAAAGTGCGGTGAGAAAATCCATTAATTTGTGAATATGACAACTCTGGCATAACCCGAGTTAAGTATTCTTGCTGATAATCCGATAATTGAAATTGACTAATACCCGCCGGAGAACCCACGACAAAACCAGGCAAACTGGGGTGGTTAACCTGCAATAATAATGTCACTAGTTTAAAGATATGCTGAAACTCGCTGGAGGCACCCGACAACGCTCGTACCACCCGAAAATGCTCAAGATCAGCCACCTGCTTTTTAGCAAATTCAATATCGTACTTCAAGAAAACACCTAATTTTTTCAATAGGTAACGTTTGTTACTTTATCATTTCGGGGCGGAGAAAGCAAATAATGAGGCGAGAAAGTCGGTGGCTTGTAAAGTGCGGTGAGAAAAATGAACGTTTTTTACTGCCTTTTTTATAAGCAAAAGAAATATAACCTAACTAAAAATTATTGGCTCGTAATAAGCTGTTTTTGCATAATCGGTTTTATTTTTACCAAGAAAGACCAAATTGTTGAGAATTTTTATCGGTGCTTATCCATTTTAGGTGCATGGACAATGTCCGTCCGAGTACGTAATTGAATTAATTTAATAAAAGGAAAAAATAATGATCGTAAAATTAGAAACTGCGGGGCTAGTTTGCCCATTCCCACTTGTGGAGGCCAAAGAAACAATGGCAAAATTAAACAAAGGCGATGGCATTGAGATTGAATTTGACTGTACGCAAGCTACAGAGGCTATTCCCAACTGGGCTGCGGAAGAAGGCTACGACGTAACGAACTTTGAGCAAATTGGTGATGCGAAGTGGACGATTACGGTGGTAAAATAAAAGATTAATCCTATGAAAAACGGTGTAAAAAACAAAGATTTTACACCGCACTTTCTTTATTTCGAGTAAAAAACTACTCCGCCAAAAATCCCCCGCTCTGATGTTGCCATAATTTGGCATACAAGCCATTCTGAGCCAACAATTCAGCGTGGGTGCCTTGTTCGACGATTTGTCCTTGATCTAACACAATTAGACGATCCATTGCGGCAATGGTGGATAAACGGTGGGCGATGGCGATCACGGTTTTGTTTTCCATCATTTTATCCAGACTTTGTTGAATCGCCGCTTCCACTTCGCTGTCTAAGGCACTGGTGGCCTCATCAAGCAATAAAATTGGGGCATCTTTTAACATCACACGAGCAATGGCAATACGTTGGCGTTGTCCGCCTGATAGTTTTACGCCCCGTTCACCCACATGTGCATCATAGCCTCGGCGACCATTTGCATCACTCAATAACGGAATGAAATCTGCTGCTTCGGCACGTTGGGCGGCATTCAGCATCTCTTGTTCGGTGGCGTTGGGGCGACCATAGATAATATTTTCACGTACAGAACGGTGTAACAATGAAGTGTCTTGCGTCACCAAGCCAATTTGGCTACGTAGGCTTTCTTGCTGTACATCAAGGACATTTTGACCGTCAATGGTAATGGTGCCTTGTTGCGGTTCGTAAAAACGTAAGAGTAAATTGACGATGGTGGATTTTCCTGCGCCTGAACGGCCAATTAAACCGACTTTTTCTCCCGCTTTAATGGTTAAATCAAAGTGTTGAAGTAGCTGTTTTTCAGGGGAATAAGCGAAACTCACATGATCAAAATGAATTTCCCCTTGGCTCACTTGCAATGCCGTGGCATTCGGTTTGTCGACAATCGTATGGGGTTTGGACAAGGTTTCCATACCATCATTCACCGTACCAATATTTTCAAATAAGCGGGCGGATTCCCACATAATCCAATGCGCCAAACCATTGACTCGTAATGCCATGGCGGTGGAGGTCGCAATGGCGCCAACGCCAACCGCCCCCTGTTGCCAAAGTACCACACCTAAAACGGCTGTGCTGAGAGTTAGGAAGATATTGCTCGCATAAGTTAATACATCTAGGCTTGTGCCTAACCGCATTTGGGCGTGAACCGTGACCATAAATTCTTCCATAGAACGTTTGGCATAGGCCGCCTCACGCTCACCGTGCGAAAATAATTTTACGGTGGCGATATTGGAATACGCATCGGTAACCCGTCCTGTCATCAGTGAGCGAGCGTCCGCTTGATGTTCGGCGGTTTTGGCTAATTTAGGAATGAGATAATATAAAATGCTGCCGAAAATCACGGCCCAAATCAAAAACGGCACAAGGAACCAACTGTCAAAGGCCACCAAGACCACGCCTGACGTAATAAAATAAACGCCCACATAAATGACCATGTTTGCTACCGTTAATACGGTATCACGCACAGCCAATGCGGTTTGCATCACTTTGGCAGACACTCGTCCGGCAAATTCATCTTGGTAAAAAGTGAGGCTTTGCCCAAGCATAAGGCGGTGGAAATTCCAACGCAACCGCATAGGGAAAACCCCTTGCAAGGTTTGCAAGCGTACCGTGGAAGTCAGGAATGTCCAGCCGATACTTAAAATGAGAATCAGCAACATACCGATTAAATAAGGGCCTTTTTCTGCCCAAAGGGTAGTGGCTGTGTAGGCTCCTAGCCAGTCTACTAATTTTCCCATAAATTGAAACATCAAGGCTTCCATTACCCCAATGCCAATGGTTAAAAATGAGAAAAATGCAATCCACGCCTTTGTTCCCTCTAAATTTGACCATAAAAAACGCCATAATCCTTTTTCGGGGGTTTTAGGGGGACTGTCAGGATAGGCGTTAATGCGGTTTTCAAACCAAGAAAATATTTTATTAAACATCGTGCTTTCCTTATAAAACAAAAGGCAACGAGGAAAGTTGCCTTAATCTGGTGATATTATAACGCAAAACGTGATAAAAAAGCACCGCACTTTTAAATAGATTAAACCCAATTATCCAACAATAAATTGGGAATACGGCAAAATTCTTTGGTATTGTTGGTCACAAGGGGAACGTTTAGACTTAATGCTTGAGCCGCGATCAACATATCTAATGAGCCAATAATTATCCCTTGTTGTTGTAAATCATTTCTCAGTTTCGCATAATGCCAAATGGCGTTTGTGTTAAAGGGAAGAATATCTAAGGGCACCAGAAATTTATTAAGAGCCTCTTTGTTGCGTAGCGACCCTGATTTTTCCACCCCAAACGCCAATTCGGCAGCAGTTATGCTAGAAATTGCCAGATCGCCTAATTCATATTGTGCAAAGCGTTCAAACACTTGTGGCGGTTTGTGGTTAATAATATAAATGCAAATATTGGTGTCTAACAGATACTTCATAAAATCTCTGCCCTCATTTGCTCCCCTTGCTCGGCTCGCTCAATCGGGGTATCAAATTCATACACGGCTTCTTGCATGGCAAGCCATGGATTTTTTTTCGGCATCAGCAAAATCCCTTGCCCATATTTTTGAATGATGACTTCACTTTCATCATTAAAGGCAAAGGCTTTGGGTAATCTGACCGCTTGAGAACGCCCAGACATAAATAATTTGGCGGTTTGCATATTGCCCCTTATTGAGTTGATATATTACATTGGGATATATCATAGCAAAGGTGTTTGATGTATTCAATAAAAAGGATAAAAAAGCACCGCAGTTTTTTCTGCGATGCTTAATATGAATGGATGTTTTCGTGATATAGTTTATTCCAACACCTTGCCTTTCAACTCCGGAATTAAGAACAGGGTCGCCAACATATCTAGCACATAAATCGTAGCAAGGAACGCAATAGCAATTTGGAATGAATAAGCCGACACCACGGCGCCTACAACAATCGGGCCAAAACCACCCACTGCACGTCCGATATTAAATAACACATTTTGTGCCGTGGCTCGTGCCTCGGTGGGATAGGCTTCAGACATTAATGCGCCATAACCACCCATCATGCCGTTCACAAAGGCACCTAATAATGCGCCTGCAAACAACATGGCCGCTGGGTCAGTTAATTGAGAATAAACCACAATACTAATCACTGCCCCTAATTGGAAAATCAGGAAACTTGGCTTACGTCCAATAGCGTCCGCTAACCGGCCAAAAATCCAAATGCCCGCCATCATGCCACAAATGGTGACGGCGGTCCAAAGGCCAGATTTGGTTAAACTAAAACCGAGTTGTTTGGATAAAAAGTTAGGTAACCAAATCATAATGCCGTAATAACCGAAGTTTTGTACGGAGGTTAAAACCACAATACCGAGGCTGACTTTGGCGGTATTTTTGTCTTTCACCAATAATGTAAATGGCGATTTTTTGGGTTTATTCGTGATGGCTTGTTGTTTCACAAAAACGTCGGGTTCATGTAATTTAGCACGTAAATACCAAGCCACAAAAGCAGGGAAAATGCCCACTAAGAACATCCCTCGCCAACCGATAACAGGCAATAATAACGGGGTCAATAATGCCGCAGCGAGTACGCCAATTTGCCAGCCTAATGCCACATAGGAGGAGGCTTTAGCTCGATGGCGAGCGGGCCATGTTTCAGCGGCTAATGCCATGCCAATCCCAAATTCACCGCCTAAACCGATACCCGCAATGGTGCGATAAATCAGTAAATCCCAATAACCTTGTGCAAAGGCACAAAGTCCTGTGAACACGGCAAATAGCACGATTGTCCATGTCAGCACTCGCACACGCCCGTATTTATCACTTAATGCACCAAAAATCAGCCCGCCTGCCACAGCGCCAATAAGCGTCCAAGTGACTAATGAGCCACCTTGTGCGGGTGTTAAGGCTAAATCAGCCGAAATGGCGGTGAGCATAAAACCAAGAATGAGTAAATCAAAACCGTCCATGGCATAACCGACGGCCGATCCGAATAAGGCTTTCCAGCCATATTTATCAACATGATGCGTTGTCATAATGTACGTCCTTTTGTTGCTCACAGGCAACATTTAAAGTTAAAAAGGAGGGTGTTTTCATTTCCAACATGGAAATTGGCGCTATTTTAGGGCGTCTTACCGCATTTGGCAACTGGATTTTGCTTTACCCTTTCTTATTTTCTTTCAAGGCCGCAAAATGCGCCCCTTTTGCGATCATACGAAGTTGTAAAATGACCCGTTCTTTTAATTCCGCCCGATCTTTTTCATCCATATCCAAGGCCTTGGACATGGCACTAAACGTCAGCGTCACACTGGCGTCGGCTTGCATATAACCAATATATCTTGAATAATTAAAGCGATAAGTAATAAACTCGCCCAATTCTTCGATAAAGTGTTTAATTTCACGGGAAACTGCGGTGCGAAAAAGTAAAGATGTGCCCGCACTTTCTCGTAATAATAAGCGAAAAACGTTTGGATCGTTTTCAATAAATTCGAAAAAGGTTGCAATGGAAACTTCGATCACACTGCCACCATTACGTAAGCGTTTCTGGGCCTGTCGCATCAATTGACGTAAGGTTAAACCCGCCTCATCAACCATGGTCAACCCCAATTCTTCCATATCTTTAAAATGGCGATAAAAAGAGGTCGGTGCAATGCCCGCCTCTCGGGAAACCTCACGCAAGCTCAAATTGGCAAAACTTTTTTCAGCGGTAAGCTGATTAAACGCCGCATTAATGAGCGCCTGACGTGTTTTTTCCTTTTGTAATGCTCGAATACCCGCCATAAGATTACTCAGCTAAAATCGGTTTAACCGCATTGGCGATGACTAGTGCAATGCGCTCATAACGTTGACGTAACGGCGAACCTGGGCGATAAATTAAGGTAATCGCACGTGTGGGTTCTGGGTTCACACAAGGAATATATTTGACGCCTTGGCGCTCGCCCTCATTATGAACAGCCAATTCTGGCATCAAGGTAATCCCCGCATTGGCGGCCACCATATTACGCAAGGTTTCTAAACTGGTGGCTTGAAAATGCGCATTTTCTCTGGCGCCGGCGGCAAAACAATAGCCGAGCGCTTGCTCCCTTAAACAATGCCCGTCATCTAACATTAAGATTTCTTTATTATTTAATGAGGACAGGGAAAGTTGTTTTTCCGTTGACCAAGGATGTTTATCCGACACCGCCACCAACATTTTTTCATGGAAAATCGGTACCTCAATAAAAGGTTGGGTTTCTTCCACAGAGGCCACAATCGCACAATCTAAATGCCCCGTTTCGAGTTGGTCAATTAAATGCGCCGTTTGCTGTTCGTATAAAAACAGCTCCAATTCAGGAAATTCATGGGTTAAAACTGGCATAATATGCGGTAATAAGTAAGGCCCCACGGTCGGGATCACACCAATATGTAATGGGCCCGTCATATCTTTGCCTTGATTGCTCGCCATTTCTTTCAGCAATTTCACTTCACGCAACACGGTTTTCGCTTGATCGACTAACAATAACCCCGACTGGGTAAACAGGACTTTGCGACTGGTACGTTCCAATAACACAATCCCTAATTCATCTTCCAACTTACGGATTTGTCCGCTCAACGTTGGCTGACTCACATGGCAAGCATCCGCTGCACGCCGAAAATGTTTATATTCAGCCAAAGCAACAAGATATTCCAAATCACGGATATTCATAAAAAAATTCCTTATAGGTATGAACAATTAAAAGGATAGAATTAATTGATTGTAACTATACCACAAAATTGCCTATAATCCACCCCGTTAAATAAACAATCACTCAAATCGGAGAAAAAATTATGTCAAATATGGAAGGAAAAAAAGTTCCTCAAGTTACATTCCATACTCGCCAAGGCGACGCATGGGTTGATGTGACCTCAGCAGAATTATTCGACAACAAAACTGTCGTGATGTTCGCTTTACCAGGTGCATTCACGCCAACTTGTTCATCTACTCACTTACCACGTTATAACGAATTAGCTTGCGAATTCAAAGCATTAGGCGTAGACGACATCATCTGTATGTCAGTTAACGACACTTTCGTGATGAACGCATGGAAAGCAGACCAAGAATCTGAAAACGTGACTGTCATTCCAGATGGTAACGGTGAATTTGCAGCAGGCATGGGTATGCTTGTTGACAAAGATGACTTAGGTTTCGGCAAACGTTCATGGCGTTATTCTGCGTTAATCCGCAACGGCGTAGTAGAGAAAATCTTCTCTGAACCAAACGAACCAGGCGACCCGTTCAAAGTATCTGATGCAGACACTATGATCAAATACTTAAATCCAAAATGGGAAGCCAAACCATCCGTCACCGTATTCACTAAACCAGGTTGCCCATTCTGTGCAAAAGCCAAAGGTTTATTAAAAGTGAAAGGTTACACATTTGAAGAAATCGTATTAGGTCGTGATGCGTCAACTATCTCTGTTCGTGCTATCACTGGCAAAACTTCTGTTCCACAAGTCTTCATCGGTGGTGAATATATCGGTGGCAGCGACGATTTAGAGAAATATTTCGCTTAATTTAAGCTGAAAAATTTAGAAAAAATGAACCGCACTTTCAAAGTGCGGTTTTTTTTATGCTAATTTTTCTCTAATAAGGTTTTATGTTCTTGAATAATCGCCATAAACGGCTGGGCAAATCGTTCCCATTTAATCGCTCCGACCCCATTAATTTGTAACATTTCCACTTTACTGGTCGGTAAATAGAGTGACATTTCTTGTAAGGTGGCATCGCTAAATACAATATAAGGCGGAATATTTTCTCGGTCAGCAATTTGTTTACGTAAGAAACGTAATCGTGCGAAGAGATCCTTGTCGTAATGGCTCACGGCGTGGCGTTGTGGTGCTGCCACCGTGGCAATAGCAGATAGTCTTGGGGTCGCCAATGCTAATGGCACTTCACCACGCAAAATAGGTCTGGCACTTTCGGTAAGCTGCAGTTGCACACCCACATCGTTCATGACTTGGTGAATAAAGCCGAGATGAATTAATTGGCGGATCACCGATTGCCAATATTCTTTGCTTTTGTCCTTACCGATACCGTATACACTTAATTGTTCATGTCGGTGATCACGGATTTTTTGGTTGTTCATGCCACGCATGACCGCTATCACATATTGCATACCAAAACGTTGCCCCGTGCGGTAAATGGTGGAGAGAATTTTTTGTGCATCAATTAAGCCATCGTATTTTTTTGGCGGATCGAGGCAAATATCGCAGTTTTTACATGGCGTTTGACGATTTTCGCCGAAATAATTCAACAACACCAAACGGCGACAAGTTTGACTTTCGGCAAATTCACCAATGGCCTCTAGCTTATGTTGTTTGATCTCTCGCTGTGGCGTTTCGGGTTCTTCCATAAGCATTTTATGCAACCAACCGTAATCCGCAGGCTCGTAAAACAGCACGGCCTCCGCAGGCAAATCATCTCGTCCTGCACGCCCTGTTTCTTGATAATAGGCCTCAATGCTGCGAGAAAGATCAAAATGTGCCACAAATCGCACGTTAGATTTGTTGATCCCCATGCCAAAAGCAATGGTCGCGACCACCACTTGAATATTGTCCCGTTGAAATGCTCTCTGCACCCGTTCCCGCTCGGCAAATTCCATGCCTGCATGATAAAACGCCGCCGACACGCCCCGTTTTTGCAAGGCTTCGGCGACTTTTTCCGATTTATTACGGCTGTTGCAATACACAATGCCACTTTTGCCTTTTTGTGCCACCACAAACTGACAGAGTTGCTCCATGGGCTTAAATTTTTCTACCAAGGTATAACGAATATTCGGGCGGTCAAAACTGCCGATATATAAGTGCGGTGAATTTAAGCGGAGATTTTGCCAAATATCCTGTCTAGTGGTGCTGTCGGCAGTGGCGGTCAACGCCATCACTGGCACATCAGGAAAGGTGTTTTTTAAACCGCCAAGTTGTTGATATTCAGGGCGAAAATCATGTCCCCACTGGGAAATACAATGTGCCTCATCAATGGCAATAAAGCTCACTTTGCAATGGGAAATAAAGGCAAAAAAACTGTTGGTCATCACCTTTTCAGGGGAAAGATAAAGCAATTTCAGTTCACCCGAAATGGCTTTATTTTGCACCTGTTGCTGTTGTTCGTAAGTTTGCGTGGAGTTGAGATAATCTGCAGAAATGCCGTTGGCTAACAGTTGATCCACCTGATCTTTCATCAATGAAATCAAGGGCGAAATGACCAAGGTTAGCCCCGAAAAACACAAGGCAGGAATTTGATAACACAGGGATTTCCCGTTGCCCGTAGCCATCACTACAAGGCTGTCTTGTCCACGTAAAGCGGATTGAATGACCTCTTCCTGTCCTGTACGGAAAGATTGATAGCCGAACACGTCCTTTAACATTTGTAAAGGATCAGTCTGTAATGGCTCAGAAACTGCGGTGGAAAAATCTTGCATTTTTTGCACCGTACTTTTTTGTTCAATTTCGCCAGACAAGGTCATTAAGCAAAGCTCACTTCTTCACCATGCGCCGCACAGGCCTCACTTAAACAATCGTAAAAACGTTTGCCGTCATGGTTAATCCAATCGTTATCTTTCCATGCAAAATGCAACCCGCCTAAACGGCTGGCTAACCAAAGCTCCAACATGGATTCTTGTTTATTAATCACAATTTGCGTACGATTGCCAAAGGTCATGGTAAACACAGAGCCTTGGCGTTCAAAATCTACGTCCACATCTTGCTCATCACATTGTTCTTCAATATGATCCCACACTTGTTCAATATTTTGATGAAATTCAACTAGGTTCATTTTTGTTCTCTCAGTAAAATCGTTAGGGTAAATTATAGAGAGTTTCAGCGAGTAAGGATAGAGGAAATATTGATTTAGTTGGCGTGAGTCATCAGGAATGTGTGAAAATTGGAATGGAGATCACAAAATTGTCGATCAATTTCACTTTCAAATCATCGGAATTATGATACACTTTTCAGAAATTGACGGGAGGCTGTATGGAATTGAACAAAGAACAAGAACGCTATCTCACCGAATTGTGGCAAGAGGGCATAGATAATGATGACTTTGAAGAGATAACGCTCGCACAAATTAAGGCAAAACGGGTTGAACGAGCAGAATATTTAGAAAATAAAAAAGCCATTGATGAGGTATTTTATAGTGAAGTGGCGTACGCTTAAAGGTTCAAAAATCAATGAATTTATGGCGTTGCTTTCCGATGAGGCTTTATTATATGTGGAAACCGTGTTAGACAATTTTGAACCAGTAAAATCGCCTTTTTCTATTGAAATCAATAGTTTTACTTCTTTGCAGTGTATTGTAAATAATAATATCGCTTATATTCTTTCTTTCAATTATGGGCGTTTTTCCAATATTAATACAGGGAGAACCTCTCGAGAAGTCAATTTTATTCAACTATTGAAAGAAAAATATTTTTCTTGCAATCAGTTCATTCATCTTTCTCCAAAACAACAAAGACGTTTAACTCGTCTGATAAAAAATAATTATTAATCAAGTTCTTATATACGGACGGATAATCATCATGAAAAAACACATTTCTCTTATTATTTTCACCGCACTTTGTGCCAGTCTTGTCGGCTGTGGCGTAAAAGGGCCGTTATATTATCCACAAGACAATACCCAACAAGCTCAACAAAAATAGGATACTGAGATGGATTATTTCCAATATAAAAACGATCGCCTTTTTGCGGAAGATCTTGCTGTGACCGCTTTGGCAGAGCAGTTTGGTACGCCGCTTTATGTGTATTCTAAAGCGACCTTGGAACGCCATTGGCACGCTTTTGATAAAGCATTTGGTGAGCATCCCCATTTAATTTGTTTTGCGGTGAAAGCCAATTCCAATATTGCAGTGTTACAAACCATGGCAAGACTCGGTTCAGGTTTTGATATTGTGTCGCAAGGGGAACTGGAACGGGTGTTGAAAGCAGGCGGTGAGCCGTCTAAAGTGGTGTTTTCGGGCGTGGCAAAAACGGCGGTGGAAATTGAGCGAGCGTTGCAGGTGGGGATTCGTTGCTTTAATGTGGAAAGTGTACCAGAATTGTATCGCATTAATGAGGTAGCGAAAAAGTTAGGCAAAATCGCCCCGATTTCCTTGCGGGTCAATCCCGATGTAGATGCCCATACGCACCCTTATATTTCCACGGGATTAAAAGAAAATAAATTTGGCGTGAGTGTGGAACAGGCTCGTGATGTGTATCGTCAAGCCCGTCAATTAGATCATATTGAAATTGTCGGCATGGATTGCCATATTGGGTCACAACTCACTGAATTACAACCCTTTTTAGATGCGGCAGATCGGTTGATTGTGTTAATCGAACAGTTAAAACAAGATGGTATTCAGTTGAAACATTTGGATTTAGGCGGCGGTTTAGGTGTGCCTTACACAGACGAAACTCCACCCCATCCAAGCGAATATGCCAAGGCGTTGTTAGAAAAATTGCAAGGACTAAATTTAGAGATTGTGTTAGAACCGGGGCGTGCAATTACGGCCAATGCGGGGATTTTGGTGACCAAGGTGGAATATATTAAAACCAATGAAAGCCGAAACTTTGCCATTGTAGACGCCGGCATGAACGATATGATTCGTCCCGCCTTGTATCAAGCCTATATGGCTATTATTGAGGCGGATCGTTCTTTAGGACGTGAAAAAGCCCTGTATGATGTGGTGGGGCCGGTGTGTGAAACCTCGGATTTTCTGGGTAAACAACGTGAATTGGCGGTAGCTGAGGGCGATTATTTGGTACAACGTTCTGCTGGTGCTTATGGGGCAACCATGAGTTCTAACTATAATTCTCGCCCACGCACGGCGGAAGTGTTAGTAGACGGTTCGCAAGTGCATGTCATTCGTCAGCGTGAAAGCTATGAAAATTTATGGCAGTTGGAAACCTTATTGCCTTAACAGAAAGATAAAAAGGAGTATGAAGATGAAATTATATTATTTAAAAGGATCTTGTTCTACGGTGCCACATATTGCATTGGAATGGATTGGTCAACCTTATCAAGCTATTGAAGTCAGCCGAGAGGCCATTAAACAAGCGGATTATTTAGCCTTAAATCCACAGGGTTCAGTGCCGTTATTGGTGGACGGTGATTTTGCCTTGTCACAAAATGTGGCTATTTTAACCTACTTGGATAATTTACATCCCGAGGCCAAAATTTTCGGCAGTAAAACGGTGCAAGATAAAGCCAAAGCCACCAAATGGTTAGCCTTTTGTAATGCAGATATTCACCCTCTCTTTAGTCGCATTTTTAATGTGCCAGTCTACTTGAAAGAGAATGAGGACTTAGTGAAACAATATCGTCAAGAATTGGCGGAAAGATTATTGCGTTTATATGCCATTGCGGACGATTATTTGAGCCAACATCAGTACTTTGGCGAACAGATTTCCGTAGCGGACGTGTATTTTTATATTACGTTACGCTGGTGCCAAGTCATTGGTTTGGATTACAGCCATTTACGCCATGTGACCGCACATTATCAACGTGTTGGGCAAAATGCCGGCGTGCAATCGGTGCTTAAACAACAAGGATTACCTGCCTAATGCCAAGTTTACGTCATTATCATACCTTTGCTATTGACGCACAGGCAAAAAGTATTGTAGAAATCACCGCACTTGAGCAATTTTCACCCGCTTGGACAGCGGCAAAAGCGGAAAATCAGCCCGTCTTGTTATTAGGCGAAGGCAGCAATGTGCTATTTGTGCAAGATTTTAACGGCACCCTGTTAGTCAATCGGTTAACAGGCATTGAACATAAACAGGATAATGACTTTCATTATTTACACGTTGCGGGTGGGGAAAATTGGCACAAATTGGTGCAGTGGTCGTTACAACAAGGGATTCAAGGGCTAGAAAATTTAGCCTTAATTCCAGGCTGTGCGGGTTCGGCACCGGTGCAGAATATCGGCGCCTATGGTGTGGAATTTAAAGATGTGTGCGATTATGTCGACGTGTTGGACTTGGCGCAAAATCAGGTATTTCGTTTAAGCGTTGCAGACTGTGGCTTTGGCTATCGTCATTCCGTCTTTAAACAACAATATGCCAAGGGTTTTGTAGTGGTGGCTGTGGGATTAAAATTGGCGAAAAACTGGCAACCTGTCTTGAAATATGGTTCTTTAGCCAATCTTGATGTGAAAACAGTAACGGCACAACAGATTTTTGACGAAGTGTGTGCGGTGCGTCAAGCCAAGTTACCCGACCCAAAACAAACGGGTAACGCTGGCAGTTTCTTTAAAAACCCTGTGGTGACGGCACGTCAGTTCCAAGATTTACAAGCAGAATACCCTACCATTCCTCATTATCCGCAAGCCGATGGTTTTGTGAAATTAGCGGCGGGTTGGTTGATCGATCAAGCGGGGTTAAAAGGTTATCAAATCGGCGGCGCCATGGTACATCAACAACAAGCCTTGGTGTTAGTGAATACGGGGAACGCCACCAGTTCAGATGTGGTGGAATTAGCCCATCATATTCGACAAGCCGTGGCCGCTAAATTTGATGTGTATCTTTCGCCAGAAGTGCGTTTTATCGGAGAAAATGGCGAAGTCAATGCGGACAATGTGATTAGTTAACATAAAAAGGACTGAGGCCGATGTTATCGTTATCAGTCCTTAATATTGATCTCACTAAGGTCAGATGTGGTAAAAGTGCGGTGTTTTTTATCCTTTCCATTTCTCAAATAAAGGTGAATTGACTACATTATCCACCCTATCAAACGCAATTATCTTACCATTTTCCATCAAAATCACTTGCTCTGCCAAGGTCGTGAGTTCATCAACGCTATGCGTGACATACAAAATTGGAATCGCAATTTGTTGAGCGAGATTTTCTAAATAGCTTAATAGCTCTTGTTTACGCGGTAAATCTAGGGCGGATAAGGGTTCGTCCATCAGCAACATTTCAGGTTGACTTAATAAGGCTCGCCCAATAGCGACTCTTTGTTTTTCCCCACCAGATAGGCTGATGGGGTAACGATTGAGTAAATGTTCAATACCGAGGAGTTGCACAATTCGGTCAAATTCCACCGCACTTTTTCCGCTTTTGGCTTGCATGGCATAGCGTAAATTGCCTTTGACGGAATAATGGGGAAATAAGCGTCCGTCTTGGAATACATAGCCCATGTGGCGTTTATTCGGGGGCAGACAAATCCCTTTTGCGGTATCGACTAATATTTTATCGTCTAACTTGATGTGGCCTTGATCGGGGTGGATTAAGCCACTGATTAAATTAATTACACTGGATTTACCCGAACCTGACAAGCCAAAAAGTGCGGTGACATTTTGGCTTGGAATTTGGGCGTTAAGTTGTAATTCAAAATTGCCTAAGCGTTTAGTTACATTAATTTCTAACATCAGATTGCCCCAATTTTTGTTGTGTTCGTTTGGCGAGCCATTCGGAAATAATCAGCGAGAGTAACGCAATAATAATGGAAATTAAACAAAGGCGAGCCGCAGCTCCCTCGGCGTTCGGGGTTTCAATAAAGGAATACATGGCGAGCGGTATGGTTTGCGTAACATTGGGAATGTTCGACACAAAGGTAATGGTTGCCCCAAATTCACCAAGGGAACGAGCAAAGCCTAAAATCATGCCTGCCAAAATACCAGGGAAAGCTAAAGGTAAGGTGATGGTGTAAAAGGTTCGCCATGGGGAAGATCCGAGTGTCAGGGCGGCTTGTTCAAGACGCATATCAATGCTTTCAATGGCTAAACGGATAGAGCGTACCACTAAGGGAAATGCCACTACGGCGGAGGCCAAAATTGCACCGTTAAGGCTAAAGCCAAAGGTAAAGCCAAACCATTGCGAAATATATTTACCAATAAAGCCATTGCGTCCCATGGAAATCAATAGTAAGTAACCGATAACCACAGGTGGTAACACAAGTGGTAAATGCACAATGCCGTTCAGTAAAGATTTGCCCCAGAATTGTTTGCGAGCCAGTAACCATGCAATAGCGATAGCGAATGGCAAGGCCCAGATATTCGCCCAAAAGGCGACTTTTAGGCTTAAAATAATGGCGTTAATTTCCGAGGGTGAGAGTTTTATATAGTCAATCATATAGCGAGTTTGCTTGTTACAAGGGCGGATACACCGATCCGCCCCTACAAATATTTTATGTCATTATTTACGCACAATCGGTGGCACAAAGCCTAAACCTAAATCCCATGGCTGTTCAATCCACGTATTTTGTGGAATATCGACTACGTAATCATCAACTAATGGGGCACCAGCAGGTTTAGCAAAAACGGTCACAAATTTAGCTTTTGGATACATTTTGCGAATTTCACGTGCGGTGTTGCCGGTATCCACTAAATCGTCCACCACGATAAAGCCTTCGCCGTCGGTTTGAGCAGCATGTAAGACTTTTAATTCACCTTGTTGATCATGATCGTAGCTTGAAATACACACGGTTTCAACGTGACGTAGCCCCAACTCACGTGCTAATACAGCAGCAGGAAACAAACCGCCACGGCTGACGGAAATAATGCCTTTCCATTGTGTGGCTGGTAATAAACGCTCGGCTAATTTGCGTGCGTGCATTTGGAACATATCCCAAGTGACAATATACTTTTCACTCATAATTTTACCCTTAACTTGATTTGAGAGAAATTTAAAAATTGCGTAAGGATACCATTTTCCATAAGGTGAATGCCAGAAATTTTGTTTTTTGCACCGCACTTTTTATGAAAAATAATAGAAATATCAGGAATATTTGTACTAAATCGGAAATTGATCCATAATTAACAGGTTTTTTAAGGAGAATTTATTATGTCAGAGATTCAAACATTACAACCAACGTTATTATGGCAATGGTTTGATCGCTTGTGTGCGATCCCACGTCCGTCACATCATGAAGAAAAAGTGGCAGAATTTATTGTAAATTGGGCGAAAGAAAAAGGGTTATTTGTTGAGCGTGATCAGATTGGCAATATTTTAATTCGTAAACCGGCTAGCAAAGGCATGGAAAATCGTCAAAAAGTGGCGTTGCAAGCACACTTAGATATGGTGCCACAAGCCAATGAAGGCACGACTCATGATTTCTTAACCGATCCAATTTTACCTTATATTGATGGCGAATGGGTGACGGCCACAGGGACAACCTTGGGGGCAGATAATGGTATTGGCTTAGCCTCTGCGTTGGCGGTGTTAGACAGTGAAGATGTGGCTCACCCTGAATTAGAAGTATTATGCACCATGACCGAAGAGGCCGGTATGGATGGGGCACATCATTTAAAAGCCAACTGGTTGCAATCCAGTTTGATGATTAATACCGACACGGAAGAAGTGGGCGAGATTTATATTGGTTGTGCGGGTGGTGAAGATGCCAAAATCACCTTACCTGTTGAACGTGAGCAAAATCCATTTACTAAAACCTATCGAGTGTTATTAAAAGGGTTACGTGGTGGTCATTCAGGTTGTGATATTCATACCAACCGTGTTAATGCGATTAAATTATTGGCTCGTTTTTTAGCCAATGTACAACAAACACAAGCCTTTTCCTTTGCTTTAGCGGAAATCCGTGGTGGTTCGGTGCGTAATGCAATTCCACGTGAGGCCAGTGCGACCTTGTGTCTGAATGATGAAACGGCACTACAAACTGCGGTGCAAAATTTCCAAGATTTTTTACAACAGGAATTGGCGATGGCGGAACCGAATGCAGTCATCAGTTTACAAGCGGTGGAGAACGAAAAAACAGCCTTTAATCAGCTATCCACCCATAACGCTGTGCATTTATTAAATGCGTTACCTAATGGTGTGATTCGTCACAGTGATGTGGTGGCAGGCGTGGTGGAAACCTCAAGCAGTATTGGCGTGTTAACCACCGAAGAACAAGCGGTCACTGGTTTGGTATTAATGCGTTCTTTGGTCGAAAGTGGTAAACAATACAGTGAAAATTTATTGCATTCGATCACCGCATTATGTGGTGCTAGCGTGAAATTCTCAGGCAATTATCCCGGTTGGCAACCGCACCCTGATACCGATATTTTGCGTTTAACCGAAAAACATTATGCCGACGTGCTAGGACATCCTGCGGAAATCAAAGTGATTCATGCCGGATTAGAATGTGGTTTGATTAAACAAGTGTATCCGCATATGGAAATTGTATCTTTTGGGCCGACGATTCGTAATGCTCACTCGCCAGATGAGAAAGTGCATATTCCAGCAGTGCAAACTTATTGGAAAGTGTTAACAGCGGTGTTAGCGAATATTCCGGCTTAACACAACTGCGGTGCAAAATACAGAAAATTCGGGGACAATTAAAAATTTGATATGAAAATATCAAAGAAAGTGCTACAATTCCACGTTCTTAAAAATGTCCCGAATTTTATAATTTTATTGATAGGTTAATTTATGGCTCTTGTCACTGAGAAAAAGAAAAATGCACCTGAGCAAACAGCAGGGCAAAAATCCGTTGGTTTAAACCGTTTATTGTGGTTATTAGCTATCGTTGTGATTATTGTTGCGGCGGTGGGGAATGTTTATTTTGTCGATCAATATTCAACAGCTGTTCGAGTAGTGGGTATTGTGGTGTTAATTGCCATTGCTTTAGGCTTGGCAGCGATCACGAATCAAGGGGCGAAAGCACTTTCTTTCTTTAGCGACGCTCGTGTCGAAATGCGTCGAGTGGTGTGGCCAACTCGTTCAGAGGCAACACAAACTACATTGATTGTGGCCGGTGTAACCGTGGCAGTTTCCTTAATTTTATGGGCGTTTGACAGCATTATTATTAGCGTCCTTGATTTCTTAACCAATTTGAGATTCTAATCCTATGACAGAAACAACAACAGCAAAAAAACGCTGGTATGTATTACAGGCTTTCTCTGGTTTTGAGGGGCGAGTAGCGACAACATTACGTGAATATATTAAATTAAACCACATGGAAGATCAGTTTGGTGAAGTGCTGGTGCCGACCGAAGAAGTGATCGAAAATGTCGCAGGTAAACGTCGTAAAAGCGAACGTAAATTTTTCCCAGGCTACGTGCTCGTCCAAATGGAAATGAATGATTATACTTGGCAGTTGGTACGTAGCGTGCCGAGAGTATTAGGCTTTATTGGTGGAACTGCCGATAAACCGTTACCAATTAGTCAACGTGAAGCGGATTTAATTTTAAATCGTGTGGAACAAAATGCCGATAAACCACGTCCGAAAAATACCTTTATGCCAGGCGAGGAAGTCCGTGTTACCGAAGGACCTTTTGCTGACTTTAATGGTACCGTGGAAGAAGTGGATTACGAAAAAGGTCGGGTTAAAGTCTCTGTTTCTATCTTTGGTCGTGCAACACCAGTTGAGTTGGAATTTGGCCAAGTAGAAAAAGCCCATTAATGGATTGTATTTGATAAAAAATAGTCGGGGCGTATTGCATACGCCCTAAAATTTGATTAAAATACAGCCCTTTTAACGTCCTCGCCTTGTGTGGGGGTAAATAGAAATCTTGCATTCGCAAGGAAATAAACAGGGGAGCTGCTTAAGTAAAGTCTGGCGGCGTTATCACCCAAATATAAGGAAACTTAAAAATGGCAAAAAAAGTCCAAGCATACGTTAAGTTGCAAGTTGCAGCGGGTATGGCTAACCCATCACCACCAGTTGGTCCTGCATTAGGTCAACAAGGTGTGAACATCATGGAATTCTGTAAAGCATTCAACGCTCGTACTGAGAGCTTAGAAAAAGGTTTACCAATTCCAGTGGTTATCACGGTATATGCAGACCGTTCATTCACGTTCATTACTAAAACCCCACCAGCTGCCGTATTATTGAAAAAAGCAGCCGGTATCAAATCTGGTTCAGGTAAACCGAACAAAGATAAAGTGGGTAAAGTCACTTTAGAACAAGTGCGTCAAATCGCTGAAACCAAAGCAGCAGATATGACGGGTGCGACTATTGAAACGAAAATGAAATCAATCGCTGGTACTGCTCGTTCAATGGGCTTAGTGGTGGAGGAATAATACGATGGCTAAATTGACGAAAAAAATGAAAGCAATCAAAGCTGGCGTAGATTCTACTAAAGCGTATGAAATCAACGAAGCCATTGCAGTGTTAAAACAATTTGCAACCGCTAAATTCAAAGAAAGCGTTGATGTGGCAGTAAACTTAGGTATTGATCCTCGTAAATCAGACCAAAACGTACGTGGTGCCACTGTGTTACCACATGGTACAGGTCGTGAAGTACGTGTTGCTGTATTTACTCAAGGTGCTAATGCAGACGCAGCGAAAGCGGCAGGTGCAGACTTAGTCGGCATGGAAGATCTTGCTGAGCAAGTGAAAAAAGGCGAAATGAACTTCGACGTGGTTATCGCCTCTCCAGATGCAATGCGTGTTGTGGGTCAATTAGGTCAAGTATTAGGTCCACGTGGCTTAATGCCAAACCCGAAAGTGGGTACTGTGACACCAAACGTTGCTGAAGCCGTGAAAAATGCGAAATCTGGTCAGGTTCGTTACCGTAATGATAAAAATGGTATTATCCATTCTACTATCGGTAAAGCAGACTTTGCGCCAGAACAATTAAAAGAAAACCTACAAGCCTTGTTGGCGGCTTTAACGAAAGCAAAACCAACCAGTGCAAAAGGTATCTTTATCAAGAAAGTCAGCCTGTCTACCACAATGGGTGCAGGTGTAGCTGTTGATCAGTCTTCACTTTAATTGATTATGCGGTTTGAAAAAAGTGCGGTTTTTTTACCGCACTTTTTTATAGAAATGGCTTTACCAATAGGAAAAAGTCGTCTATAATAACCGACCTAATTTTGCTATTTATAGCAAAATAATTGATGGTGCTTGCCTATTCAAGCCCCATCCAAGACCGTCGGTGGTGGCGTAAAATTGGTCACCTTAATATCCAACGTAGATGGTGAACAGAAAAAGAATTTTCTGCTTCTGTACACCGAAGTCGTCCTAGTGGCTATATTGAAATAGTTTATTAGGGAGTTTAATTCCGAGAAATCGGAGTGTATTCAGGAGCTAAAAGCCAATGGCATTAAATCTTCAAGACAAACAAGCAATTGTTGCTGAAGTAAATGAAGCAGCCAAAGGTGCCCTATCAGCAGTGATCGCGGACAGCCGTGGTGTGACTGTGGATAAAATGACTGAGTTACGTAAAACAGCTCGTGAAGCTGGCGTTTCAATGCGTGTGGTTCGTAATACTTTATTACGCCGTGCCGTTGAAGGGACAGAATTCGAATGTTTAAAAGATGCGTTTACTGGTCCAACTCTGATTGCATTTTCAAATGAGCATCCAGGTGCAGCAGCACGTTTATTTGCTGAATTTGCGAAAGCAAACAAAGAGTTTGAAGTTAAAGGTGCCGCCTTTGAAGGTAAAATCCAAGATGTTAATTTCTTGGCAACATTACCAACTTACGAAGAAGCGATTGCACGTTTAATGGGTACAATGAAAGAAGCTGCGGCAGGCAAACTTGTTCGCACTTTTGCAGCATTACGCGACAAATTACAAGAAGCCGCTTAATTTTAAAAGCACTTCTTAAATCGTTTATCAACTTATTTACTTTAGGAATTGATTGTTATGTCATTAACTAACGAACAACTAATCGAAGCGATTGCTTCAAAATCAGTATCAGAAATCGTTGAATTAATCGCAGCGATGGAAGAAAAATTCGGTGTTTCAGCAGCAGTAGCTGCAGCCGCTCCAGCCGCAGGTGCAGCAGGTGCAGCAGCAGAAGAAAAAACAGAATTCGACGTAGTTCTTGCTGAAGTGGGTGCAAACAAAGTTGCTGTGATCAAAGCAGTACGTGGTGCAACAGGTTTAGGCTTGAAAGAAGCGAAAGACTTAGTTGAATCTGCACCAGCTAACTTAAAAGAAGGCATCTCTAAAGCAGAAGCTGAAGCATTGAAAAAAGAATTAGAAGAAGCGGGTGCGAAAGTCGATATCAAATAATTTTGATTGACACTTTTTCCACTTCGGAAACCAGATTTTCTGGGAAAGTGGCTGACGGTATTCCGTCAGCCATTTTGTGCTATCAAGATAGCATAAATAAAACCACCGTTTCATTGTCGATAAATTAAGTTAAATCAAGCTGTTAGCTTAATGACAATCCGCTCATCAGAAGTAAGGTTCAGAGTGCGGTATCTAACAAACGGATTCAACTCATTGTAACAGGTCGGTAAAAATTTTTATTTTTTCACCGCACTTTTAAACTGTTGCAATTCGGTCACACTAAAAAATTACAGAGGAACCCCAATGGTTTACTCCTATACCGAGAAAAAACGTATTCGTAAAAACTTCGGCAAACGTCCGCAAGTTTTAAATGTACCTTATTTATTAACCATCCAGTTAGATTCTTTTGATAAATTTATCCAAAGCGATCCAGAGGGACAACAAGGCTTAGAAGCCGCATTTCGTTCTGTATTCCCGATTGTGAGCAACAACGGTGCCACAGAATTACAATATGTGAGCTATAAACTAGGCGAACCGGTATTTGACGTGCGTGAATGTCAAATTCGTGGTACCACATTCTCCGCACCATTACGTGTTAAATTGCGTTTAATCAGCTATGACCGTGACGCCGCACCGGGTACGATCAAAGATATTAAAGAACAAGATGTTTACATGGGTGAAATCCCATTGATGACGGAAAACGGTACCTTTGTGATCAACGGCACAGAACGTGTTATCGTGTCACAATTACACCGCAGTCCAGGCGTATTCTTTGATTCTGACAAAGGAAAAACCCACTCATCAGGTAAAGTGCTGTATAACGCACGTATTATTCCTTACCGTGGTTCTTGGTTAGACTTTGAATTCGATCCGAAAGATAACTTATTCGCTCGTATTGACCGTCGTCGTAAATTACCGGCAACGATCATTTTGCGTGCCTTACACTATACGACCGAAGAAATCTTAGATTTGTTCTTCGAAAAAGTCGTATTTGAAATTCAAGATAATAAATTATTAATGGCATTAGTGCCAGACCGTTTACGTGGCGAAACCGCCAGCTTTGATATTGAAGCTAATGGCAAAGTCTATGTAGAACGGGGTCGTCGCATTACGGCTCGCCATATTCGTGCTTTAGAAAAAGACAATATTGATAAAGTGGAAGTGCCAACTGAATATATTATCGGTAAAGTGGCAGCCAAAGATTATGTAGATTTGGAAAGTGGTGAAATTATTTGCCCTGCTAATATGGAATTGTCGTTAGAGCTATTAGCGAAATTAGCTCAAGCAGGTTACACCACCATTGAAACCTTATTTACCAATGACTTAGACTTTGGTCCATATATTTCTGAAACCTTACGCGTGGATCCATCTTATGACCGTTTAAGTGCGTTAGTGGAAATCTACCGTATGATGCGTCCAGGTGAACCGCCAACAAAAGAAGCGGCAGAAGGTTTATTTGATAACTTATTCTTCTCACAAGATCGTTATGATTTATCGGCTGTGGGTCGGATGAAATTCAACCGTTCATTAGGCATTGAAGAAGAACACGGTAGTGGCGTATTAAGCAAAGAAGACATTGTGAATGTGATGAAAAAACTCATCGACATTCGTAACGGTCGTGGCGAAGTGGATGATATTGACCACTTGGGTAACCGTCGTATTCGTTCTGTAGGTGAAATGGCAGAAAACCAATTCCGTATTGGTTTAGTGCGTGTGGAACGTGCCGTGCGTGAGCGTTTATCTTTAGGCGATTTAGATGCGGTCACACCACAAGATTTAATTAATGCCAAACCAATTTCCGCCGCCGTGAAAGAATTCTTTGGTTCATCACAATTATCGCAATTTATGGATCAAAACAACCCATTGTCGGAAGTGACCCATAAACGCCGTATTTCTGCTTTAGGACCAGGTGGTTTAACCCGTGAACGTGCAGGCTTTGAAGTGCGTGATGTACACACCACCCACTATGGTCGTGTGTGTCCAATCGAAACCCCTGAAGGTCCGAATATCGGTTTGATTAACTCACTTTCCGTGTATGCACGGACGAATGACTACGGTTTCTTAGAAACCCCGTATCGTAAAGTAGTCGATGGTCAAGTGACCGAAGAAATCGAATATTTATCTGCCATTGAAGAAGGTAAATATGTCATCGCACAGGCGAACTCCAATCTTGATGAAAACTTCCGCTTTACCGATGCCTTTGTTACGGCACGTGGTGAACACGGTGAATCAGGGTTATATCGCCCAGAAGACATTCATTATATGGACGTTTCCACCCAGCAAGTGGTGTCAGTGGCGGCAGCGTTAATTCCATTCTTGGAACACGACGATGCGAACCGTGCCTTAATGGGTGCGAACATGCAACGTCAAGCTGTTCCAACCTTACGTTCCGATAAACCATTAGTCGGTACAGGGATGGAAAAACCAATCGCCCTTGACTCTGGTGTGGCTGTGGTAGCGAAACGTGGTGGGACAATCCAATATGTGGACGCCTCTCGTATCGTGGTGAAAGTCAACGAAGATGAAACCATTCCAGGTGAAGCAGGGATTGATATTTATAACTTAATTAAATACACCCGTTCTAACCAAAACACTTGTATCAACCAAATTCCTTGTGTGAATTTAGGTGAACCAGTGGGGCGTGGTGAAATCTTAGCCGATGGTCCATCAACCGACTTAGGTGAATTGGCGTTAGGTCAAAATATCCGTGTAGCATTTATGCCTTGGAACGGTTATAACTTTGAAGACTCAATGTTAGTGTCTGAACGTGTGGTGCAACAAGATCGTTTTACCACCATTCACATTCAAGAATTATCTTGTGTGGCACGTGATACCAAACTCGGTTCGGAAGAAATCACCGCTGATATTCCAAATGTGGGTGAAGCGGCGTTAAGCAAACTGGATGAATCAGGTATTGTGTATGTCGGTGCGGAAGTGAAAGGCGGCGATATTCTGGTCGGTAAAGTGACACCAAAAGGTGAAACTCAATTAACCCCAGAAGAAAAATTATTGCGTGCGATTTTCGGTGAAAAAGCATCTGATGTGAAAGATAGCTCACTTCGTGTACCAAATGGCACATCAGGTACGATTATTGACGTGCAAGTCTTTACCCGTGACGGTGTAGAGAAAGACAAACGTGCCTTAGAAATCGAAGAAATGCAACTCAAACAAGCGAAAAAAGACCTTGTGGAAGAGTTGGAAATTTTAGAAGCAGGCTTGTTCTCTCGTGTGCGTAACCTATTAATTGACGGTGGTGTAAGCGAAAAAGAATTGGATAAAATGGATCGTGCGAAATGGTTAGAACAAACCTTGAGCGATGAAGCGAAACAAAACCAATTAGAACAACTTGCTGAACAATATGAAGAATTACGCAAAGACTTTGAACACAAACTTGAAGTGAAACGTGGCAAAATCATTCAAGGTGATGATTTAGCCCCAGGCGTGTTAAAAGTAGTGAAAGTCTATCTTGCGGTGAAACGCCATATCCAACCAGGTGATAAAATGGCGGGTCGTCACGGTAACAAAGGGGTTATTTCAAAAATTAACCCTGTGGAAGATATGCCGTACGATGAAAACGGTCAACCTGTGGAAATCGTGTTGAACCCATTGGGCGTACCATCTCGTATGAACATCGGTCAGATTTTGGAAACTCACTTAGGTTTAGCGGCCAAAGGGATTGGTGACCAAATCAATGCCATGTTGAAACAAAAACAAGACGTGGAAAAATTGCGTGGCTATATCCAAAAAGCCTACGATCTTGGCGGTGGTTCACAACAAGTGGATTTAACCACCTTTACTGATGAAGAAGTGTTACGTTTAGCGGAAAACTTACGTAAAGGTATGCCATTAGCCACACCAGTATTTGACGGTGCGGAAGAGCGTGAAATCAAAGAGTTACTACAATTAGGTGGCTTGCCGACTTCAGGTCAAATTACCTTATACGATGGTCGTACAGGGGAAAAATTTGAACGTCCTGTCACCGTGGGTTACATGTATATGCTCAAATTGAACCACTTAGTTGACGACAAAATGCACGCTCGTTCAACCGGTTCTTATAGTCTTGTTACACAACAACCGTTGGGTGGTAAAGCCCAATTCGGTGGTCAGCGTTTCGGTGAAATGGAGGTCTGGGCATTAGAAGCCTACGGTGCTGCTTACACCTTACAAGAAATGTTGACAGTGAAATCCGATGATGTGAACGGTCGTACGAAGATGTATAAAAACATCGTCGGCGGCACCCATTATATGGAACCAGGCACACCAGAATCTTTCAATGTGATTATGAAAGAAATTCGCTCGCTTGGTCTTAACATTGATTTAGACGAAGAGTAAGCCGACAGGCAAATTATCCGCTAAAGTGCGGTTAAAAAAATCAAAATTTTTACACCGCACTTTGAATACGTTTAACTCCGATAGGAGCAAAATCTGTGAAAGATTTAGTTAAATTTTTAAAAGCACAATCAAAAACTGCAGAAGATTTTGATGTGATTAAAATCGGTTTAGCCTCACCTGATATGATCCGTTCTTGGTCATTTGGTGAAGTGAAAAAACCAGAAACCATTAACTACCGTACATTCAAACCAGAACGTGACGGTCTTTTCTGTGCCAGAATTTTCGGACCAGTGAAAGATTACGAATGTTTATGTGGTAAATATAAACGCTTAAAACACCGTGGCGTGATCTGTGAAAAATGTGGCGTAGAAGTGACCCAAACCAAAGTTCGCCGTGAACGCATGGGACACATTGAGTTAGCCTCACCTGTAGCACATATTTGGTTCTTAAAGTCACTACCGTCCCGTATCGGTCTATTATTAGATATGCCATTGCGTGATATTGAACGAGTGCTTTATTTCGAAAGCTACATTGTGATCGAACCGGGGATGACGGATCTTGAAAAAGGTCAATTACTCACCGAAGAGCAATATTTAGAAGCCGAAGATCGTTTCCAAGATGAATTTGAAGCGAAAATGGGGGCAGAGGCCATTCAAGCGATTTTGCGTGAAATGGATCTTCCACATGAATGCGAAGTATTGCGTGAAGAATTGCAAGAAACCAATTCCGAAACCAAACGCAAAAAAATCACTAAACGCTTGAAATTAATCGAGGCCTTTATTCAATCTGGCAACAAACCAGAATGGATGGTGATGACCGTATTGCCAGTGTTACCACCTGATTTACGTCCGTTAGTGCCGTTAGACGGTGGTCGTTTTGCCACGTCTGACTTGAACGATCTCTATCGCCGTGTGATCAACCGTAACAACCGTTTAAAACGTTTATTAGATTTAATCGCACCCGATATTATTGTGCGTAACGAAAAACGTATGTTACAAGAATCGGTCGATGCCTTATTAGATAACGGTCGCCGTGGTCGTGCCATTACAGGGTCAAACCGCCGTCCATTGAAATCGTTGGCAGATATGATCAAAGGTAAACAAGGTCGTTTCCGTCAAAACTTATTAGGTAAACGTGTTGACTATTCAGGTCGTTCAGTTATCACCGTAGGTCCATACTTACACCTACATCAATGTGGTTTACCGAAAAAAATGGCGTTGGAATTGTTCCGTCCATTTATTTATGCGAAATTAGAAAGCCGTGGTTATGCGTCAACGATCAAAGCTGCCAAAAAAATGGTGGAGCGTGAAGATGCGATCGTATGGGATATTTTAGCGGACGTGATTCGTGAACACCCAATCTTATTAAACCGTGCGCCGACATTGCACCGTTTGGGTATTCAAGCCTTTGAACCGTTATTGATTGAAGGGAAAGCGATTCAGTTGCACCCATTAGTGTGTGCGGCGTTCAATGCGGACTTCGATGGTGACCAAATGGCGGTACACGTACCATTGACACTCGAAGCACAATTAGAAGCTCGTGCGTTAATGATGTCCACCAACAACATTTTATCCCCTGCCAGTGGTGATCCGATTATCGTACCATCACAAGACGTGGTATTGGGTCTGTACTATATGACCCGTGATAAAGTCAACGGCAAAGGCGAGGGTATGTTGTTGCAAGACCCGAGAGAAGCGGAAAAAGCCTACCGTACAGGACAGGCGGAATTACATTCTCGAGTCAAAGTGCGTATCACCGAATACAGCAAAAATGCGGATGGTGAATTTGAACCACAAACCAACTTAGTGGATACCACCATTGGTCGTGCCATTTTATGGATGATCGCACCAAAAGGAATGCCATTTAGTTTGTTTAACCAAACCTTAGGCAAAAAAGCGATTTCAAAATTGATCAACGAAAGCTATCGCCGTTTAGGTATGAAACCAAGCGTGCTATTCGCTGACCATATTATGTACACAGGCTTTGCTTACGCCGCACGCTCAGGTTCATCTGTCGGTATCGATGATATGGTGATCCCAGAGAAGAAATACGAAATTATTTCGGCAGCAGAAGAAGAAGTGGCAGAAATTCAAGAGCAATTCCAATCAGGTTTAGTCACTGCTGGCGAACGCTATAATAAAGTGATCGATATTTGGGCAGCCGCCAACGAACGTGTTGCCAAAGTGATGATGGAAAACTTGTCCACGGAAGAAGTGATTAACCGTGACGGTAATCCTGAAAAACAAGCCTCGTTCAATAGCATCTTTATGATGGCGGACTCTGGGGCACGTGGTTCTGCGGCTCAGATTCGTCAGTTAGCAGGTATGCGTGGTTTGATGGCACGTCCAGACGGTTCGATTATCGAAACTCCAATCACTGCAAACTTCCGTGAAGGCTTGAACGTATTACAATACTTTATTTCTACCCATGGTGCACGTAAAGGTTTGGCGGATACCGCATTAAAAACCGCAAACTCAGGTTATTTGACTCGCCGTTTAGTTGACGTGGCACAAGACTTAGTGATCACTGAAGACGACTGTGGTACGCACGAGGGTATCGTCATGATGCCATTGATCGAGGGTGGTGATGAAAAAGTCCCATTGCGTGAACTCGTATTAGGTCGTGTAGCCGCAGAAGACATCTTAAAACCAGGTACAGACGATGTATTAATTGCACGTAATACCTTGTTAGATGAAAAACTTTGTAACGTATTAGACGAAAATTCCGTGGATACCGTGAAAGTACGTTCCGTGGTAACCTGTAACACCGACTTTGGTGTCTGTGCGAAATGTTACGGACGTGACTTGGCACGTGGTCACTTGATTAACCAAGGTGAAGCGGTGGGCGTTATCGCTGCTCAATCTATCGGTGAACCAGGTACACAGTTAACCATGCGTACGTTCCATATTGGTGGTGCGGCATCTGCAGCAGCCAAAGAATCCAGCGTTCAAGTGAAAAACAACGGTACCATTCGTTTAGCCAACGTGAAATTCGTTAATAACAACGAGGGTAAATTAGTTTTAACTTCTCGTAATACCGAATTAACCGTGATTGACGCATTCGGTCGTACCAAAGAGCATTATAAATTGCCTTACGGTACCATTTTAAACAAAGCAGACGGCAGCGATGTCGAAGCCGGCGAAACCATTGCAAATTGGGATCCGCATACCATGCCGGTTATCTCTGAAGTAGCGGGTTTCGTGAAATTCGTGGATATCGTGGACGGCTTGACCGTGACACGCCAAACCGATGAATTGACCGGTTTATCTTCTATCTTAGTGCAAGATGTGGGTGAACGTGCAACAGCCGGTAAAGACTTACGTCCAGCGATTAAATTAGTGGATGCCAAAGGTAACGATATTTTAATCCCAGGTACGGATGTGGCTGCACAATACTTCTTACCAGGTAAAGCGATTGTGAACCTTGAAGACGGTGCAGAAATCAATATCGGTGATCCATTAGCACGTATTCCACAAGAATCCGTCGGAACCAAAGATATTACCGGTGGTCTTCCACGAGTAGCCGACTTATTTGAAGCACGTAAACCGAAAGAGCCAGCGATTTTAGCCGAAATTTCAGGTATCGTGTCATTCGGTAAAGAAACCAAAGGCAAACGTCGCTTATTGATTACCCCAACAGACGGCTCCGATGCGTACGAAGAAATGATTCCAAAATGGCGTCAACTCAACGTATTTGAGGGCGAAATGGTGGAACGTGGCGACTTAATTTCCGATGGTGCAGAAACCCCACACGATATTTTACGCTTGCGTGGTGTTCACGCCGTGACGGAATATATCGTCAACGAAGTGCAAGAAGTTTACCGCTTACAAGGGGTAAAAATCAACGACAAGCACATCGAAGTCATCGTTCGTCAAATGTTGCGTAAAGCCATTATCACCAAAGCCTACGATTCTGAATTCTTAGAGGGCGAGCAAGTGGAAGTGGCACGCATTAAGATCGTGAACCGCAAACGTGAAGAAGAGGGTAAACCGTTAGTGGAATATCAACGTGAATTGTTGGGTATCACTAAAGCCTCTTTGGCAACGGAATCTTTCATCTCCGCAGCGTCGTTCCAAGAAACCACTCGTGTGTTAACGGAAGCAGCAGTTGCTGGTAAACGTGATGAATTACGTGGCTTGAAAGAAAACGTGATTGTCGGTCGCTTAATTCCAGCCGGTACCGGTTTTGCGTATCACCAAAACCGAGTGAAAAACCGCCATGCAGGTATTCAAATTGAAGAACCTGTGGTGAAATTCTCTGCCGCAGATGAAGCAGAAATTGAAGCGGAATTCAACAATATGGTTGCGGATGACCCAACTGCGAGTTTGACAGAAATGTTGAATATGGTGGATGATGAGTAATCGTTAATCTTGATGAAAAAGCCCCGAGTTGATCGGGGCTTTTTTTACTTTCTATTAAACCCTAGCATAGTAAACAAAATACTTGGTGAAATTCCACCGCACTTCACTACTGCCCTTTTTTTACTATCGCTGACTATTCAATTTTTGTTCGACCTCGATCTTACTTTCTGAATTTGGTAACGGTTTTTCTTCCACATAAGAGGTAATGGCTTGAATCATTTGTGCATTTTCATTACGCACCATATTAATTCTTTCAATGTCATTACAAGGGTTTTCAATGTCCTGATACCCTCTATCTTCAGCTAAATTGAAATAATTACTGGCTTTTTCTAAATCATCTTTATTCGGAGAATCTTTATAAATTAAACTCAGCATGTAATAGGATTCTGCTTGTAAATCTATCTGGTTTTTATCTTCGGTTATACGCTTAAAATAGGTTTTGGCTTGTTCAATATCTTCATATTCCTTGTTCTTATAAAAATGGCAAGCAAGATTGAAATTAGAAATCGGTAATTTATCATTGTGATACCAAATATCTAAAGCTATTGAAATGTTTTTTTCTATGCCTAATCCTTGATAGTACATACTCGCCATAAAATTCTTGGCATAAGCATGATCTTGTTTCGCAGCTTTGCTAACCCATTCAAAGGCTTTTGCGGCATCTTTTCCCACGTATTCACCTTTATGATACATAATCGCCAAGCTGTTTTGAGCTTCACTTTCGCCTTGCTGAGCCGCTTTTTCAAATAACGTAAAAGCTCGACTAAAATCTGGTTCGGTTCCCTCACCACGATAATACATTAAAGCCAGATTATTAATCGCTGAAAGATCCCCTTGCTCTGCAGATTTTTGATACCATTCAAGGGCTTTGGAAAAGTTCTGCACCGTTCCCATGCCATCGTGATACATTACCGCTAGATTATATTGGGCAATCGCATCGCCTTGTTCCGCTGCGATTGTCATCCATTTAAAGGCTTCCTCCGTATCTTTCTCTGTGCCTTCTCCATTAAAGTACATTTGAGCCAAATTAAAAATAGCATCGAGTTTATCCCCTTGTTCAGCGGATTTTTTTGTCCATTCAAAGGATTTCTCAAGATTTTTTTCTACGCCTTTACCATGGCGGTAAAGCAAGGACAAATTAAATTGAGCAAAGCTTTCTCCTTGTATGGCGGCTTTGCTATTCCATTCAAATGCCTTAATAAAATCTTGGGGAATGCCTTCACCATTGTTGTACAACAACGCGAGATTCGTTTGCGCATCAACATAACCTTGATTGGCGGCTTTTTCATACCATTTAAACGCCTGCTGAAAATCCTGTGGCACACCGTACCCAATGTAATACGAAACGCCCAGATCATATTGTGCATCAAGCTGCCCTTGTTTAGCTGCCTTCTCACACCATTGTACTGATTGTAATGGATCTTCTTCAACTTCTACACCTTCTCGATATACTCGACATAAATCAAGCTGTGCAAGGGCATCGCCTTGTTGAGCAGATTTCATAAGTTGTGCAATGTCCATTTGTTGTGCTGTTTCGGTTTGTTGAACAACCTCTGTTTCTTGAGCTGCATTTTCTGGCTGTCCATACGCAGTTAAGCAACAAAATAAACCAGATAAGCCAAGGATTTTTTTATAGTTACGTATTTTCTTTATCGCCCACATTGCTTATTCACCTCATCAATAGACTTCGCCCCATTTTCATCTTTTACTTGAATATGAGTAAAGGTATCTTCTTTACTGTTATAAGCAGCAATAAAGACCTGTTCTCCAATAGATAACTCTCGATTATTGCGGTTAGTACAATAAACTCGGTATTTATCGCTCACTGAATGAAATGTAGCGAAAGTAAAATATTCTCTGAGCCATTTTTTATTATAATGCTGATTTAAATTAACGATATGAGCAAAAACAATAAAACTAAGTAAGAGAACCATATTGAGAGAGATAAAGCTCGTTTGTGTCGGGAACTTTTTGTTTTTTATTAACACATAAAGCGTGTTTTTATAGAAAATATACAGCATAAAACCTAGGACAAAAATAGAAAAATACAGAATGAAATAAATACTTTTTACAATAGCTTTATAATTCGATATATCCGTTTCTGAGGTATGAATGAAACTATATGCAATATCTGAACTTGCGATATCCAAACTGGAGAAAAAAATTGGGATAATAATGATATTGAATAAGATAAGCACCAGTTTATATTTATCAGGAAAATGGTCAAATAACTGTGTTTTCGATAGGAGATAAAAGAGATCGATCAGTAACAAAATAAACAAGACGACCAAATAGACCAAGCTATCATCATAACGAATCATAAGCTGAGAATGATTCTGCAAAGTATAAATTTTCGGCATCAGCACCAAGTTCTCAATACTGATTTTGGTGAGTAAGCCTGTAATTAAATCTCGCCCTAAAAACACGAAAAGGTTTAATAGAATTAATACAACTGCTCGTCTTTCCTTTTTCAGAATAGGAAGTATAGAAAATAATCTTTGAGTATTCATAATACCTAACCTTGATTAAACAAAACGCCGAATAATCGGCGTTTTATCTAAATTAACAGCGAAGAAATTACAAAATCTCTTTCGCTTTTGCCACCACGTTTTCCACGGTGAAACCAAATAATTTGAATAATTGGTCTGCTGGGGCAGATTCGCCGAAACCGTGCATTGCCACAATACGACCTTCAAAGCCTACATATTTGTACCAGAAGTCTGCGGTTTGTGCTTCAATCGCTACACGTTTGGTAATGTGTTTTGGTAATACGCTTTCACGATAGGCTTCGTCTTGTTTGTCGAATACGTTGCTGCTTGGCATAGAAACCACACGCACTTTTTTGCCTTCGGCTTTCAACACGTCCGCTGCTTTCACGGCTAATTCCACTTCAGAACCTGTGGCAATTAAGATCACATCAGGGTTGTTACAACCACAATCCACTAAGATGTAACCACCACGAGCCACATTAGCTAATTGCTCTGCTGTGCGTGGTTGTTGGGCAAGATTTTGACGAGTGAAAATTAAGGCACTTGGACCCTCTTTGCGTTCTACCGCAGATTTCCACGCTACCGCAGATTCCACTTGATCCGCTGGTCGCCATGTTTCTAAGTTTGGAATTAAACGTAATGCCGCTGTTTGTTCCACTGGTTGATGAGTTGGACCATCTTCGCCCAAACCGATAGAGTCATGGGTGTAAACAAACAAGGCACGTTGTTTCATTAATGCTGCCATACGCACTGCATTGTGAGCATATTCAAAGAACATTAAGAATGTTGCACCATAAGGAATGAATCCACCGTGTAAGGCAATACCGTTCATAATCGCCGACATACCGAACTCACGCACACCGTAGTTGAGGTAGTTGCCGTCCACATTGGTGGTTGCACGAATCGGTTTTGAACCTGACCATAGGGTTAAGTTTGAACTAGCTAAGTCTGCTGAACCGCCTAAGAATTCTGGTAAAATGTGTGCATAGGCTTCAATCGCATTTTGTGAGGCTTTACGGCTCGCAATAGAAGCAGGGTTAGCTTGTAATTTTTCCACAAAGGCTTGGCTTTCGGCTGCCCAGTTGGCTGGTAATTCACCGCTCACACGGCGTTTAAATTCTGCTGCAAGTTCTGGATAGGCTTTTGCATAAGCCGCAAATTTTTCATTCCATGCCGCTTCCGCTGTTTGACCTTTGGCTTTCGCATCCCATTCTGCATAAATATCGGCTGGGATTTCAAATGGGGCATAATCCCATTCAAGGGCTTTACGGGTTAAGGCAATTTCTTCATCACCTAATGGCGCTCCATGGCAATCGTGCGATGCAGATTTGTTTGGTGAGCCGTAACCGATAATGGTTTTACAGATAATTAAGGTTGGTTTATTAGTTTCTGCTTGGGCTTGTTTGACCGCTTCGGCAATTTGTTGTGGATTATGACCATCAATCGCTGGGATCACTTGCCAACCGTAGGCCTCAAAACGTTTTTGGGTATCGTCGGTGAACCAACCATCCACGTGCCCATCAATAGAAATATTATTGTCATCGTAGAATGCGATTAATTTACCTAAACCTAAGGTTCCCGCTAATGAACAGGCTTCGTGTGAAACCCCTTCCATTAAACAGCCATCACCTAAGAACACATAAGTAAAGTGATCCACAATATCGTGACCTACACGGTTAAATTGACCCGCTAAGGTTTTTTCTGCAATCGCCATACCCACTGCATTGGTGATACCTTGACCCAATGGACCTGTGGTCGTTTCTACCCCTGGAGCATAACCATATTCAGGGTGACCTGGAGTTTTAGAATGTAATTGACGGAAATTTTTTAAATCTTCGATAGAAAGATCATAGCCTGTTAAATGTAACAAACTGTAAATCAACATCGAACCATGTCCATTAGATAACACAAAGCGGTCACGATCTGCCCATTTTGGATTGGTTGGGTTATGTTTTAAAAATCCACGCCATAATACTTCGGCAATGTCCGCCATACCCATCGGGGCACCAGGGTGACCTGATTTTGCTTTTTGCACTGCATCCATACTTAAAAAACGGATGGCATTGGCAAGTTGCTTTTGGGTTGTCATTATTTACTCCTAATAAAATTAAATGAAGATTAATCTTGCCATTTTACCTGATTTTTCATGATAAACGGGAAATTAATGCGATTGATAATATAAATAGCGTTAAAATGTGATCTAGCTCATCCTTTTAAGGAAGAAACAAGAAAAAAGTGCGGTGAAAAATAGCCAACATTTTCACCGCACTTTCTCATATCACACCTATTATACTTACGCTTTTGCTTTCGCAGCCGCTTTGACGATCACGGCAAAGGCTGCGGCTTTTAATGAGGCACCGCCTACTAACGCACCATCAATATCTGGCTGAGTAAATAACTCTGCGGCATTCGCATCATTCACAGAACCACCATATTGGATAATCACTTGATCTGCTACCGCTTGAGATTTCACCGCAATATGATCACGAATAAATTTATGTACCGCTTGCGCTTGTGCTGGGGTGGCAGATTTACCGGTGCCAATGGCCCAAATCGGCTCATAAGCAATTACCGCACCGTTAAAGGCCTCTACGCCTAACGCATTGATTACCGCATCAATTTGTCTCGCACAAACTTCTTGGGTTTTGCCCGCCTCGTTTTCCGCCTCAGATTCACCGATACATAACACTGGTACTAACCCCGCCTCTTTTAACACGCCAAATTTTTTCGCAACAAATTCATCACTTTCTTTGTGATAAGTACGACGCTCAGAGTGGCCGATAATAATATATTTTGCCCCAAAGTCTTTTAACATTTCCGTAGAAATATCGCCAGTAAACGCCCCTTGTTTATTCAGATCGACATTTTGCGCACCTAAAGCAATGTCACTACCTACTAATGCGGTTTCTGCTTCAGCCAAATACATCACCGGTGGGGCAATAGCCACGCCACAACCGTCAACGCCTTGAAGTTCTTGTTTCAAGCCTACAATTAATTCTTTGGTAAAGGCTTTGCTACCGTTTAATTTCCAGTTACCCATCACGAGTGGTTTACGAACTGCCATTTAAATTCTCCTTGAATGACCTAGTTGATTTAATAAAAATGATGCTATCTAATATAGCAAATTTTCAGCCTATTTTTGCTTTTTTTTCACGTTTTTTTGATCTAACAGATGATTATTCTTGATTTACAAGGTAAAATCTACTGTATAAGTTTGTTATTTTTTAATCAACACTCACCTAAGAACCAGACATTATGCGTATTTTCAAAGCTGAACAATGGAATTTAGCGGTATTACTACCGTTATTTGAAGAATACCGTTTATCACACGGCATGGCGGAAAACCCAGAACGCACTCATACCTTTTTAAATAACCGTATTCGCTTTAGTGAAAGTATCTTTTTCTTAGCCTTTGACGATCAGCAACAAGCCGTCGGTTTTATTCAGCTTTATCCTCGCATCTCTTCTTTAAGACTACAACGCTATTGGCAACTCACCGATATTTTTGTGCAAAATACCCCGAAAAAAACCGAGATTTACACCGCACTTATTGAAAAAGCCAAAGAATTTGTCTGTTTCACACAGGCCAACGTGCTGACCGTTGAACAAGATCAGCAACAACGTCATCTGTTAGAAATGGAAGGATTTAAACTCAATCCGCAAAAAGCCGTGTTTGAGTTATTGTTAGACTAACAAACTCTCAATTTCTGCGGGAATGACTTTCGGCTCTGGCACAAACACCTGTTTATGGCGATTGAGTTCACCTTTTTCTAATACGATATGACTTTTCGGTACTTTAAACAACTTACTCAAATATTTTAATAAATAGGCGTTAGCAGCACCATCAATCGGAGGGGCTGTAATGCTGAGTTTTAATTCATCGTCATGCACACCCACAATCGCATCACGACTGGCTTTGGGTTGTAACAACAAGCGTAATCGTAATCCGCCGTTAATTCGTTCTACTGCAGCCATAAACACTTCGCCAATTTATACCGCACTTTACACGATTTTCCAAAGGCCAAACGGCACGATATCATACATCACTTTGTCTAACCAAAATAAGACAAAGGCTAAAAGCATTGGTGAAAAATCGATCATGCCTGTTTTCGGTAAAAGACGACGAATTGGGCTAAGAACGGGTTCACCTAATTGGTACAACAAATAAGCAAGCGGATCGTTACCACGACGGAACCAGCTCAAAACCGCACCAATAAAAATCACGTATAAAATCATTTCCCCAAAGATCTTCAACAGCGTTAATACGCCAATCAACGCAAATAAACCCACATTTGCAGCCACCGTATCAAACGACCATGTACCACCTAAAATGGCCAATAACGGATATTTAATTAAACCGAGCAAAAAGACAAAAAGTAACGCTGCGATATCGATATTTTTATAGGCTTTAAAGGCTTTAAAGGCTTTACGAATCGGATTTAACACAGGATCCGTTAATTTCACCACCGCTTGTGAAATCGGATTATAAAAGTCAGCTTTACAATATTGCAACCACATCCGCAACATCACCACTAACATATAAACGCCCAACAGGCTATTAACTAAATATTGAATTGAATTCATGAACTAACCCCAAGAATGATTAAACTAATCCAGAATATAGGGGTTAAAGAGAGGAAAATCAAGGGAAAACAAGTAAACGTTTTCCCCTATTAAAAATTATTTTGAAATATGATGTACAAAAATTGCCCCAGCACACATGATTGCGGCAAATACGGCAAGTCCGAATGTCCATTCCATGTTAAAGCTCCTCTTTTAGTTTATGTAATTGGCGTCCCATATATAATCCAGCATAAACACCTGAACAAAGCAAAATAGTGTTAATAATTTTTATCTGAATTGGACTTTCTCCGTACAGCATAACAGGAATCGCCAAAATTGCAACTTTTGCCACATCAACACAAAGCTTTGCCCAATCATTTAGCGTTTCTTTCTCATAGGGTTGACGAAATAAATTAAACATACTGCTACACCTCGATCATATTGTTGTTGAAACCTAGAGTAAAAAATACCGATTTCTATGTCAATCCTATTTCACGAGTAGCGAGTGATAATTTATCAAATTTGGAATGGAGATCACAAAAGGAGAGGATAATTTTATCACGTGATTACAATGGACTTTCCACTTGTAACTGCCCATAAATTTCCACCACCGTTAAAATCAAACAAGAACGTAATAATTTTTCTTGACGAGAATGTTTCATTTGAAACACTAAAGAGTCAGCATCTTCCTTAATCGGCTGAAAATCTAACAGACTTTTATTTTCGAGAAAATTTAATGAATGAGCAAAACGCACCACAATATGATCAACAAAATCATATTCCTTTTCATCATTGTTTAAGGTTTCTTTCATTTGAATAAAGGCTGATACATCTTCAAACAATTCATGGCTAATCACACCTAATCCCAACAAGACTTTTAAACGAATAGATAAATCAAACAAAGGGCCTGATGTTTCAAATAAACTTTCTACCACGGACTGCACCGCAAAATCTGTTTTACGAAAAACACGGTTAATCAGTTGATCCACAGCTTGGTCAAAAATGGCGACGGTAGCGGTAATAAAGCCTCGAATGGAACTTGCCTCATTGAGTTTTTCATAAATGGGATCCTCTGACAACACAATGTAAATCCTTATAAAATGACAGAAAGTGCGGTATTTTTAACCGCACTTTATAGATTATAGACGTTTCACCTTAAATAGCCTGATATGCCGTGACAATTTGCTCAATGACGTTTTCATCTTGCAATTCGGTGTACTTCTTCACCGTTGCCAGTACGCCATTATCCGCTAAGGATTGGGCTAATTCAACCGCTTGTGGATCATCTTGATTACGATAGGTTAAAGCATAAGCAATAGCGTTAATCAAATTTTTGTTCGGTAAGCCATATTCTATGGTGCCACGCAACGGTTTAATTAAGCGATCATTATAACTCAGTTTACGCAATGGCTGACGACCAACACGATCGACATCATCCACCAAATACGGATTGGCAAAACGTTTCAGGATTTTCTCAATGTAAGCCGCATGAGCTTGCGGAGCGAAACCATAACGTTTAATCAATACCGCTCCACTTTCTTGCATCACTGCTTTGACAAAGGCTTTGACTTCATTATCTTCAATACTTTCCTTGACGAATTGATAGCCTTTGGCCTTGCCATAATAAGAGGTTACGGCATGGCCTGTATTTAGCGTGAATAATTTCCGTTCCACAAATGCCATTAAATTATCGGTTAATTCCATGCCTTTAATGGCGGGAATCGTGCCTTTAAATTGGGTTTGATCCACAATCCATTCGCTAAATTCTTCCACGGTCACCAATAAAGGATCACTTTCATCTGCTTGTACAGGTGGCACAATGCGATCCACTGCACTGTCAACAAACCCCACTAACTGCTCAGCCTTGGCTTGCACCTCATGGGTTAAGTGATTAAACACTTCCTGTTTTAAGAACGTAGTACCTCGCACCATATTTTCACAGGCAATAATATTTAACGGTGTTTCAATGCCTGCGTTAAAACGTGCAGTGATGCCTTTAGCGATGGAACTGCTGATAATCTTCATTACTGTCGGTCCCACCGCCGTAGTGACTAAATCCACTTGACTGAATAAATCAATTAACTCCTGTTCATCTTTAGAATTGACGGCACTTACATTTTCTACTTTTTCAATCGTGTTAATGCTATCGCCGACAATTTTCACATTGTAAGACTGTTGAGTTTTGAGCAAATTCACCACGCTGTCGTTGACATCAGCAAAGATCACTTGCACGTCGCTGTCCGCTAATAATTTACCGATAAAACCTCGTCCGATATTCCCTGCACCAAAATGTAATGCTTTCATATTTATTCCTTTTTAATCAATTCATTGGCATAGTTAAAAACTACGCCAATTTTTACCGCACTTTACGCTTTTAATAATTCTAGTACTTTATTTACATCATTTGTCGACGTGAGTAACGCAATGGTTTTATCATCATCTAAAGCGTTAGTAATGGCGGACACTACCTGAACGTGTTCATTGTTACGAGCAGCAATACCAATCACCAATTTGGCCACACCGTCTTCTTCATCGGTAAAACGTACACCTGCCGGATATTGGCAAACCACTACACCTGTTTTGAGTACGGCATCTTTGGCTTCAATCGTGCCGTGCGGGACCGCAATGCCCTCGCCTAAATAGGTAGACACTAATTTTTCACGCTCAAACATTGCATCCACATAACTTGGTTCTACAAACCCTGCTTTGACTAATTGCTCACCCGCAAAACGAATGGCATCAAATTTATTGTCAGCTTGTAACCCTAAGAAAATCTGTTCTTTGCTTAGGCTGAATGTCGTACCATTGACTTCTACGGTATGATTTTCAACCGCAGTTTGTGCTGGCTTTTCGCCAGATAAATGGGCTTTTAAATCCCCTACTAAGCCATCATAGAATTTATTGTCTAAGAAATTCTGTAATGAGAAGTGCATAGCGTTTGGTACTTGTTGTTTAGCACGCAAGGTTAAATCCTGATGGGTAATCACGACTTGTGCATTATCAGGCAAATCATTGATAGCACAGTTTGCCACTTCAATCGGTAAACCTGCATCTTTGACTTTTTTACGTAACATGCTCGCCCCCATTGCACTGGAGCCCATTCCCGCATCACAAGATACAAAGATTTTTTTCAGGCCTGCAAAATCCTTGACAGCAATCGTATTCGCCTTGGTATTTTTCATCGCTTTAGAGGCAGCTTGCATTTCTTCTAAACTGTTTGAGCTCTCTTCTTTTTGAATTTTTAAGAAGAATGCAGAAATCACAAAGGAAACGGCACAAGCGGCAATCACAGAAGTAATCACACCAAAGAACGAGGCTTTTGGTGTCATGGCTAACACCGCAATGATTGAACCTGGAGAGGCTGGCGCTTGTAACCCTGCATTAAATAAAACTAGCGTGAACACACCAGTTGCACCACCCGCAATCACAGCAAGCAATAAACGTGGGTTCATTAACACATAAGGGAAATAAATTTCGTGGATACCACCGAAGAAATGAATAATCGCTGCACCGCCTGAAGTTTGTTTCGCTGAACCTTTACCAAAGAACATATAAGCTAACAATACGCCTAACCCTGGGCCTGGATTGGCTTCAATTAAGAAGAACACGGATTGACCAAATTCTTGTGATTGTTGAATACCAAGAGGCGAGAAAATACCGTGGTTAATCGCATTATTTAAGAATAAGATTTTAGCCGGTTCTACAAACAGAGAAGTAAGAGGTAATAACCCATTATTCACCAATACATCTACGCCAGCAGCCAACACTTCGGATAAAGATTTCACCACAGGGCCAACCACATAGAAGAACAAAATGGCTAAAATCATACCGATAATACCAGAGGAGAAGTTATTTACTAACATCTCAAAACCACTTTTAATTTTGCCGTCTGCCCACTTGTCGAAAGATTTAATAGCCCAACCGCCCGTCGGTCCAGCAATCATGGCCCCTAAGAACATAGGGATATCTGTTCCGACAATCACACCCGCAGTGGTAATTGCCCCAACGACTGCACCGCGATCACCCCCAACTAATTTACCCCCAGTGTAACCAATTAATAATGGCAACAAGTAAGTAATCATTGGCCCAACGAGCTTGGCGAGATTTTCATTCGGGATCCAACCCGTTTGAATAAACAGGGCTGTAATAAAACCCCACGCAATAAATGCCCCGATATTAGGCATCACCATATTAGATAGAAAACGTCCAAAATTTTGGATTTTCACTTTTGCATTTGCTGATAACATTTTTGACCTCTTATAATGAAGATTATGAGTAGTTGAAAAATAACACAATGCCAAAGTAACGCAATTTTTTTATTTCAAAAATGTGAAGTAGATCACACTTTATTTTTATATCTTGAATTTAAAAATGTGATATAGATCACACTTTTACCATTTTATTCAATTTTTTGTGATCCAGATCACATTTTATAAGGACAATAAAAACTCTCACCCCCCATTTAAAAAATGGAATATTATCCCCATTATGATGCAAAGTGCGGTTTATTTTTCTTTATTTTTTATTTTTCGCTATAATACCCCAACAAAAACAGGAACAAATGATGACCAAATACAATAAATTACGCATTGAATGGGATTGTCGCCGAGGCATGCTAGAGTTAGATAAAGTGATTATGCCATTTTATCAACAGCATTTTGAGCAACTCTCCGAGGCACAAAAACACACTTTTATTCGTTTATTGGCTTGTACCGATTTACAACTTTTTTCGTGGTTCTTTAATCGTACGCCCGCTCCCGATCCTGAATTACAAGCGATGGTGGATTATATTCATCAGATTTTGCAATAAGAGAGCTAAATTTGGCGGTGTTTAAAAATTTTTTGAACTTTTCGCAAAACACCCGCTCTAATTGATTACAACGGCTTGCTGTGTTATCGCAAGCAACAAGAGATAATATGACTGAACAGATTACCGATCAGGCTTTAGTAGAAAGAGTACAGCAAGGGGATAAGAAAGCCTTTAATTTGTTGGTTTCTCGTTATCAGAACAAGGTAGCAGGCTTATTAACACGTTATGTACCACGCAATGACATTCCCGATGTGGTGCAAGAATCCTTTATCAAAGCGTATCGCTCAATGGATTCTTTCCGTGGTGACAGTGCTTTTTATACTTGGCTTTACCGAATCGCAGTGAATACTGCAAAAAATTATTTAACGGCACAAGGTCGTCGCCCACCCAATGAAGATATTTTGGCGGAGGACGCTGAAAGTTATGATTCAGGCACGAACTTGCGAGATGTGGATACGCCAGAGAATGAATTACTCTCGGCAGAATTAAAAAAAATTGTTTTTGACACCATTGAGAATATGCAAGAGGAGTTGAAAACTGCAATTACCTTACGTGAGCTTGAAGGTTTGAGTTACGAAGAAATTGCCGACATTATGGATTGTCCAGTAGGTACAGTGCGTTCTCGAATTTTCCGAGCCAGGGAAATTATTGAAAATAAAATTAACCCGTTGTTACAACAGTAAAATGTGTCGCAACAGAAAATAAACAGTAAATTGGGGTATTATTATGCAAAAAGAGTTACTTTCCGCCTATATGGACGGTGAACAAGTAAGTAACGAATTCACTGCAACATTATGTCGTGATAGCGAATTACAACAAAGTTGGGCGAATTTTCATACCATTCGTTCAGTGATTCGTGAAGAAAGTGCGGTCTTTTTAGGCAGCGATTTTACGGCCAAAATGGACGCCTTAATTGAGGCGGAAACACCATTGCAAATGTCACAACCGACACCGGAAGAAGTCGAAACTTCGCCGTTTATGCAAAAATTAAAAGCCATGTTTGCCCCATTGACACAAGTGGCAGTAGCCGCAGCGGTATGTTTGGTGGCAGTGTTAGGTGTGCAGACTTTTAATGCGAACCAAGCGGAAAAATCGGCGGATACGCCAGTGTTGCAAACCTTACCATTCAATAACGGTGTGCAACAAGTGAGCTATAATGCACCAAGTAAAGATGTCATTACTAATGAACAAATTGAACAGAAAAACAAACGTATGGGCGCAATGTTGCAGAATTATGAATTGCAGCGCCGTTTACATGCTGACGGTGTGAACTTAGGTCAACATCAAAAATAGTTTATGGTTATACTCAGATCACCACCGTTCACGGTGGTGATTTTGTTTGCAAGGCATGGTAATATGGAAAATAAACGTTGGAATGGATCTATGCTAAAAATAATTAAAAATACCACCGCACTTTGTTTATTACTCGGTCTGTCTTGTGTCGCATTGGCTGAAGAGAGCTTAACGCCAAAACAACTGGTGAGTGCCATGAGCAAGGCACAAAGCCAGTTGAATTATCAAATTTCCTTTGTGCAAACTAATACCACGGATTTACAAACTTTCCGTTATAAACACGTCATGTTGGATAATAAAAGTTATGCCCAACTCACCACCTTAGAAAGCGGCAAACAGGATATTATTCGCCGTGATAATTTGGTCAGCTATTTTCAAGCGAATTTTACCCCGTTTACCATTCAAGCTAACCACATTGTGGATTATTTACCCACGATTTTATCGGCTAATTTAGACAAATTTTCTGAATATTATGATTTCTCTGCTTTAGGACGTAACCGTATTGCCGATCGTTTGGTGCAAGTGATTAAAATTATGCCAAAAGATGATTTTCGCTATCAATATCTCTTATTTATTGATGAAGAAAATCATTTGTTGCTCCGCAGTGATCTGCTTGATCGAAATGGTAATACTTTGGAAAGTTTCCATGTGGTGAATTTATATATCGGTGATGAAATAAACGGTTTGGCAGAACAACTCAATGCCGTGCATTTTCCCCCGTTATTAACCAATGAACCCGTTGCACAAAAGCCCATTACTGGCTGGCAAACAAACTGGATACCACAAGGTTTTAGTTTGGTTCATGAAAACATGGAACTCGAAGATAGCGATAATCAGAATATCATTGAAAGCCGCTTGTACAGTGATGGATTATTTTCTTTTACCATTTATGTGGCGGATAAAATTATCAATGAAAATCAGGATCACCTTTGGCAACAAGGGGTCAACACCATTTATAGCGAAAACATCGGTGACAAAGAAGTGACCCTGATTGGTCAAATTCCTGCGGCCACCGCTAAACGCATTGTACAAGATTTACAGTTTAAATAAAGGTCGTGGGTGATGATAACAGAAAGCGCCGTCGTCATTGATTATCAAGCGGGTGTGGCAACAGTGAAATGTCAATCACAATCCGCTTGTGGCGCCTGCGCTGTCAAATCAGGTTGTGGGACTTCAGCGCTGTCTGAACTCACTGGCAAAGTAGGCGAACATATTTTTACACTAGAAACCATTACGCCCTTAAAAATCGGCCAAACCGTGGAAATCGGTTTAGCGGAAAAATCCTTATTATTCTCCGCCTTATTACTTTATGTTGCTCCCTTACTCACCATTCTGATCACCGCTTTTATTGGCGAGCATCTATTCCAACACGAACTCTTACAGGCTATTTTTATCTTTTTTTGCACCGCACTTTCTTTTGTGATTGTGCGAGTTTACGCTAAAAACATGCAAAAAAAATCGGCATTTAAGCCGATTTTGTTGCGTGTGCTTTGAACATTGGAATAAATTAGTTTTCTTCCGTTCTTGTTCCACTCGGTTTACGCCGTTTGCCAATATTCTTCGTATCTTTATGACGCACTTTGACTTTTTTCTTCTGCTCGTCTTTTTTCTTCTCTTCTCGTTTCGCTTTAATACGAGCTTTGGCTTTTTTACTCACGGTTTTTACTTCACCGTCTTTCGGGGCTTTAGTGCGAGGTTCTAATCCCTCAATAATTCTTGGTTTAAGCAATTCTTCGGTATAACGTTTAATCTTACCGAGTAAGCCGTAATCATGCGCCTCGACAAAAGACACGGCGGTACCTTTTTTACCCGCTCTTGCTGTACGGCCGATACGGTGTAAATAGGTGTCTGCACTATAAGGCAGATCGAAATTCATAATATGGCTGACATCCTCAATATCAATGCCTCGAGCAGCGACGTCCGTTGCCACTAACACGGTGACCACGCCATTTTTGAGTTTATCAATGGCATTATTCCGTTGGGTTTGCGCCATTTCACCCTCTAAATAGGTGCTACGAATATTGCGTTTGCGCAAGGTTTCCGACAGCTCACGCACATCTTCACGACGACGTACAAACACAATGCCACGAGTCACTTGTTCATTTTCAATAAAGCGCACCAGTAACTTGGTTTTATGTTCCACGTTATCCGCATGATAATACCATTGGTTAATTTTCTTGCGTTCACGACGGCTTGGTTCGGCGTCTACTTGTAGCGGGTCTTGCAATAAACGCTCGGCAAAATCGGTTAATAATTCGCCCTCTAAAGTCGCAGAAAATAACATAGTTTGTTCACGCCAACGGGTTTCCGCCGCAATTTTTTCTGCATCTTGTCCAAAGCCCATTTGTAACATGCGATCGGCCTCATCAAAGATCAGAATTTCGACCGAACGACAGTCAAAATTTTCTTCTTTGATATATTGCAATAACCGACCAGGAGTGGCAACCACTAAATCTTGGTTCTTATTAAACACTTCACCGTGATTTTGATAGGCCACGCCGCCCGTAATAGTGGCAATGTTTAAATGGGTAAACTGCGCCAGTTCTTCCGCTTGCTCGGCCACTTGCATGGCTAATTCACGGGTAGGAGTAAGGACTAAAATCCGTGGTGGCCCAGGTTGACGGCGTGGATTGTCTAATAAATGCTGAATGGCGGGCAATAAAAAGGCCGCCGTTTTGCCGGTTCCCGTTGGGGCAGAGCCTAATACATCTCGCAGTTCCATGGCCGCCGGAATGGTTTCTTGCTGAATCGCCGTTGGGCGAGTATAACCCTTTTTCGCTAAGGCTTTCAGCAATAGCGGGGAAAGGTCAAGTTCTTCAAAAGTCAGTTGTGACATCATTTTCTCTAGTTTATTGTCAAAATTATGCTAAATTATACCGCACTTTCAGGCAATCGGGGGATTTATGTCGGGGTTTCGTTTTAAACAATTTTATATTCAGCATGATCGCTGTGCCATGAAAGTGGGTACGGACGGTATTTTACTGGGTGCTTGGGCCGATATTCAACAGGCGACGCATATTTGTGACCTTGGTACGGGATCGGGATTGGTGGCGTTAATGCTCGCACAACGTACGCATCCGCACGTGCAAATTGTGGGGGTGGAAATCGATCCTGATGCGGCTCAACAGGCCCAAGATAATGTTAATCAATCGCCATGGAAAAATCGGGTACAAATTCTTCAGCAAGATATCAGGGAATTTGCGCTAAACTGCGGTGAAAAAAGGCCTAAATTTGATTTAATCGTGGCTAATCCACCTTATTTTGCGCAAGGCGTGGATTGCCGAGATGCCGCACGCAATACCGCCCGTTATACCCAACAACAAACCCATATAGATTGGCTCCATGTAGCTGAACAGTGCTTAACCGAGCAAGGCAAAATTCAATTTATTTTACCGTTTGAACAAGCAGAAACACTGATTAAAAACACCGCACTTTTTTGCAATCGGCGTTGTGAAATCATCACCAAACAAGGCAAGTCGCCACATAGAATGTTAGTTTCCTTTGAAAAGAGAAAAACCGCACCTCAAATTGAGCAATTAATGATTTATGATGAAAATCATCAATATACGGCGGAATTTATTGCATTAACTGCGGCGTTTTATTTGAATATATAAAATGACTAAAAGCCATCAGAGGATGGCTTTTAGCAATAAGAAGGGGGCCTAATTAAAGAATATTTTTAAATTCAGCCAAGACATCTTTTGGCCATACGCTTGATTGTACTTCGCCAATGTGATGTTTTTGCAACAACAACATGGCTAAACGAGATTGCCCAATCCCACCACCAATAGACAATGGCATACGGCCGTTAATTAAATCTTGGTGCCAATCAAATTTTAAACGATCTTCATCATGCGTAATGGCTAACTGTTTGCGCAACGCAGTTTCATCCACACGAATCCCCATGGAAGAAAGCTCAAAAGCACGTTCCAATACAGGGTTCCAAACGAGAATATCGCCGTTTAAACCTTTGTATTCACCCTCAGAAACCGTTGTCCAGTCATCATAGTCTGGCGCACGACCGTCATGTGGTTTACCGTCAGATAACACGCCACCGATACCGATTAAGAACACCGCACCGTATTTTTTACAAATTTCGTTTTCACGTTCTTTGTCCGTCATGCCTGGATAGGCTTGCACCAAATCTTCTGAATGTACAAAGGTGATTTCTTTCGGTAAGAACGATTTCAAGCCGTATTTTTCATCCACCGCTTGCTCGGTTTCTAAAATCGCGGAATAAATTGAACGTACGGTTTCTTTTAAGTAAGCTAAGTTACGTTGACCGGCTGGAATCACTTTTTCCCAGTCCCATTGGTCCACATAAATTGAGTGCGTTTGGTCTAAGCTGTCCTCATCTGGACGTAAGGCTTTCATGTGAACAAATAAGCCCTCGCCCTCAGCGAAACCAAAACGGGCTAACGTATGACGTTTCCATTTTGCTAATGAATGTACCACTTCAAATCTGGCATCTTCAATCATTTTTACATTCACTTGAACCGCTTTTTCTTTACCTGATAAATTATCTTGAATCCCATTACCCACTTGACTTAAGATGGGACCTTGAACTTCAACCAGTCCCAAATGTTGCGCTAATTTTTCAGTAAACGTGTTTTTGGCAAAGCTAATTTCTTGTTGTTGTAAAATAAATGATTTTTTCATGGTTAAATACCTTTGTTCTTGTCAATTAAAATAGGTGTTTCGCTTGTTGCGTAACGCTTGTTGCATATTATTTAACATTACAAGCATATTTTTCAATACTTTTTATAAAAGTTTCGATATAATACAGAAAATATTCAAAATACACATAATAATTTTAGATAAATTCTAATAACGAGGTAGCTATGCAAACTATTGACAACTTAGATCAGCAAATTTTACGTGTTTTAACCAAAGATGCTCGCACACCTTATGCTGAAATGGCCAAAAAATTTGGCGTTAGCCCAGGGACAATTCATGTGCGAGTCGAAAAAATGCGTCAATCCGGCATTATTGAGGGCACCAAAGTGCGAATTAACGAACGCAAATTGGGCTATGATGTGTGCTGTTTTATTGGGATTATCCTCAAATCCGCCAAAGATTACGACAAAGTAATCCACCGCCTTGAAAGTTTTGACGAAGTGGTCGAGGCCTATTACACCACAGGCAACTATTCAATTTTTATCAAAGTCATGACCCACACCATTGAAGAACTACATCATGTGTTGGCCACCAAAATTCAGTTGATTGATGAAATTCAATCCACGGAAACCCTGATTTCTATGCAAAATCCGATCTTGCGAGATATTCGGCCTTAAGCATAGAACCTAGACAGACAAAAAGTGCGGTAAAAATGATCTGCACCCCAAAAGTTGGACCAATAATCAACTAAGTAAGGTGTAGATTTTATGACTAAATACAATCAAGCATTTAAACAACAATTCGTTGATTTTTACTTCACAAATCACGAAAGCCTATCCATAACACTCAAACATTTTAACCTACCAAATGAAATAGTTCGACACTGGATTGTATAATTCAAACATTCAAGCAGTAATGGGTTAGCTGTACGACAAAGCAAACAAAAATATTCTCCCGAGTTTAAATTTAAAGTGGTTCAAAGCGTACTTTTAGGTCAATTTTCAGGTCGTGGTGCGGCGTTACATTTTAGCTTAACAAGTTCTGGAATGATTAGCCAATGGTTGAAAACCTTTGAAAAACAAGGTATAAATGGCTTATTGCCTAAACCAAAAGGTCGCCAAACGATGAAACCAAAATATCCTAAAATGCCCCAAAACCTAAGAATCGGCTAGAATAACTCGAACTTGAAAATCTAAGATTGAGAGCGGAGAACGATTTTCTAAAAAAGTTGGACGAGATTATCAAACGAGAAGACAGGCAACGGCAGAAGCCGTCCAAGCCTTAAGATTACGCTATCCCTTAGCTTTGTTGCTCGACATTGTGGGACTTTCTCGTAGTGTATTTTTCTATCATATCAAGCCTAAAACGGATAAAGATGAAACGCTTAGAGCCAAAATCAGGGGGATAAAAACAAAGCACCCAGAGTATGGCTATCGCCGTGTAACTGCTGAGCTAAAATGAGTAAATCATAAGAAAATTCAACGTTTTATGCAGGAAATGGGCTTGCAGGTGAAAGGCAAAAAATGCCGAAAATATAATGCCTATCGTGGAAACGTGGGGAAAATAGCAGAAAATCGGCTTAACCGTGATTTTAGTGCGACTAAACCGAATGAAAAATGGCTGACTGACATTACGGAGTTCAAGGCAAAAGATGGTAATAAACTCTATTTTTCGCCGATTTTGGACACATTTAACAACGAAATGGTCGGACATCACAGCAGTACAAATCCAAACTGGGCATTAGTGGAAAGGATGTTGCAAAAAGCATTGAAAAAACGTTCAAAACGGGAAAAAACGATTTTACATTCAGATTAAGGATGGCACTATCAAATGCGAGCTTATCAGGGAATATTGCAAGAAAATGGTATTGAGCAGAGTATGTCACGCAAGGGAAATTGCTTAGATAATGTGGCAATGGAAAGTTTTTTCGGGCGAATGAAAACAGAACGTTTTTATGGGAAATCTTTTAAGACCATTGATGAAATTAAAATCATGATTGATGAGTATGTTAGCTATTACAATGAAGAGCGTATTCAATTAAAATTAAAAGGACTGAGTCCGATATAATATCGTCCTCAGTCCCTGATGTAAGTGTCTAACTTTTTGGGGGCAGATCAATAGGTCTTTCCTTTTTTGCTAATTAAATATAGTTTATCGGATTTTTTTTAATTTGATACGATAAATTGGAGTATTGTACCGTTTATTGGTGGGAGAGATCATCATGATGAATTATTTCCCCATTCAGATTGAAATAATTTTTGTCTTTATCGGCTTGTCTATCTCGCTTTTTAGTATTAAAGTGTAGCAATCGTTTTACCAAAAACTAAGGATTAAAAATGGATCAACTCGAACTGAAAAAACAAGCAGCGAAAGCGGCTTTGCAATTTGTGAAACCTGATATGATCGTGGGCGTGGGGAGCGGTTCCACGGTGAATTGTTTTATTGATGTACTTGGCAGCATGGCAGACCAAATTAAAGGTGCCGTAGCCGCATCAAAAGCATCAGAAGAATTATTACGTAAGCAAGGCATTGAAGTGTTCAGTGCCAATGATGTATCAAGCTTAGATATTTATGTGGACGGTGCGGATGAAATTAATCCACAAAAAATGATGATTAAGGGCGGTGGTGCGGCGTTAACTCGTGAAAAAATCGTGGCATCATTGGCGAAGAATTTTATTTGTATTGTGGATAGTTCAAAACAAGTTGACGTGTTAGGTTCAACCTTTCCTTTACCTGTCGAAGTGATTCCAATGGCACGTTCTCAAGTGGCACGTAAATTGGTCGCTTTAGGTGGCTCGCCAGAATGGCGTGAAAATGTGATTACAGATAATGGCAATGTCATTTTAGATGTCTATAATTTTAAAATCCTGAATCCAGTAGAAATGGAAAAAACATTAAACAATGTGGCGGGTGTGGTGACGAACGGCATTTTTGCGTTAAATGCAGCAAATACTGTAATTATTGGCACGCCAGAGGGTGCAAAAATTATTAAATAAAGCACCGCACTTTTTCTTTCATTTATTAAAAACACAACATCATTAGGAAGGCAAATATGACAAACAAAGTGTCTTTAGACAAATCAAAAATTAAGTTCTTATTGCTAGAGGGCGTGCATCAAAATGCGTTAGATATTTTGAAATCCGCTGGTTACACTAATATTGAATACCACAAAAAAGCCCTTGAACCTGACGAACTGAAAAAAGCGATTAAAGATGCCCATTTTGTGGGATTACGTTCTCGCACCAATCTCACCGCTGATATTATTGCCGAGGCCAAGAAATTGATTGCGGTGGGTTGTTTCTGTATTGGCACCAACCAAGTGGATTTAAAGGCGGCAAAAGCTCGTGGGATTCCAGTATTTAACGCGCCTTTCTCCAATACACGTTCCGTAGCAGAATTAGTATTAGGCGAAATCCTATTATTAATGCGTAATATTCCAACCGCCAACGCACAAGTTCATCGTGGTGAATGGAATAAAAGTGCGGTGGGTTCTCGAGAAGTACGAGGCAAACGTTTGGGCATTGTGGGTTATGGTCATATTGGTTCGCAATTAAGTATTATTGCGGAGTCCTTAGGTATGAATGTATTTTTCTATGATGTGGAAACCAAATTGCCGTTAGGTAATGCACAACAAATTTCATCACTAGAAGAATTATTAAGCACCAGTGATATTGTGTCATTGCACGTACCTGAATTGCCATCCACTAAAAACTTAATGAATGCGGAACGCATTTCACAGTTGAAGAAAGACTGTATTTTTATTAATGCAGCTCGTGGTACGGTGGTGGACATTGACGCCTTGGCCAAAGCCTTAGAACAAGGTCATATTCGTGGTGCGGCCATTGATGTGTTCCCTGAAGAACCAGCGTCTGCAGATGAAGTGTTTGAGTCGCCATTACGTCAATTTGATAATGTGATTTTAACCCCCCATATCGGTGGTTCAACGACGGAAGCACAAGAAAATATTGGGACGGAAGTGGCCAGTAAATTTGTTAAATATTCCGATAACGGTTCAACCCTTTCTTCGGTGAATTTCCCAGAAGTGTCTTTACCAGAGCATACTGGCACCAAACGCTTATTACATATTCACCACAATAAACCGGGTGTGTTAAATAAAATCAACCAAATTTTTGTGGAAGGAAATATCAACATTGCCGCTCAATACTTGCAAACCGATCCGCAAATTGGTTATGTGGTGATTGATGTAGAAACCGAAAATACCGAGGGTTTATTAACTAAACTCAAAGCCATTGATGGCACTATTCGGGCGAGAGTATTGTTCTAAATTTGATAAGAAAAATGCCGCAGTTGTGTCACAAAATGCGGTGTTTTTTTATGTGTTTTTTACAACCCTAAAATCTCTTTCACAAAGGGAATCGTTAATTTGCGTTGTGCTTGTAATGAGGCCTTATCTAATTTTGCGACGGCTGTAAATAAGCTGTGCATATCTCTATCTAAACGTTTGATTAAAAAATTTGCGGTATCTTCAGGTAACTCAATCCCTAATTGATGGGCGTTTTGCTGTAAGGCTTGGATTTTTTGCGTTTCGTTGAGCGGGTGAAGTTGATAGATTTCTCCCCAACGTAAACGTGAGGCAAGATCGGGTAATTTCACGGGGAGTGAAGTAGGGGATTGATCGCTACTAATCAGTAAAAGTGCGGTGCCTTTTTCTTTGATTCGGTTAAATAAATCAAAAATAGCCAGTTCCCAGTCGTGATGACCGATAACAGCTTGTAAATCGTCGAGGCAAATGACATCTTGTTGTTCAAGATTGTCTAAAACTGCGGTGGAAAAATAGGCGTATTTGCTTAACGGCACATAAATACTGCGACGATTTTCGGCCAGAATATAATTGGTCACGGCTTTGAGCAAATGGCTTTTGCCACTGCTGGCCGTTCCCCAAATATAAAAGAATGGTTGTTGTAATTGTTGGAAATTTTTGTGCAACGAGTTGAGCAACAAGAGGTTATTGTCGCCGTAAAAATTTTCTAAGGTTTCATCATCTAGTTGATGAATAGGGAGAGAAAGTTGTTGCACAAAAAATCCTATCAATTTCCCTCTCCTGTTGGGAGAGGGATAGGGTGAGGGTTATTCTTCGACTTTATTTTCCGCTTTTGGTAACACCAAGTTAAGAATAATGGCCACGATAGCACATAAGCTGATACCTTTGACCGAAAGTTCGCCCACGTTGACGAACATACCGCCGATACCGAAACTCATGACCACAGAAATAATACACAAGTTACGAGCCTCTGTCACATCTACTTTAGCACGGATTAAGGTACTCATTCCTACTACGGCAATAGAGCCGAACACCAACATCATAATACCGCCCATGACGATGGTTGGAATGGTGGAAAGGAATGCCCCCACTTTGCCACAGAATGAAATAGCAATGGCCCAAACGGCGGCCCATGTCATAATATTTGGGTTAAAGTTGCGCGTTAACATCACGGCACCCGTGACTTCCGCATAGGTGGTATTTGGTGGGCCACCTAATAAGGAGGCGGCAGATGTGGCGATACCGTCACCTAATAAAGTGCGGTGTAACCCCGGTTTTTTTAGGAAATCTTTGCCCGTCACAGAGCTAATTGCCATAATACCGCCCACGTGTTCAACCGCCGGTGCAATGGCAATCGGGAGTAAGTATAAAATGGCTTCCAGTTTAAATTCTGGCGTGGTGATTTGAGGTAAGCTAAACCAAGCGGCGTCATATACCGGTTGGAAATCAATTAAGCCTAAGCATAAGCATAAAATATAACCAACTGCGATACCGAACATAATCGGAATCAGTTTCATAATCCCTTTGGAGAACACGGCTACGCACAATGTGGTAAGCAAGGTGACTAAGGACACTAACACGGCTAAGTCATATTCATAAACTTGCGTCACACCGTCTGGTTTACCCACAGCCATATTTACTGCGGTTGGTGCAAGCCCCATACCAATAATGATGATCACTGGCCCCACGACTACTGGAGGGAAAATGCGCTCTAAAATACCCGCACCCCGTAATTTTACCAAGGTACTTAAGGCAATATAGACTAAACCGGTACAAGCCAAGCCACCCATTGTCACGGCAATGCCCCAAGTTTGTACGCCGTATTGAATGGGGGCGATAAAGGCAAAGGAGGAGGCGAGGAAGATCGGGACTTGTTTACCGGTGCAAAGTTGGAATAATAATGTCCCTAACCCTGCGGTTAACAGTGCAGTATTCGCATTTAAGCCAGTGATTAATGGCACAAGAACCAAGGCACCAAAGGCGACGAATAACATTTGTAAGCCCACAAAGGCTTGTTTAGTTTTACTTTGAATTTCAGGTGTTGTCATAGTTTTTTACTTCAATAAGCGGCCAAAGCTCACTGACTTTGCACCGCGGTTGCAGAAAAATGCCCTTGATAAAAATCAAAGGCATCAGGATTTATTTCGTTCCAAAAATCTTATCACCCGCATCACCCAAACCTGGGATAATGTAACCATGTTCATTTAAATGGTCATCAATGGACGCCGTGTATAATTCAATATCAGGGTGAGCTTGTTCTAAGGCTTTCAGACCCTCTGGAGCTGCCACTAATACAAGGACTTTAATTTGTTGGCAGCCTTTTTGTTTTAATAAATCAATGGTGGCAATCATCGATCCACCAGTCGCTAACATTGGGTCAACCACGATAGCTAAACGTTCTTCTAAATCACTGGCGAGTTTTTGGAAATATGGCACAGGCTCTAAGGTTTCTTCATTACGGTACATACCAACTACGCTAATTCTGGCACTTGGAATATGTTCTAATACACCGTCCATCATGCCTAAACCAGCACGTAAAATCGGCACCACGGTAACTTTTTTACCTTTAATTCTATCGACGTTGACCGGACCGCACCAACCGTCAATGGTGACATTTTCCACTTCTAAATCGGCGGTGGCTTCATAAGTTAACAAACTCCCCACTTCCGTGGCTAATTCACGAAAGTGCTTGGTGCTGATATCAGCCATACGCATTAAGCCTAATTTATGTTTGACTAAAGGGTGTTTTACTTCGACGATTTTCATAGGAGATCCTTACTTAAAATTTGCGAGAGAATTGCAGTAGATAAATTTCGTGGATTTTAAAATATTTTTAACCAAATTAACAGCAGAATTTTTTATTTTAGGTTTCTTTTTTTACTGAAAATAGATTAGAATTGAGTATCCTTAAGGAAGTCGTTGTATAACATTGGAGAGAGGCCTATGTCTTTATTATTAGTGGATGATGACCAAGATATTCGTTCTTTATTGGTAGATTTGTTGTCTTTGGAGGGATTCCAAGTCGACGAGGCTGAAAATGGCAAAGTGGCCTTGGAAAAATTGGCGGACAACACTTATCGTTTGATTTTATTGGATGTGATGATGCCTGTAATGGATGGTATTACGGCGTTAAAAGAAATTCGTCAACGTTATAATACGCCGGTGTTAATGTTAACCGCACGAGGTGACGACTTGGATCGTATTCAAGGGCTGGAATTGGGGGCGGATGATTATTTGGCGAAACCCTTTAATGACCGTGAGTTGATTGCGCGGATTAAAGCCATTTTACGTCGTACCGATAGCAGTACCACTGTCCCCCCTCAGCACATCACGAATGTCGAGGGACTCGTGCTAAACACGGCGACCAAACAAGCCAGTTATCAAGGCCATTCTTTAGATTTAACCACAACCGAATTTGGTTGCTTAGAGTTGATCGTGTCGAACCTCAATCAAGCTGTGAGCAAAGACGAACTCAGCATGAAAGTACTTGGCAAAACCTTGTCACCCTTTGACCGTTCCATTGATATGCACATGTCAAACTTACGTAAAAAATTACCGCCGAGAGAAAATGGCGATTTATGGTTTAGAACCTTACGAGGGCGAGGCTACGCCATGTTATCCGATGAATATTGCGATAAACGTGCCGATAATAATGCGTCAAATGGCAACCTTGCGGGGGGGGGTAATCCTATGATTTATAAAGAAAAATTAAACTGGTGGAATGATGATCAAAGCCACCTTTAATTCGCTTGCAGTTAAAATTTTCGCATTATTCTGGTTTATTTTTGCCTTACTGTTGCTGTCAGCACTTTTTATTCCACAATTAGACTCTCGCTTATATGTGGGCTTAACCTCTAAAGAAGTGAATAAATACCATCAGGATATTATTAATGCGGTGCGTTCTCAGCAATTTTCTCGCTTATTGGTGACACCAGAGGCATTTATTGAAGAAAAATTGAATACGCCTCGCCCGGTATTGGTTGACGAAACGCAGCGTATTATTGGCGCCCGAGAAAATGAAGTCGGCTATATTCGTGATTTTATGAAATATTCGACAGATTTATTGCGCCCACAACGCAAGACCTTTTATGATCTCTCCATTGCTGGCCCCTTTAGCATTCATATCAATAGTGATGAACATCAATATTCCTATTTTGCTTATTTTATCACCTATGTCGATCCTCAAAAGGAAATTGCCAACTATATCTTTGACCGTCCTTTTTTACTCTTGTTTTTGCTAATGTTGGTATCGACGCCGATTTTAGCGTGGCTCGCATACAGTTTAACCCAGCCTATTCGCCGTTTACAGCGTGCGGCAAATGCTGTAGCGATGGGGAATTTTAGTGTGAATAAAGAACTGGAAAAAACAGGTGTGGTGGAATTGCGCCAAGTGGGACGCAGTTTCAACCAAATGTCGAAATCTTTAGCGGATTTGATTAATACTCAACGGCAAATGATGTCGACGGCCTCACATGAGCTACGTACACCGTTAACACGTTTACAATTAGCGGCCAGTTTGATTCGACGTAAAATGGGGGACAGCAGTGAATTACAGCGGATTGAAAATGAAACTCATCGCTTGAATGCCATGGTGAGTGATTTATTGCTGATTTCTGCGACGCAAGTGAAAAATAATCTGTATCGTGAGTGCATTCGGCTCCCAGAAATCTGGCAAGAAGTCTTAGCCGATGCCATGTTTGAGGCGAGAGAGATGAATATCGGTATGAACGTGAAACAGCAGATCCATTCCCCTGAAAAGCACCAAATTTATGGGAATTTAGAGGGCTTATCAAGTGCTCTAGAAAACGTGATCCGCAATGCGCTTAAATATACTCACTCGCTTATTGAAGTCACCTTTTCGTTGCGTAAAAAACAACTGTTTATTATGATCGAAGATAACGGTGAGGGGTTACCCGACAACGAATATGAACGGATTTTTGCGCCGTTTTATCGAGTAGACGAATATCGCACACAACAAAAAACCGGTGCGGGATTAGGTTTAGCGATTGTGTACAGCACGGTGCAAGCTCACCAAGGTAAAGTCTGGGCAGAAAAAAGCCCATTGGGTGGTCTGCGAGTGGTGATCAGATTGCCATTATGGCAAGAGTAAATAAAGCAATCTCCCCGCTCATGGCGGGGAGATTTGAGTTTAAAGGGCTTGAATTTTACTTGGCCGTTTTAAGAAAAATAACGCCACCACGGCAATGAGTAGCACAAAACCGACGGCAATATACAGGCTTTGTTTTTGCCAACCTAAATCTAATAAAGAACCCGCAATGGTCGGCGCCAGAATCGATCCCACACGCCCCATGCCAATCGACCAACCCACACCGGTACTACGAATATCCGCCGCATAAATATTCGGATTGAGCGTATATAAACCGCTGATACAGCCGTTCATTAACGCCCCCACCAATACACCAAACACCATGGCTAACCATAAAATAGCAGAGGAGAAAATAAAAATAATAATGGCGCAAGAGGAGAGCACCGTAAATAGCATTAATACATGACGGGCAGACCAACGGCTCGCCAATAAGCCATAACATAAGGAGCCAATGGTGCCACCAATGGAAATCATCATACCCACCACAATACTGGCATTTTCCGTCATGCCCGCCTCTTTTAATAGGGCTGGCGTCCAAGAACTGACGAAATAGAAACTGAACATAATGGCGAAGAAAGCCGTCCAAATTAACAACGTCGAACGCAAATATTGGGCGTTAAATAATTGCGAAATAGGCAATTTTTTCACCGCACTTTGACCGTCTTGTTGTGCGGTTTGCATTGGCAATGACCAATCTTTGCCTAAGCCCATTTTTTGCGTAATTTTGTTTAACCGTTGTTGCGCATTGTGCGGTTGTTTATTTAACAGAAAATCAATGGATTCAGGCAACCAAGCCAATAACACCACAAAGCATAAACCTGTTAAAGCCGCACCGGCTAAATACACCGCACGCCAACCGTACACATCTTGCAAACCGACAGCAAAAAAGCCCCCTAACACGGCACCTACGCCAAAGCCCGCCGCATACACGCTGATGGCGAAACTCCGCCATTTGCGAGAGGAGTATTCGCTAGTTAATACGTTGGTGCCAACTAAAATACCGCCCACGCCTAAGCCGGTGAGTAAGCGCCAACCGAATAGGGCGTCATGATGGCTAATAAAGGCAGATCCCAACATCCCCAAGGCGGATAAGCCAATGGCAATCAGTAATAACGGACGACGGCCGATTTTATCCGCCAGTGGGGCCAAAAATAAGGAGCCGGCGGTCATTCCTATTAACCCTGCACTCATTAAATACCCGAGTTGCACGCCAGATAAGGCAAATTCGGCTTTAATGGAGGAGGCGGTAAAGGCTAGCGCCAATACATCAAAGCCATCTAATAAGTTCATAATGGCGGCCATAGCCACAATAGCCCATTGGTAGCCAGACATGGGGCTTTGGTCGATCTTTTCTCGTAAATTCATAGGGTTCCTTAAAGGGATAATAAAAAATAATTATACGTTATCTTCGGTTTTATCTTCTTGTGCCACATCGTTGCTGGTGGTTTCTTCCGCTTTTTCCACCGCACTTTGAATGGTCAAGTTAATTTCAGCCGAAATCAAACGGGTGAAAATATCCGATAATTGTTGTAATTTGGTCAAATCTGCTTGGCCATTTTCATCAAAATAACCGTTTGTTTTCAAGCTATTAATAAAACCAGAGAACACGGCTTTATCAAAAAATTCAGGAGCATTAATCCCATGTAATACCGATAAACGTTGTGCCACCGATTGGCTTTCTTTTTCCAAACTTGCACGAGACATGCTCGGATCGTTACACAGCAAGCTCACCGCAATTTGATAACGTTGCAAAATCTCACGCATACCGGCTGACCATAGTTGTAAACCACGCACTTTTGGTCGGTTGATACTGAGCAAGCTATCGTTGCATTTGATTAATTCTTGGCGGGCTAATTCAGCAATCACACTTTCAATGCGTTGATTCAGTTCTTCGTTACTAAAATGTAAAAATAACTCGGCACGTAAGAACGGATAAATTTTATTCACCGCATCAATCACCAAATCTTTTTGGGTAGCCTCATAATGCAACACAATGCTCGCCACTAAAGACGGTAACACAAATAAGTGTTGGATATTGTTGCGATAATAGGTCATTAATACCGCTGAATTACGTTCTAAACGGATAATTTCCCCGAAATTATCTTTTTCCGTTAACACGCCGACACGATCCAAGCTCAACACATGATTGAGCATTTCCTCTGGCGTTTCCGTTGGAATAATCACATCTTGTGAATATGGCGTATTTTGTAATAATTGTTGATAGCTTTCCAACTGCTCCAATAATTGCTCACGGGATAGCGCACGTTGGCGTGAGGACAGTAAGGCGGTGCCGGTTAAGTTCATGGCATTAACGGCGGCGGCGTTGTTAATGTTCACCATTACTTGATTGGCTACTTGATCCACCGCTTGGTTAAACCAACTTGGGCGTTCTTCTTGGAGGCTTTGTTTCCATTCTGGATAATGTTGCGTGAGGTAGCTATTGAGTGAAATCGGTTCGCCAAAGTTTACATAACCTTTGCCAAGATTGCGTAATTTCTTGATCACTCGCAACACTAAGCCTGCATTTTCTTTCTCTTTGGCGGCGCCACGCAATTCTTTGGCGTAAGTATCGACTTCTAACACATGTTCATAACCCACATACACTGGCACCAAGGAAATCGGGCGAGTTTGGCCTTGTTGTAAGGCTTGTAAGGTCATGGACACCATGCCGGTTTTCGGCGCCAATAAGCGACCTGTACGTGAACGACCGCCCTCAATAAAGAATTCCACGGCATAACCACGGTGGAACAATTCCGCTAAATATTCACGGAACAGCGTAGAATAGAGGCGATTGCCTTTGAACGTACGGCGAATAAAGAATGCCCCGCCACGACGGAATAAGCCGCCCACCGGCCAGAAATTAAGGTTAATCCCAGCGGCAATATGCGGTGTCACTAAGCCTTGATGATACAGCACATAAGACAGCAATAAATAGTCAATATGGCTACGGTGGCAAGGAATATACACAATTTCATGCCCCTCTAAGGCCAGTTTACGCACACGATCAGCATGTTGTACATCAATGCCTTGATACAGTTTATTCCATAACCAACGTAAAAAACGGTCGGCAATACGCAAACTTTCATAGCTCACATTGGCGGCAATTTCATCCAGAATTTTTTGTGCCTCTTGGGTGGCTTTTTCATGGCTTATTTTTTTAGCCGTGGCCTCATCATCAATGGCTTGTAAAATGGTTGGCGATTGCAATAGTTTTTTGAACATGGCTTGACGATTCGGTAAGCGAGGACCCGCCGCAGAAATACGCTGTTTGGCAAAGTGCATTTTCGCTACACGAGCCAATTTTTGAGCGATTTTTTCATCTGAACCATGTTCATCCACCATATAACGTAATGACACCGCTTGCGAGAAACGCACAAAGGTATCACGGCCAAACCATAACACTGTAAAGGTTTTTTGAATGCCATTCAGTAAGCGTAATTTTGGCAAGCCATTTTTATCTTCTTGCCCCGGTGAACGCCCCCATAACACCGAAACGGGCACCACTTGCACATTTAACTCGGGCAAACTGCGGTGTAATTCTAAGTAGTTATAGAATACTTTTTCCGTTTCTTTTTTGGCGCCCTTAGATTTAAAGAAACTATGTCCCTCATCTAAAAATACATAACGAGGTAGTTTTTCACCGTTGATTTCATTGGGTTGCAACGGATCGGGCAACCCTACATTTAAACAATTACGTTGAAAAATCACTAAATCCGTTTGTGAGGTATAAGGCAGAACATAAACAAAGGGTTGATTGATATCCAATTCCAATTCTTCTATTGGGTGATGTGGAATAGAATTGTTTTTGACCAATAATGATAAAGGGAACGCTAAAATTTTACGGTAGAGATTGGCTAAAGTTGACATTGAAAAATCCTTTGGTTTTATCAAATTAGCGCTAGTTTATCATAGCTTAATGATTTGTTTCAAAAACTTATTGTCGATAAGAGAGAACAGTATTAATATGTAACAGAATTGCAACAAAAATAAGGAGCTCCTATGTTTAGTTTTTTACAAAATTACCAAAAACACGTTGATGAACGTGCTGTACAAGGTGTTGTTCCCAAACCATTAGATGCAGAACAGACGGCACAGTTAATCGAATTGCTGAAACATCCGCCGGCAGAAAAAAGTGCGGTGGATTTGCTTGAACTTTTTGAGACTCGCATTCCAGCCGGAGTGGATGAGTCGGCTTATGTGAAAGCCAGTTTTCTGGCGGCCTTAGCCAAAGGAGAAACCCGTTCACCGCTGATTTCAACGGAACATGCCGTCAAGTTGCTCGGTACCATGCAAGGCGGTTATAATATTGAGCCGTTATTGGCCGCCCTCGATAATCCTACTCTCGCTCCCATTGCTGCAAACGCCCTTTCTACTACTCTACTCATGTTTGATAATTTCCACGACGTGGCGGAACGTGCCAAACAAGGCAATACGTTTGCGCAACAAGTCTTACAATCTTGGGCTGACGCCGAATGGTTTTTATCTCGCCCCAAATTGGCGGAAAAATTAACGGTCACCGTGTTTAAAGTCACGGGTGAAACCAACACCGATGATCTTTCACCGGCACAAGATGCGTGGTCTCGTCCCGATATTCCATTGCATGCCTTAGCCATGTTAAAAAATGAACGGGATGGTATTGAACCAGATGACGCAGGGAATATCGGCCCGATTAAACAAATTGAACGCCTGAAACAACAAGGGTTCCCCTTGGCTTATGTGGGCGACGTGGTGGGAACGGGTTCCTCACGTAAATCCGCCACCAACTCGGTACTTTGGTTTATGGGGGAAGATATTCCTTATATTCCAAATAAACGGGCGGGCGGCGTGGTGCTTGGCGGTAAAATTGCGCCGATTTTCTTTAACACCATGGAAGATGCGGGTTCGTTGCCGATTGAAGTGGATGTCAGCCAACTGAATATGGGTGATGTGATTGATATTTACCCTTATGCGGGCAAAATTTGCCGTCATGATACGGACGAGGTATTAGCGGAATTCCAATTAAAAACCAATGTGTTATTGGACGAAGTACGAGCGGGTGGCCGTATTCCATTGATTATCGGCCGTGGCTTAACCCATAAAGCTCGTGTGGAATTAGGTTTGCCAGAAAGTGACGTGTTCCAAAAACCACAAAGTGCGGTGCAAAATCACCGAGGTTTTACCCTTGCACAAAAAATGGTTGGCCGAGCTTGTGGCGTGGACGGCATTCGACCGGGTCAATATTGCGAGCCACGCATGACTTCGGTCGGTTCACAAGATACCACTGGACCAATGACCCGAGATGAACTTAAAGATCTGGCTTGTTTGGGTTTCTCCGCTGATTTAGTGATGCAATCGTTCTGTCATACCGCCGCTTATCCAAAACCAGTGGACGTGGTGACCCATCACACCTTACCTGATTTTATTATGAACCGTGGCGGTGTTTCACTGCGCCCGGGCGACGGTGTTATTCACTCTTGGTTAAACCGCATGTTATTGCCTGACATCGTCGGTACCGGTGGCGATTCCCATACTCGTTTCCCGATTGGGATTTCATTCCCTGCGGGTTCTGGCTTGGTCGCATTCGCCGCAGCCACTGGCGTGATGCCATTGGATATGCCTGAATCAGTGTTAGTGCGCTTTAAAGGCGAAATGCAACCAGGGATTACCTTACGTGATTTGGTACATGCGATTCCGTATTATGCCATTAAGCAAGGCTTATTAACGGTGGAAAAAGCGGGTAAGAAAAATATTTTCTCTGGACGTATTTTGGAAATTGAGGGATTGGAACATTTAAAAGTGGAACAAGCCTTTGAACTTTCCGATGCGTCGGCTGAACGTTCTGCGGCGGCCTGTACCATTAAATTAGACAAAGCGCCGATTATTGAATATTTAAATTCCAATATTGTGTTGCTGAAATACATGATCGCCGAGGGTTATGGCGATGTGAGAACCTTGGAACGTCGTATTCGTGATATGGAAAAATGGCTGGATAACCCAGAATTAATGCAAGCGGATCCCGATGCAGAATATGCGGCGGTGATCGACATTGATTTGGCGGATATTAAGGAACCGATTGTGTGTGCACCAAACGATCCCGATGATGCCCGTTTGTTGTCCGAGGTACAAGGTGATAAAATAGATGAAGTGTTTATCGGTTCTTGTATGACCAATATCGGTCATTTCCGTGCCGCAGGGAAATTATTGGCGAAATTTAAAGACATGATCCCAACCAAATTGTGGATTGCACCGCCCACCAAAATGGATGCGTCTTTGTTGAGTGACGAGGGCTATTACAGCATTTTCGGGAAAAGTGGCGCACGGATTGAAATCCCCGGTTGTTCACTTTGTATGGGGAACCAAGCCCGTGTGGCCAATAAAGCCACGGTGGTGTCCACCTCCACCCGTAACTTCCCGAACCGTTTAGGACAAGGTGCCAATGTGTATTTGGCCTCAGCGGAACTGGCGGCGGTGGCCTCCTTGTTGGGTCGTTTACCGACACCGCAAGAATATTTATCTTACGCCAATGATTTACAGCAAGATAAAGACGATACTTACCGTTATATGAATTTCGACCAAATTAGCCGTTATACGCAAAAATCCGATAATGTGATTTTCCAATCTGCAGTATAACTTTTTGATAAGGTTGATTTTTTAATGAAAGGTGCGTATTGTCACGCACCTTCTATTTTTTATTGGAGAGCATAAATTGGAAACTCGTTATTATTTTATTTTTGCCGCTGTTTTCGTGGTATTGCAATTATTTTTGTATATTTTTAACCGCACGTTAGGTTGGTTATATGGTGCGTTTTTACCCCAACAAGGGCGATATGCCTTTGCGATCCTTAGTTATCTCTTGGCGAACGGCATTATTTTATTGACCGTTTTGCGTGTTTCACCGAGCTTATTTCGGGTAACGCCTTATATTTTGGTGATTTTACTGTATTCTGCGTTTATTAGTCTTGCATTCGGGATCATTTGGTGGCTAGGTAAAAGTTATTTCCAGAGTCCTCGTTTATTGGCATGGGCTTATCCCGTGGCCATGTTCGGGCTGATTTCGGTGAGTGTATACAATGCTTACACACCGAAAATTGTGCATTATCAAATTACCCTTGATAAACCGCTCAAGCCGCTACGAATCGGGCTAGCCAGTGATTTTCATTTGGGCACGTTGTTTGGCGCCAAACAGATGGATCAACTGGCGGCGATTTTTGATCAACAAAAAGTCGATCTTATTTTGCTCCCTGGGGACATTATGGACGACAACGTGGACGCTTATTTAAGCCAACAAATGCAACCGAGTTTAGCCAAACTTAAGGCCCCCTTAGGCGTTTATGCCACCTTGGGAAATCATGATTTCTTTGGCGATCAACAACGGATTGCCGAGCAAATTAAACAAGCGGGTATCAAGGTTTTATGGGACCAAACCGAAACCATTCATCAGGAATTTGTGATTGTGGGGCGCAATGATGATTTAGTCAAAGATCGCCCGAGTACCGCACAATTACTGGAATCGGTTGATGCCTCATTGCCGATTTTTGTGCTTGATCACCGTCCCTCAGAAATTGAACAAATTTCACAATTACCCGTGGATTTACTGGTGGCGGGGCATACGCATAACGGCCAAATTTTCCCTGCGAATTTGATTACCAAATTAACCTACCGTTTGGCTTACGGTCATGAAAAAATTGGTCATGGTCATTTTATCGTGACCTCTGGCTATGGCTTTTGGGGCATTCCAATGCGCCTCGGTTCGCAATCGGAAGTGGTAATTATTGATGTAAAAGGCAAGGAATAAACAAGCCCTCACGCTAAAAATAACGTAAAAAAACACCGCACTTTTTAGGCAATGATCAACGTAGATTAAGCCGAAAAGTGCGGTGTAAAATAGCGCAGAATATTATTTCTTCAATACCACCATATCATCACGATGTATCGCCACTGCGCCATATTCATAGCCCAGAATTTGTTCAATTTGCTGAGATTTTTTGCCTTGAATACGGCTTAAGGCATCACTGTTATAACGTGGCATACCGAGCGCAATGTCTTTGCCACTGCGGGTGCGGATTTTGACCACTTCACCCCGTGAAAAACGTCCTTGCACTTCCACAATCCCCGCAGGCAATAAGGATTTTTGTTGGATTAACAGCGCATTTTCTGCCCCCTCATCAATCACCAACGTACCTGCTGACGGCGCAGCGAAAAGCCATTGTTTACGGCTTTCCAAGTGTTCAGCCGGTACCGTAAATTTGGTGCCAATAGGTTTATCATAGGCCAAATCCACGATCACATTTTCACGATTGCCCGACACAATAATGGTTTCAATGCCCGAACGGGTGGCCACATCCGCCGCCGTGATTTTGGTGGACATCCCGCCCGTGCCTAAATTGGTGCCACTGCCACCGGCAATCGCACGAATATGATCGTTAATTTGCGCCACTTCAGGAATTAATTTTGCCTCAGGATTTTTGCGAGGATCACTGTCAAATAATCCTTGTTGATCGGTCAAGAGATAAAGCTGATCCGCTTGCACTAAAATCGCCACCAAAGCAGATAAATTATCGTTATCACCCACTTTAATTTCTGCGGTGGCAACGGCGTCATTTTCGTTGATCACAGGAATAATGCGGTTGTCTAGCAACGCATGCAAGGTATCACGTGCATTAAGAAAGCGTTCACGATCTTCAATGTCGGCACGACTTAATAAAATTTGCCCAATGTGAATATCGTAAATAGCAAAAAGCTGCTGCCACGTTTGAATCAGTTGACTTTGACCAACGGCGGCCAATAATTGTTTAGAGGCAATGGTCGGCGGTAATTCAGGGTGATTGAGATAATCACGCCCTGCAGCAATGGCGCCTGACGTGACAATCACAATGCGAAATCCCGCTTGATGCAGTTGAGCGAATTGACGTACAATTTCAATCATATGTGGGCGGTTTAATGTTGGCGAACCTTGCGTTAAGGTGCTGGTGCCAAATTTCACCACAAGGGTTTTTTGTGTCATAATAAAAGCCTAGAAATGAGAAATGCGATTAAATTAACATTAAAATCTAAAAAAATCATTAATTTTTTACCGCACTTTTCTTGATTTAAGACAAATTAAATAATGATAAAACCCCGTATAATAGGGGCCAATTTATTGGTTAGGATGATGTCATGGAACAATATCAACAAACAGAAACAGAAGCTGAAGAACAGCAACGTGAAATCACGAGGCTTTGTGTCTTGGTGGCGCAACTATTATTACAACATGGTGCCGAGAGTATGGTGGTGTCGCAAAGTGCGGTACGTTTAGGCAAAGCCTTGGGGGCGGAATCGGTGGAATGTGCGCTCACACCGAACGCCATTGTGTTGACCACCTTAATGCACGGCCATTGTATTACCACCGCACGGCAAAATAGCGATAAAGGCATTAATATGCAAGTGGTGACCGCCGTACAGCGGATTGTGATTTCGGCAGAACATCATATTTATGACATTCACTTGGTGCGTAAAAAATTAGAACAGATTAAACCGCTGAAATATAACCGTTGGCTTGTGGTGTTTATGATTGGCTTATCTTGCGCCTGTTTTTCCCATCTTTCTGGCGGTAATCATATTATTTTTGGTATTACCTTTGTGGCCTCTGCGGTGGCCATGTTTGTACGGCAAGAATTAGCTAAACGGCATTTTAATCCGCTGATTGTGTTTGGTGTCACGGCTTTTGTGGCCACACTCATTTCAGGTTGGGCGTTAAAACTCAATTTAGGCAACAACCCTCAGATTGCCTTGGCGTCAAGTGTATTATTGTTGGTTCCCGGTTTCCCGTTAGTGAATTCCATTGCGGATATTTTAAAAGGCCATATTGGTATGGGTTGGGCCCGTTGGACCTTGGCCACGGTGTTGACCTTTGGCGCTTGTATGGGCATTGTTCTCGGATTAAATGTTTTAAATATTGCACATTGGGGAAATTAACATGGATTTGATTTTATTATTACTGGACGATATGTTTTTTGCCGCTATTCCTGCGGTGGGTTTTGCGTTGATTTTTAACGTGCCACCTAAAGCCTTGATTTATTGTGGTGTGTTAGGCGCATTGGGGCATAGTTTCCGCACCCTGTTATTGCATTTTGATGTCGCCTTGGTGTTGGCAACCTTGCTTGCCTCTGCGTTGATTGGGTTTGCGGGTGTGCATATTTCACAACGTTATTTAGCGCACCCAAAAGTGTTTACGGTGGCGGCGATTATCCCAATGATTCCAGGGATTTATGCCTATAAAGCGATGATTGCCATTGTACAAATTAACTATCATGGTTATGCCCCCGATCTGTATGAACATATGATTAACGATTTTATTAAAACCGGATTCTTACTCGGGGCGTTAGTAATTGGGTTGGCCTTGCCAAGATTAATGTTTTATCGCAATACGCCCGTGGTGTAATGGCGACAGAAAGTGCGGTGTTTTTGGGGCGAGTTTTGCCAATATTCGCACCGCACTTTAAGCATTTTCCATCATTTCTTTATAATGTCGGCGACAGACGGAAAGGTATTTATCATTGCCACCGATTTCAATTTGATTGCCGTCTTTCACCACCTCGCCTTGCGCATTTAAACGCAACACAAAATTGGCCTTACGACCGCAATAGCAAATGGTTTTCAATTCTTCTAATTGATCCGCCCAAGCGAGTAAATGTTGGCTGCCCTCAAATAAATTCGCCTGAAAATCCGTGCGTAAACCATAACATAACACGGGAATATTGAGCTTATCCACCACATCACTTAATTGACGAACCTGTGCTTGACTTAAAAATTGCGCCTCGTCGATCAAAATACAATGTAATTTCTCTTGTTCCACATGTAGCTTGATTTCTTGCCAGAGATTGCTGTTTTTATTAAATAATCTTGCCTCTTGGCTGATACCAATTCTTGAGGTAATTTTCCCGACACCAAAGCGATCGTCAATGGCCGCGGTGTAAAGCAACACGTTCATTTGACGTTCCACATAGTTGTAGGCTGATTGCAACAGGGTGGTGGATTTTCCTGCGTTCATGGTGGAGTAATAAAAATAGAGTTTTGCCATGGTTGTTAACCTTTTAAATTGATGCCAATTCCGTCATGGCCCAGCGGGGTTTGACGTCAATGGCGAGATCCGATTGTTCACCATTTTTTAAACGTAAAAAACCCACGTAAGCGATCATGGCACCGTTGTCCGTGCAAAATTCGGGGGCAGGGTAAAAGACTTGCCCTTTTAAACTTTGCATTAATTGCTGTAAGCCTTGGCGTAATTGCTTGTTTGCACTGACCCCACCCGCAATAACTAAACGATTGTAGCCCGTTTGGGCTAATGCTCGTTTGCATTTAATCGCTAAGGTATCGACCACGGCAGTTTGGAAAGCGTGAGCAATATCCGCTTTGTCTTGTTGGCTGAGTTCGCCTTGTTGTTTGATTAATTGGTTGATCGTATTGGCCGCCGCCGTTTTTAAGCCAGAAAAACTGAAATCTAAGCTCGGTCGATCCGTCATAGGTTTGGGAAACACAAAACGCCCCGTTTGCCCTTGTTCGGCTAAACGAGAAAGGGCGGCGCCACCGGGGTAATCTAAACCCAGTAATTTAGCGGTTTTATCAAAGGCCTCACCGGCGGCGTCATCAATACTTTCACCCAATAATTGATAAAGCCCCACGCCCTCGACTTGCACTAATTGCGTATGTCCACCCGACACTAACAAGGCCACAAAAGGAAACTGCGGTCGATTTTCGGGCCGTTCTAACATGGGTGCAAGTAAATGCCCCTCCATGTGATGTACGCCAATAGCGGGAATATGCCACGCATAAGCCAGTGAGCGAGCAATGGTGGCGCCCACTAACAAGGCGCCAACTAAACCTGGGCCAGAGGTGTACGCAATGCCATCAATATCCTGAGCGGTGAGATTGGCTTGTTGCAAGGCTTGCTGAATTAAGGGCAAGGTTTTGCGAATATGATCACGGGAGGCCAATTCTGGCACCACACCACCGTAATCCGCATGCAAGGCAATTTGGCTATACAGTTGATTGGCGATCAAGCCTTGTTGTTCATCATAAATCGCCACGCCGGTTTCATCACAGGAAGTTTCAATGCCTAGGATCTTCATCAAATACTCTTTATTTTGTTATTCTGCTAAAAAATAAGTGAGATTTTACCGCACTTTAGCGATTTTGCACAGAAAAGATCAAAATCCTACTTTACTTTTAGGGGTAAATTAGATTAAAATTGCGACCTTTATTGAGTAAGTTACTCAGTAATTTTGCAAAATTAACTCAACTTATTTATCAAATTTTAATAGAGGTGATGGCTTATGCCAGTAATTAAAGTTCGTGAAAACGAATCATTTGACGTTGCATTACGTCGTTTCAAACGCTCTTGCGAAAAAGCGGGTATTTTAGCAGAAGTGCGTGCACGTGAATTCTACGAAAAACCAACAACAATTCGTAAACGTGAAAATATTTCTCGTGCTAAACGTCACGCAAAACGTGTTGCACGTGAGAACTCTCGCAACACACGTTTATATTAATTAGACGTTCTAATTAACATTTGCGCTAAACAAACCGTGAAACCACTTGGAATCACGGTTTTGTTCATTTAATTGTTGTCTTGGTTTGGCTCACATAAAGGGTTATCTATGGCTGGTTTGATTCCACGTTCTTTTATTAATGATATTGTGGCAAAAGCGGATATTATTGATGTGGTGAATTCTCGGGTAAAACTGAAAAAAGCCGGTAGCAATAATTATCAAGCCTGTTGCCCTTTTCATCATGAAAAGACCCCGTCTTTTACGGTCAGCAAAAGCAAACAGTTTTACCATTGTTTTGGTTGTGGCGCCCATGGTAATGCCATCAGCTTTTTAATGGAATACGACAAACTGGAATTTGTTGAGGCGGTGGAAGAATTAGCCGCTATGCTTGGCTTAGACGTGCCACGGGAAGAACGCCAACATAAGTCTGATAAACCTTATGTGAATTATCAAACCAAAAAAGATCTGTATCAATTAATGCAAGAAATTGCGGAATTGTATCAACAACAATTGCCACAATTTGCCCATGCACAAGCCTATTTACAACAACGCGGCTTATCCGACGAGATTATTGCCCGTTTTGCCATTGGTTTTGTCCCCGATAGCTTTGATCTGGTGGTGCGTCACTTTGGCCATAACAAAGCCGAACAGGAACGTTTGTTTTCCTTAGGCATGCTAAAACGCAGTGAACGTGGCAAGGTCTATGATACATTCCGTGATCGTGTGATGTTTCCTATTCGTGACCGCCGTGGTCGAGTGATTGCCTTTGGTGGACGAGTGATTGGCGACGGCACGCCCAAATACCTTAATTCACCAGAGAGCGTGACTTATCACAAAGGCAATGAGCTGTATGGTTTATATGAGGCCTTGCAAATTAACGATAGCCCGAAAGCCTTGTTGGTGGTGGAGGGCTATATGGATGTGGTGGCCTTGGCGCAATTTGGGGTGGATTATGCAGTGGCCTCACTCGGCACAGCCACCACACCAGAACAAATTAATCAGCTCTTTCGTACCACCGATCAAGTGATTTGTTGTTACGACGGTGACCGAGCGGGCCGAGCCGCTGCATGGCGAGCCTTAGAAAACGCCTTGCCTTATTTAGAAGATGGCCGTCAGTTACAATTTGTTTTTCTGCCAGAGGGGGAAGATCCCGACACCTATATTCGTCAATATGGCAAACAACAATTTGAGGATTATTTACAACAAGCCCAATCCTTGAGCGATTTCTTATTTGATCACCTACTGAAAGACGTCAGCTTAGACAGTAAAGAGGGCAAAAGTAAATTAGCGTCGTTAGCGGTGCCATTAATTGAACGTATTCCGGGCGAAATGTTGCGGATTTATTTAAAAAATAGTTTAGCCCATAAATTAGGTATTATCGATCCTCAACAAATTGAACGTTTATTAGCACAACCAAAACAAAAAAGTGCGGTGCAAAAAATGCCCGAAGTGAAACGAACGCCTATGCGTTTGATGATCGCCCTATTATTGCAAAATCCGCAATTGGCACTAGAATTTGACTATGACGTTTCTCCCCTAGCAAGTTTAAATGAACCAGGTTTGGCTTTATTCGATAAATTAACCACATTATGCCGTGACAATGTGGGGATGACCTTAGGGCAAATTTTAGAACATTTTCGTGATACCGAAGACTATAAACCCCTTGAAATTTTGGCCACATGGGATCATCTAATAGAAGATGAACATATTAGTGCGACCTACATTGAAACCTATAATTTCTTGTTGGTGCAAATTGTCGAACGTCGTATTGAACAATTAATCGCCAAAGACCGAACTAACGGTTTAGACGAAACAGAAAAACAAGAGCTTGCTCACTTATTAACCGTACGAGCGAAATAAAACAATAGTGAATTAGCCACAAGAGTGATAAAATTTAACCCATTTTATCTTAACTATCTCAACGAACCCAAGTAAAGGCGGAGCCATTTATGGAGCAAAATCCACAATCACAATTAAAATTGTTAATAGCACAAGGGCAAGAACAGGGCTATTTAACCTTTGCTGAAGTCAACGACCATCTTCCTGAAGAATTGGTTGATGCTGAACAGATCGATAATATTATTCAGATGATCACAGATGCTGGGATTCTTGTATTGGAAACCGCACCCGATGCAGATGATCTTATCTTAAATGAAAATATCGATAATATTAATGATGATGTGATCGAAGAAGCGACCCAAGTTTTATCTAGCGTAGAGGCAGAATTAGGGCGTACCACAGATCCTGTGCGCATGTATATGCGTGAAATGGGGAGTGTCGAATTGCTAACCCGTGAGGGTGAAATTGATATTGCTAAACGCATTGAAGACGGCATTAATGCCGTGCAAAGTGCGGTGGCAGAATACCCAGAATCCTTGACTTATTTATTAGAACAATACGAAAAAGTGGAAGATGGATCGGTACGTTTAGTGGATTTGATCACTGGCTTTGTGGATCCGAATGTGGTGGAAGAAGAGGCCATTGAAGAAATTGATGAGGATATGGCCGATGAAGACGATGATGAAAATTCAGAAGTCGCAGATGTGGATTTAGATGATGAAGAAGATGAAGAAGAAACCGAATCTAGCTCCGATGACAGCGATAATGCCATTGATCCAGAAGTGGCCAGAGAGAAATTTGCGGCATTAAAAGCGCAACACATTAAAATTTTAGGCCTGATTGAAAAACACGGACGCACGCATAAAAAAGTGCGGTCAGAAATTCAAGCGTTATCTGAAATTTTTGTACAATTCCGCTTAGTGCCACGCCAATTTGATTTATTGGTGATGTCGATTCGAGACATGATGAAACGCATGCGCAAAGAAGAACGCCAAATTCAACGTTGGGCCGTGGATTATGCCAGAATGCCAAAGGACGATTTTATTAAAGTCTTTTATGGCAAAGAAACTAACGATGCGTGGTTAGTCAAAATTCTAGACAGCAAGAAAACCTATGCACCGAAATTGGCGGAATATGCCGACAATATTCGTCAAGCCATTGTACGCTTACAACAGCTTGAACAAGAATCCCGCTTAACTATTCCACAAATTCGTGAAATTGGCGAACGTGTCGCACAAGGTGAATCCAAAGCCCGTAAAGCCAAAAAAGAAATGGTGGAGGCTAACTTGCGTTTGGTGATTTCCATTGCGAAAAAATACACCAACCGTGGCTTGCAATTCCTTGATCTGATTCAAGAGGGCAACATTGGCTTGATGAAAGCCGTGGATAAATTTGAATACCGTCGTGGTTACAAATTCTCCACCTATGCCACTTGGTGGATTCGTCAGGCCATTACTCGCTCCATTGCGGATCAGGCACGGACTATTCGTATTCCAGTACATATGATTGAAACCATCAATAAATTGAACCGCATTTCCCGTCAAATGTTGCAAGAAATGGGACGCGAGGCTACACCAGAAGAATTGGCAGAACGGATGGGCATGCCAGAAGATAAAATTCGTAAAGTGTTGAAAATTGCTAAAGAACCGATTTCTATGGAAACCCCAATCGGTGATGACGACGATTCACATTTAGGTGATTTTATCGAGGACAGTACCCTTGAATTGCCATTAGACAGTGCCACTGCACAAAGTCTACGAGCAGCCACCCATGAAGTGTTGGAGGGTTTAACCCCGAGAGAATCCAAAGTACTACGCATGCGTTTCGGGATTGATATGAACACCGACCATACGTTGGAAGAAGTGGGTAAACAATTTGATGTGACCCGTGAACGTATTCGTCAAATTGAGGCTAAAGCATTACGTAAATTACGTCATCCAAGTCGCTCGGAAACATTGCGTAGTTTCCTAGATGAGTAAACGCCAATTTCTACTTATCGTTAGCTCCCTCGTTAGAGGGAGCAATATTTAAGCGATTAGAGCATAAAAATCAGCCTAATCGCTGTCTCACAATCTCAAACAAACACACCCCCGTAGCAACGGAAACGTTAAGGGATGAAACCGATCCTGCCATGGGAATGCTCACTAACTGATCACAACATTCACGAGTTAAGCGTCGCATACCCTCTCCCTCGGCGCCCATCACTAAGGCAATAGCGCCTGTTAATTTGGTTTGATACAGGGTTTCTGTGGCTTCGCCCGCCGTACCAATCACCCAGATATTGTGATCTTGCTGTAGTTCTCGCAAGGTACGAGCTAAATTTGTTACCCGAACTAAGGGCATGGTTTCCGCTGCACCACAAGCGACTTTACGAGCGACTGACGTTAATTGCGCGGATTTATCTTTTGGTACAATCACTGCATCCACACCTGCGGCATCGGCGGTCCGTAAACAAGCCCCGAGATTATGTGGATCGGTCACGCCGTCTAGCACCAATAAAAACGGACTTTGTTTGTTTTGCAAAATCTGATCCAGATCGTTTTCATTTAATTCTTTGGCTGCTTGCACTCGGGCAATAATGCCTTGATGCACTTCGCCGTTGGCTTTGTTATCCAAACTTTGACGGTTGAGAAATTGCACCGTAATGCCTAATTTGTGCAAGTCGTTGAGTAAAGGCTGTAAGCGTTTATCTTCACGGCCTTTAAGTACTAACACTTCAATAATACGTTCGGGCGTACGTTGTAAAAAGGCACTCACGGCATGAATGCCATAAATTTGTTCTGACATGGTTATCCTTTTAAATGAGTCAATTATTGCGCTTTAAGTTGCGCAATTTTTTCTTTATTAAAGAAATAATGGGTGCCGCAACATTCACATTGCATATCAATGCTGCCATTATGTTCTGCTAGGATTTCATCTATTTCAGCATCTGAAATTAACATTAAAGCAGAGCCTGAACGTTCGGCGGAACAACCGCAATGAAAGACGATAGGTTGAGCAGGGTACACTTCAACACTTTCTTCGTGATATAAACGGTACAGCATTTCTTCCGCCGATAAACCGAAAATTTCTTCGGGTTTGATGGTGGTGGTGAGCGTGGCTAAATGCTCAAAATCTTCCGGTGAACCCTGACCATCTGGCATAATTTGTAACAACATGCCAGCCGCAACGGGGTTACCCTCAAATTCACCGGTGTGAATAATTAATTGCGTTTGTAGTTGTTCGGAACGCATGAAATAATCTTCTAGGCATTCGGTAATGGTCGGTTTGTCTAAGGCGACCACACCTTGATAGCGCTCGCCCTCGTTTGGCGCAATGGTGATCACTAACACGCCTTTGCCAATCATTTGTTGCAAGCTCATTTGGTCGGTAACTTCGCCTTGCAAGCGAGCTAACGCACGGATTTGTTGGCTGTCGGAACCATTGACTAAGGCTAATTTTAACGGACCGTCGCCTTGAATTTGCACGGTAATATTGCCGTTAAATTTTAGCGTAGCGGTGAGTAAGGTAGTGGCGACCAGCATTTCGCCAAGTAAGTTTTGTACGGCTTTTGGGTAATGATGGGTATTTAAGGTATCGATAAAACTTTGGTTAATCCGCACCCATTCGCCACGTACGGCACGGTTTTGGAAGAGGTAGCGATACAGTTTGTCGTTATCTTTGTGAGGGTCTTTTAAGTAATCGGCCATGTTCTTTTGTGGTTCCTTGTAAAAACTGCGGTGTATTTTACCGCACTTTTTGTGATTTGGTTACTGATGTTTAAATTGAATGAGTTCTCGCCGTTCTTTTTTATTTGGTCGACGATCAGGATGTGGCATAGCATTCATTTTGCGAGCTAATGCAATTTTTTCACGTGTTTCAATACTTTGCGCCGTTTCGCAATACAGTAATTGTGCCTCGGGGGCGCCACGGCGTTGTGTGGAAAGTGCGGTGACGTTGATCTCTTTTTCTTCGTTGCCTTGGCGTAATTTGATGTTTGCACCGATTTCCACGGTTTTATTGGGTTTCGTGCGTTGTCCATTATAATGCACCTTACCACCGTCAATCATTTCTTTGGCAATGGTGCGAGTTTTGTAGAAACGTGCTGCCCATAACCATTTATCAAGACGAACATCATTATCGTCTTGTTGTGCCTGTGATTTATTTGATTTACCTTTTGCCATGATTTTCCCTTAAATCTGTTCGCTGTTTATGGTATCGTTATTCTTATTTTTTGTAAAACGAGAGATCACAAAATGCCCCTATTTTCTGAAAAAACCTTACCACAAATTTTGAACATTCAAACTGCTTGTCAATCCCGTATTTTTACCATTCAATCGGTGGATCTCAAATTCTCCAATGGAATTCACCGCACTTATGAGCGTTTTAAGCCTGCCAGTCGGGCGGCGGTGATGGTGTTGCCGATTGATGGCGATGATCTGTTAATGGTGCGAGAATATGCCATGGGAACCGAGCGTTATGAGTTGGGTTTCTGCAAAGGGTTGATGGAAAAAGAGGAAACCATTGAACAAAGTGCCAACCGTGAAATGCAAGAAGAACTGGGCTTGGGCGCCAAACAGTTTATTCATTTACGCACGGTCAATTCTAATTTAACTTTTATGAACAGCCCAATGCACATTTTAGTGGCACGCGATTTTTATCCATCAAAATTAGAGGGTGATGAGCCGGAGCCGTTAGAAATCCTGCGTTTCCCTTTGGCAAAATTAGATGAATTACTGAACAATCCTGATTTTTGTGAGAGTCGTAATTTAGTCGCTATTTATGCTTTGCGAGATTATTTAGAAAAAATATAAAAATTCGTTAAATTAATTAAATTTTATTAAATAAAGTTGATTAATTATTATATGGTGATATTTATGCTTTTTTTACGGCGTAAATTACAGTAAGATACTGAGGTTTTTTATATTAAGGGATAATTTATATGTCAAGCAATGATCTTTCATTAAAAGAATTAACACTGCGAGGAACGATTCTCGGGGCGTTAATTACCGTCGTGTTTACGGCGTCAAACGTTTATTTAGGGCTGAAAGTGGGCTTAACGTTCGCTTCCTCTATTCCGGCTGCCGTGATTTCTATGGCAGTATTAAAATTTTTCAAAGATGCCAATATTCTTGAAAATAACATGGTACAAACCCAAGCCTCTTCTGCGGGGACCTTATCTTCGGTGATCTTCGTGTTGCCGGCCATGTTAATGATGGGGTACTGGCAAGGCTTTCCATTTTGGCAAACCTTATTGATCTGTATCTCTGGTGGGGTACTCGGGGTGATTTTCACCGTGCCATTGCGACATGTGATGGTGGTCAAAAGTGATTTACCGTATCCAGAGGGCGTTGCAGCGGCTGAAATTTTGAAAGCCGGTGATGATCATTCTGGCGACAGTGGCATTAAAGAAATTGCCACCGGTGGTGTGATTGCTGCGGTGGTGGGATTTGCGACCAATGGACTGCGTGTGATTGCCGACAGTGCGAGCCTTTGGTTTAAAGGCGGCAATGCGATTTTCCAAGTGCCAATGGGCTTTTCACTTGCCTTGTTAGGTGCGGGTTATTTGGTTGGTATCGTGGGCGGTATTGCGATTCTACTCGGTATCTTCATTGCATGGGGCATTGCGGTGCCATATTTTACCTCTGCTTCACCAATGCCAGTAGATGCAGACATGGTCGGCTATGCGGTGAGTATTTGGAAAAGTAAAGTACGCTTTATCGGGGTAGGTACTATCGGTATTGCGGCGATTTGGACATTATTAGTGTTAATGAAACCGATGGCACAAGGGATGATTCAATCATTCCGTGCGTTAAAGGATCCAAATTTTAAAAATAATGACCGCACTACGCAAGATTTATCACCGAAAGCCATGATTTATATTAGCTTGGTTTCCGTGGTCTTGATTGTATTAGCTTTATATAGTTTCTTAGAACCCGTGGGTATTGAACCTGCAGTCGCCATTACGTTAATTGTGGTTTGTACGTTATTGGCCTTTGTGATCGGTTTCTTAGTCGCCGCCGCTTGTGGTTATATGGCCGGTTTGGTGGGTTCATCATCTAGCCCAATTTCCGGTATCGGTATTATTTCCGTGGTTATCACGGCCATTGTGTTAATGTTAATTGGTTCATCTGCTGGCTTATTAGATACCGCTGACGGTCAAAAATTCTTAACGGCGTTGACCTTATTTAGCTGTTCTATCGTGATCTGTACGGCAGCCATTTCTAACGATAACTTACAAGATTTAAAAACCGGTTATCTGATTCATGCCACCCCTTGGCGTCAACAGGTTGCCTTAATTATTGGGGTCATTGTTGGAGCGTTAGTGATTGCACCGGTGCTTGATATTCTCTATTATTCTTATGGATTTACGGGTGCTGTACCACGTGAGGGAATGGATCCAAGTCAAGTGCTTTCTGCACCACAAGCGACCTTAATGATGACTATTGCTAACGGTATTTTCTCCCATAACTTAGAATGGGGTTATATCTTCTTTGGTATTGGTTTAGGTGTGGTGGTGATTATCATTGATGCGTTATTGAAAAAATCATCTAACAACCGTTTCGCTTTACCTGCATTAGCGATTGGTATGGGGATTTATTTACCGCCGTCAATTAATGCACCATTAATTATTGGGGCGATATTGGCTTGGTTGACGAATCGTCATTTAGACAGCTATGCGAAACGTTCTGGCAAGAATGCCGATGAACTCAAGAAAAAAGCGGAACGCTCAGGGACGTTATTTGCTGCGGGTTTAATCGTGGGTGAAAGTTTAATCGGGGTACTTCTTGCCTTTATTATCGCAGGCTCGGTCACTTCCGGTGGGTCTGACGCACCACTCGCACTCAACCTTGAAAACTGGGGCGGCACCGCTGAGATTCTCGGGCTGATCGTCTTTGCCGCTGGGGTAACGATTTTTGCGCAGCGTGTACTTAAAGCGAAAAAATAATATAATAGACGCTCTCGATTGAGAGCGTTTTTTTATGGATGGATTTTATATGAACTTGCCCCAAATTGATGTCATCATTCCCTGTTATAATGCGGAACAGACTTTAGAACGTGCGGTAAAATCGGTGTTAAATCAACCGCAGTTAGGCACCTTATGGCTCATTGATGATGCCTCTAGCGATCAGACATTAACATTAGCGAACCAACTAGCCCAACAATTCCCCGATAAAATCCAAGTGGAACAGATGCCCCAAAATAGCGGTGTGGCGAAAACACGAAATTGGGGAGCGTTACAAACTGCGGTGGAATTTATTGCCTTTTTAGATGCCGATGATGCCTATGAACAAGGGGCATTGGAAGTGGCTAGTGCGGTATTTGCTTTCCGTCCTGATATTTCCGTGGTACGTTTAGCTTTAACGCCGATTAATTTAGCGGAACGCTATGCGAATCACCCTAATTTTGATTTTGCTTGGCAACATATGCGAATGACCTGTGGTGGCAATGTGGTATTTCGGCGTTCATTTTTTCTGGCTTGTGGTGGTTTTCCACAAGAAGAATTATTTAAACGTTTTGGCGGTGAAGACGGCGCCTTAGGGATTGCCACGACCAAAATCAGTGGGGTAGCCACCTTGTTCAATGAAAAAGGCGTATTACATTACTGCCGTGATGGCATGCACGCCGAGCGTTTATTAGATGCGATTTTGTTTCAACAGGCCCCTGAAAGTATTACGCCACAAGACATGGCACAAGCCGAATCCGTGACGGTTCGGATTTGTCAGCAAATTGAACAGTTAAAGTGCGGTTTAAATTCTGTTAATATAGGCATACAACCTTTAGTGTTAGAACGAAAATAGGAATTCCTGTGAAAATAATTATTCTTGGAGCCGGCCAAGTGGGGACAACCTTGGCTGAGAATTTAGTCAGCGAAGATAACGATATTACCTTAGTCGATAATGATGAGGCGAATACCAGTAGCTTACAAGATAAGTTTGATTTGCGCGTGGTGATTGGTTCTGCCTCCTCGCCACGTGTTTTACGTGAGGCGGGCGCTACGGATGCGGATTTATTAGTGGCGGTCACGAATTCCGATGAAACCAATATGGTGGCTAGCCAAATTGCTTATACGTTATTTCGTACGCCGACCAAAATCGCTCGGATCCGTAATTCCGAATATTTACGTGAAAAAGAGAAATTATTTACCTCGGATGTGATCCCCATTGACCATATTATTTCGCCAGAAAACTTGGTGACGGAAGATATTGTTCGCTTAATTAATTACCCTGGCGCCTTGCAAGTGGCGCATTTTGCCGAGAAACAAATTAGTGTGGTGGTGTGTAAAGCCTATTACGGTGGCCCATTGGTAGGTTATGCCATTTCTGCTTTGCGTGAGCATTTGCCACATATTGATTGCCGTGTGGTATCGATTTTTAGACAAGATAAAGCCATTCGCCCACAAGCCTCGACCATTATTGAGGCGGGGGATGAAGTCACTTTTATTTGTGCAACCGAACATATTAAAGCGGTGATGTCTGAATTACAACGTTTAGAGCGTTCTTATAAGCGCATTATGATTGCGGGTGGCGGCAATATTGGGTTAACCGTGGCGCAAAAATTAGAAAATAATTGCACCGTCAAACTGATTGAACGTAATGCAGAACGGGCGGCACAATTAGCAGAGAAATTATCCAATACCTTGGTTTTTCATGGTGACGCCTCCGATCATGGTTTGTTATTTGAAGAACAAATTGAAAATATGGATGTGTTCATTTCCTTAACCAGTGACGACGAGGCCAATATTATGTCAGCGCTATTGGCGAAACGGTTGGGGGCAAAAAAAGTCATGGTCTTGATTCAACGCATGGCCTATATTAACTTGATTCAAGGGGGCGCCGTGGATATTGTGGTGTCGCCGCAACAAGCCACGATTTCTGCGTTATTAGGGCATGTACGAAAAGGGGATATTATCAACGTGGCCTCTCTCCGTCACGGCACCGCAGAGGCCTTGGAGGCGGTGGTACATGGTGACAAAACCAGTTCAAATATTATTGGGCGTAAAGTGGGTGAGCTAAAATTACCTAACAGTGCCTTAATTGGTGCGGTGTTACGTGCGGGGGAAGTCATTATTGCTCGCAAAGAATTGGTGATTGAAGAAAATGATCATGTAGTGGTATATTTGGCAGATAAGAAACAGGTCTCTGAAATTGAGAAACTTTTCCAAACCACGACGTTTTTTATCTAAAAAATAAACAAAATGCTATACAAATTGCATAAAATTTATATAATACACGGGCTTTAATAGCAATTTATTTAGAAAGGAAAAAATTATGAGCTTTATGAAAGAATTTCGCGAATTTGCGATGCGTGGTAATGTTGTTGATATGGCAGTCGGTGTGATCATCGGTGGCGCATTCGGTAAGATCGTGAGTTCATTGGTTGCTGATGTGGTGATGCCAGTTTTAGGTATTGTCACAGGTGGCGTGGATTTCAAAGATTTAAAAATCGTATTAGCGGAAGCGGTGGGCGAAACTCCAGCCGTGACCTTAAACTACGGTGTCTTTATTCAAAATGTGTTTGATTTCATTATTATTGCATTTGCGATCTTTATGATGGTGAAAGGCATTAACAAAATGAAGAAACCAGTAGAAGAAGCCCCAGCCGGCCCAACAACGGAAGAATTATTAACCGATATTCGTGAATTATTGAAAAAATAATCATAAATTGGCAAACAAAAACCCGACATATGGTTCGGGTTTTTTTATTTTCTTTTACAGGGCAATTTTTCTTAATTTCGCATAATAGAACCCATCCCCCCCTTGTTCTGAGGGGAAAAACTGGACGCCGATATTTTGCTGTTCAAAGGGCAAATCTTCTAATTTCGCATTATTATTTTCGGCCAGAAAACGTTCAATTTGTTGCGCATTTTCTTCAGGCAACACCGAACAAGTCGCATAGAGTAACACGCCATTGGGTTTTAAGGTGGCCCAAAGTGCGGTGAGAATTTGCTGTTGTAATTGGACTAATGGGGCAATATCACTTTCTTGACGTAACCATTTGATATCGGGGTGGCGTCGGATCACACCAGTCGCAGAACAGGGCGCATCTAATAAAATACGATCAAATTGCACCGCACTTTGTTTGCCAATAATCGCTTTTGCCACGGTTGGTAACCATTGTTTAGGTTGGCTTGCATCACCGCAAATAACGAGGGCTTTTTGATGTAACCGTGCCAGATTTTCTTCCACCCGTTTTAAGCGGCTCTGTTCTACATCCAACGCCACCACCTTGGCTTGCGGCGCCAATTCTAAAATATGCGTGGTTTTCCCCCCCGGGGCGGCACAAGCGTCTAAAATCAGTTCGCCATTTTGTCCCCCTAAGAGTAGAGCAGACCATTGTGCATGGACATCTTGCACGGTTAGCCATCCCTCGGCAAAATGGGGTAAATTTTGTACGGCGGTAGGGTTGGCTAAACGTAACGCATAAGGATTGTCGTCCGTAAAACTGGTTAAATCTGTTTCGGTGAATAATTGTTGACGGTAATCTTGCGCTGAACAATGTTGTGCATTCACCCGAATCCACATTGGCGGTTTTTGATTATTTGCCTCGATAATGTCCCGCCAGTTTGGATAGGCCTTTTTCAGCTTATTGACGAACCATTCAGGGTGATAGGTTTGCCAATGTTTATCCACCACGGCCAATAGGTTGTCTTGTTCACGTAAGAAACGGCGTAATACGCCATTAATCAGGCCACGAAAACCCTCGGATTTCAATGTTTTGGTGGCATTTACTACTTCATTAATGGCGGCATGTGGCGGAATGCGGGTGTAAAGTAACTGATACAAGCCGACCAATAATAAACAATGGACGATCCGTGTTTTGCCTTTTAGCGGTTTATCCACGAGCAAGCGAATAATCCATTCCAGACGAGGCAAAACACGACAAATACCAAAGCAGATTTCTTGTAATAGGGGCAAATCCTGTGCTTTTACTTGGCCTTGTTTTTCTGGCATGAGCGCAGAGAGGGATTTGCCTTGATCCAACACTTGTAACATCATTTGTGCGGCGGCGGCTCTGACTTCCATGGGGTGCGAAAGTGCGGTGTTTTTGGTCGGTTTTTTTGTGTCGGTCATAAAACATTCCCCACCTTAAACCAATCGGCGCGCCCATTGAGAAAATCTTGTACCCACATGGGTTTTTTGCCCGCAGGCTGTAACTGGGTAATATTAAGTACACCTTGGGCGGTGGCGATTTGAATGCCATGTTTATCCACCGCAATAATGCTGCCCGCTGTTTTATCCTGATGTGGCAAACAGGTCGCTTGATGAATTTTAATACGTTCTTCTTGCCCATGATGGGAGAGTGTGAGAAACGCCATGGGAGCGGGATTAAAGGCACGAATATTGCGTTCTAACTGTTCCGCTGACAACGTCCAATTTAATTGGGCCTCTTCTTTGCTCAGTTTTTCTGCATAATTACTTTGGCTATCTTGTTGTTTTTCTGAGGGAAATTTTCCATTGGTTAAATTATCCAATACCTCAATCAGCGCAGGGGGCGCCAATTCTGCCAATTTATGATAGAGCGTTGCGGAGGTTTCATGAGGATCAATATCACAATAGACTTTGTGTAACATATCACCTGTGTCGAGGCCCACATCCATTTGCATAATGGTGACGCCCGTTTGTTTATCGCCCGCCCAAATGGCCCGCTGAATGGGGGCGGCACCACGCCAACGAGGCAAGATCGAACCATGCACGTTTAAACAACCAAACTTAGGCGCTTGCAACACGGCTAAAGGTAAAATTAAACCATAAGCCACCACCACCATCACATCCGCCTTGAGATTGGCTAATTCGGCTTGCGCCTCCACTTGACGCAGGGATTTCGGTTGATAAATGGGTAATTGATATTGCTCGGCCAGCTGTTTGACCGGACTGGCTTGGAGTTTCTTACCTCGGCCAGCGGGCTTGTCCGGTTGTGTGTACACCGCAATCACATTGTGTTGCGAATTCAATAGGGCTTGTAAATGTTGGGCGGCAAAATCGGGTGTGCCGGCGAAAATAATGTTCAGTTTCTGCATAGGGTAAAGTGCGACGTTATGTTAATCAAAGTAGGCATAATGATAGCCTTTTCACCATGATATTTCCAGATGAAAGACAGAAAAAAAGGTTGTTTAACTCTAAACAACCTTTTCGCATGTGAATTATTGATTATTCTCGTTGTGCGCCATAGGCCCCTTTCACCGCAGTATTGTTTTGTTTTCCTTCAAACACGCCGGTTAAATGACTTGCATTATTGCCATAAAATGCGCCTTGTGTGGTTACATTATTTTTGTCACCTTGGAATTTATTACCATTTAATGTTGCCTCTAAGTTCACCGTCTCATTTGTCTTGAACGTTAATGCGCCAGTTAATTTTTTCGTACCAAAGTCTACATTAAATGTTGCAGAACCTTTTTCAGCATCCTCTTGTGATGCGTTATCAATAATCGCTTTACCGTTATATGTCGCATGTCCTGAAGTTGGCACAGTGGCTAAGTTATCGCCCTGAGCAAAGGCAATATACTTACCATCTACTTGTCTTAATCCATACATAATAGGGGAATTTGTTAAATTACTAATCTGGCTTCCATTGATATTAATGAATCCCGTTCTCGAAGAAATAATACCGCCTAAATTCTTTAATCCGGGGGCGAGTTCCATTGATTGACCATCTATTACCAATATATTCTGTGCATCAGATGTTTTACTTGTTTTTATACCCGAGCCTTTTGTATAAAAGCTATTCGCATCGCTTGGTGTGGTTATTGTTTGATTGGTTGAAGTTGTTGGGGTTGTAGCTGTTTGATGGGTTGATGTCGTTGGATTTGTTGCTGTTTGATCGGTTGATGTTGTTGGGTTTGTTGATGTTTGATCAGTTGATGTTGCTGGGTTTGTTGCTGTTTGAACAGTTGACGTCGTTGGTTTTGTCACTGTTTGATTAGTTGTTGTTTTGGTGTCGGCATGATTATCATCACTACCACCGCCACTACTTCCGCATCCTGCCAAGGCAATAGTCATTGATGAAACTAATAACGTGAGTGTTAAGGTTTTCATTTTAAATCTCCTTATATCCTTAAATTTGGGTAAACATCAAAATACAATTAGATAGATCATTGTTCAATAACGAATTAAAGAACTGTTCCATTATAGTACACCTTAAAATAACAACAGAACTTATGCCAATATAAACAATATTTTTATATTTGCCAAGCCAGTTTGCGCTAAATTTGGTACTTATTTTTATCCCCAATATCAAAATGCAACGGCATACGCCATTTTTGAATGGCGAGCACAGCGAAAAGTACAGTGCAAATTACGCATAAAATTTGTAATCCTAAGGTGATTTGCATGACTTTGGTGACCCATAATAAGGCCACAAAAATCGGCATCAGGTTCAAGGCAAAAATACGGAAACAAAAATATTCTTTAAAGCAAAGCCCGCCCAAGGTCACCAATGCAGCACCCAGTGCTAATTCTGTTTGGCCGATAATTTGGAAAAATAAGGCTAACCATGTGGCAAATTGTAATAACAGACGGAATGATTTGAGATAAATATGCAAGGATGAGGCACAAAGTAATGCTGCCGCCAACAGGCCAATGTGCGCAAATTCATAATAGGGTAAAAGTGCGGTGAAAATCGCCGCAAAAACAAAACCGCTACGATAAAGACACACGGTCAGTTTATCTAAAACGTCCATTGGGGATTTAATGTGCGGATCAGCCATGATAATTCTCCTGATTTTGTGATCTTGATTCCAAATTGAACAAGCAATGATTGCGTTCATTCGGTTTTTCGGTAAGAGTATCACAAATTCACTTAAATGATAAAAGATAAAATGAACTGGTTTGGCTTGAGTTGTGTGCAATGTCAGCAAAAATTGGCCATAGGATCCCATGGGTTATGTAGCCGTTGTAATGAGGAGATTCGCCGTTTTGCCTATTGCGGTTGCTGTGGGGCAGAATTAATCCGTGATGAACTGCATTGTGGAAAATGTTTACAGCAGGAACCTGCATGGCAACAAATGGTGATTATCGGACGCTATGCGGAACCTTTATCTACCTTGATTCACCGTTTTAAATTCCAAGGGCAATTTTGGTTAGATCGTAGTTTGGCACGTTTGCTTTATTTGGCGGTACGACAAGCCAGACGTACTCATGGGTTAACGTTACCAGATGTGATTTTACCGGTGCCACTGCATCATGTTCGCCATTGGCGACGTGGTTATAATCAAGCTGCATTATTGGCGAAATGGTTGGCTCGCTGGTTAAACATTCCTATGCGAGAAGATTTTTTGTTACGCACTAAACATACCCCAAGTCAGCGTGGTTTAACCGCTAAAGCTCGGCGTAATAATCTAAAAAATGCGTTTATTGTGCAAAATAAGATAAAAAAATGCAATTATCGTTCAGTTTGTCTTATTGATGATGTGATTACCACCGGTTCAACCATGAATGAAATGGCGAAACAATTACGCAAAATGGGGATACCACATATTCAAGTTTGGGGGCTGGCTCGCACATAAAATTTGCATAAAAGCCGATCTCAGCGTATCATTTCCGACTAAATAAGTAAGATTAAAGACACGCAAGGAAAAACATGCAACAAATTAGTATTTCAGCCGCTGCACAGGCACATTTTCGTAAATTATTAGATCAACAAGAAGAAGGGACCAATATTCGTATTTTCGTGGTGAACCCCGGTACACCGAGTGCGGAATGTGGTGTGTCTTATTGTCCGACCAATGCGGTGGAAGAAACCGATACCGAAATGCAATATGATACATTTTCTGCTTTTGTGGATGAAGTGAGTTTGCCTTTCTTGGAAGATGCGGAAATTGATTATGTGACTGAAGAATTGGGGGCGCAGTTAACTTTAAAAGCACCGAATGCGAAAATGCGTAAGGTGTCGGATGATGCTCCATTAATTGAACGTGTGGACTATGTGATTCAAACCCAAATTAACCCACAATTAGCGAGCCATGGTGGACGGATTACCTTAATTGAACTGACTGATGACGGCTATGCCATTTTACAATTTGGCGGTGGCTGTAATGGTTGCTCCATGGTGGATGTGACCTTAAAAGACGGTGTGGAAAAACAATTAGTCGACATGTTCCCGAATGAATTAAAAGGGGCAAAAGATGTGACCGAACACCAACGTGGTGAGCATTCTTATTATTAATTTGGCTAATATTTAGCGTAAAAGTGCGGTGAAAATTTTTGTGTTTTCTCGCACTTTTTATATGGTTTATTTTGCAGAAAAATAAGCTCTCGCAATTTCTTCATCTTGTTGAATTTGCTGTTTTAACGCCTCAAGGCTAGCAAATTTTATTTCATTGCGTAATTTATAGCAAAATTCAATTTGAATATTCTGTCCATATAAATGCTGATTAAAATCAAACAGATGTACTTCTAATAATTGTATTGTGCCATTAATGGTGGGTCGTTGTCCGACATTCGCAACACCTTGTACAATTTGTCCATTTTTTAATTCTGCACGTACGGCATAGACACCTTTAATGGGATTGACTTGGCGATGTAAATGAATATTGGCGGTCGGGAAACCAAGCGTACGCCCTAATTTTTTGCCATGAATCACTTTACCCCAAATGCGATAAGGGCGACCCAATAATTTTTCGGCATCAACCAGTCGATCTTCTGCCAGTGCTTGGCGAATGGCAGTACTGCTAATACGTAATTGCTCCAAGCAAAAAGTACGGTTATTTTCCACTTCAAATCCATATTGCTGACCGGATTGTTGCAGTAATGCAAAATTGCCTTGTCGGGCTTGCCCAAAGTGGAAATCATCCCCAATGCTTAGGAATTTTACGTTGAGTTTATTGACTAATAATTCGCTAATAAAATCTTGTGCAGTTTGTTCGGCAAAAGTGCGGTCAAATTTAACACAGATAACATAATCTATGTTGGCTTGTTGAAAGTAATGTAACTTATCTCGCAATCGCATTAATCTTGCTGGTGCTTTTTCCCCTTGAAAATATTCCCGAGGTTGTGGTTCAAAAATCATCACCGCTGTGGGTAAATTTAATGCCTGCGCTTTTTCTTTTAAATGGCTTAAGATTTTTTGGTGTCCTAAATGAATGCCGTCAAAATTGCCGATGGTTAAGGCACAAGGGGGAAAATTACGTGGAAAATGATGAATACTGCGTATTAGTTGCATAGTAAATGGATTGATATCTTTAAATTATTGGCTTTATTATACGCATAAATAGCAAAAAAGCCTAGCACTGGCGTACTAGGCTAAATATGTGGTCGCTACTCCGTAGCTTAACCCTGCACGCAAGTGCAGGGCTTTTTGCTAATTACATCGCTTCCGTAAACGTACGAGTAATCACATCTTGTTGTTGTTCACGCGTTAATGAGTTGAAACGTACCGCATAACCTGAAACACGAATGGTTAATTGTGGGTATTTTTCAGGGTGTTCAACCGCATCTAACAAGGTTTCACGGTTTAATACGTTCACATTCAAGTGTTGACCGCCTTCCACTTCAGCCTCGTGGTGGAAATAACCGTCCATTAAGCCCGCTAAGTTACGTTTTTGTGCTTCATAATCTTTACCTAACGCATTTGGTACGATAGAGAAAGTATAGGAAATACCGTCTTTCGCATAAGCAAATGGTAATTTAGCTACAGAAGTTAATGAAGCTACCGCACCTTTTTGGTCACGTCCGTGCATTGGGTTTGCACCTGGTCCGAATGGCGCACCTGAACGGCGACCATCTGGGGTGTTACCGGTTTTCTTACCATACACCACGTTAGAGGTAATGGTTAACACAGATTGTGTTGGTACGGCATTGCGGTAGGTTTTATGGGTTTGGATTTTCTTCATAAAACGTTCAACTAAATCCACCGCAAGATCATCTACACGGCTGTCGTTGTTACCGAATTGTGGATATTCACCTTCGATTTCAAAGTCGATAGCCACATTGCTTGCGACCACGTTACCGTCTTTATCTTTAATATCGCCACGAATTGGTTTCACTTTGGCATATTTAATCGCTGATAAAGAGTCCGCTGCCACAGAAAGTCCAGCAATACCGCACGCCATGGTACGATAAACATCACGATCATGTAATGCCATTAATGAGGCTTCATACGCATATTTATCGTGCATAAAGTGAATGATATTTAATGCAGTGACATATTGCGTAGCTAACCAATCCATAAAGTGATCGGTACGTTCCATGACTTCATCAAAATCTAAGTATTCTGACGTAATTGGTGCAGATTTCGGACCGACTTGCATACCTGATTTTTCATCAATACCACCGTTGATCGCATAAAGCATGGTTTTCGCCAAGTTTGCACGCGCACCGAAGAATTGCATTTGTTTACCGACCACCATTGGTGATACACAGCACGCAATCGCATAGTCGTCATTGTTGAAGTCAGGACGCATTAAATCGTCATTTTCGTATTGTACAGATGACGTATCAATAGACACTTTGGCACAATAGCGTTTAAAGCCTTCTGGTAACTGTTCAGACCAAAGAATGGTTAAGTTTGGTTCTGGTGACGGTCCCATGGTGTAAAGAGTGTGTAAAATACGGAAACTGTTTTTTGTTACTAAGGTACGACCGTCTAAGCCCATACCCGCTAAGGTTTCAGTTGCCCACATTGGGTCGCCAGAGAATAATTGATCGTATTCTGGCGTACGTAAGAAACGTACCATACGCAATTTCATCACTAAGTGGTCGATTAATTCTTGTGCTTCTTGTTCAGTAATTTTGCCTGCTTGCAAATCACGTTCGATATAAATATCTAAGAATGAAGACACACGACCGAATGACATTGCTGCACCGTTTTGTGATTTAACCGCCGCTAAATAGGCGAAGTAAGTCCATTGTACGGCTTCTTGTGCGTTGGTTGCTGGATTTGAAATATCAAAACCATAACTTGCTGCCATTTCTTTAATTTTACCTAACGCACGATGTTGTTCAGCAATTTCTTCACGTAATTGAATCGTTGCTTGAATATCTTCGCCTGCTTCTAAACGTGGTTGTAATGACGCAAATTGTTTAAATTTGTCTTTCATTAAGAAATCAATACCGTACAAGGCAACACGGCGGTAGTCACCGATAATACGACCACGACCATACGCATCTGGTAAACCAGTAATGACGCCTGATTTACGGCAACGTAGAATATCTGGTGTATAAACATCAAATACCCCTTGGTTGTGGGTTTTACGGTATTCCGTAAAGATATGTTCAACTTCAGGGTTTAATTCACGGCGATAAACTTGGCATGAACCTTTCACCATTTTAATCCCACCGTAAGGGATAATCGCACGTTTTAAAGGCGCATCAGTTTGTAAACCGACGATTTTTTCTAATTTTTGGTCAATATAACCTGGTTTGTGTGAAGTAATGGTGGACGGTGTGTCACAGTCGATATCATACGGCTCGTGAGTAGCATTTTCCACTTTAATTTTTTCCATTACATCGGCCCAAAGGGTCGCCGTGGCAGGGGTTACTTCCGCTAAGAATGATTCGTCACCCTCATACGGTGTATAGTTTTTTTGGATAAAATCACGTACGTTGACTTCAGTTTGCCAATCACCCGCAGTGAAACCTTGCCATGCTTGTTGTTGAGTTTCTGTTAATTGAGTCATTTGGATACTTTCCCTCTTTAATTAATAAACTTTTCACGATATAAAAACAAGTGAACTTGCTTTTACGACTAACCTAATGTGCGTGCGGTCGGTTCGTAAACCATTGCATTAACGCAATACAAGCCCCACCACCCACAATGTTACCTAAGGTAACGGGAATTAAATTTTTGACGATAAAATGATAGACATCTAAATCCGCAAAACGTGCCGGATCCACATTAATTAATTGCCAAAATTCTGGCGAAGATCCCTGTGCGGTTAAAATACCTAACGGAATCATAAACATATTGGCCACGCTATGCTCAAAGCCCGAGGCCACGAATAAGCCAATCGGTAAAATCATAATAAAGGCTTTATCGGTTAAGGTTTTACCGGCATAACTCATCCAAATCGCAATGCACACCATAATGTTACACAGGATACCTAAGCAAAAAGCCTCACTCCAAGTATGATGAATTTTATGTTGTGCAGTTTGTAAAATGGTTAAGCCCCATTGACCGTTTGCAGCCATTAACTGACCACCAAACCAGATTAAACTGACAATAAAAATCGCCCCAACAAAATTGCCTAAATACACCACCACCCAGTTACGTAGCATTTGTGCGGTGTTAATCCGCCCCCCGACACGAGCGACCAATGTCATGGTGGAGGAAGTAAATAATTCTGATCCACAAACGACCACCATAATCACGCCCACGGAAAATACTAAACCGCCCACTAATTTGGTTAATCCCCAAGCGGCACCGGCACTGCCTGTTTGTGTGGTGGTATAAAAAACGAATGCCAACGCAATAAACGCCCCTGCAGAAATGGCCGATAGAAAAGAGTAGAATTGATTTTTACTGGCTTTATAGGCCCCTGCATCTTCACCAATTTGTGCCATTTGCGTTGGGCTTGCCATAACTGTTGAGCTGTTTTCTTCAGATTTCATCATTTTTAATTTTTATATTGCTATGCTACATCTCTTGCTATGCGACGTATAAGCTAAACATTTTTTGAAAATTTACAAATTTTGTTAATTATACGGATAAACTCGCCCCAAAAGCAAAGAAATTTCATCAAACTCCGCAGAAAACTTGTTTTAGATCAAAAAGCATAACGAGCCTGTAACAAGGCATTAACAAATGCCCTTAAAAATTGCAATTTCTTTCAATTTCTGCTAAAAAGTGCGGTAAGATTTTTCCAATTTTTATAAAGGACAAGGCCATGCCACAAGAAACCATTTTCAGTAAAATTATCCGTAAAGAAATTCCTGCCGATATAGTGTATCAAGATGACTTGGTGACCGCATTTCGTGATATTTCACCGCAAGCCAACACCCATATTTTAATCATTCCGAACAAATTGATTCCAACCGTCAATGATGTGACCACAGAAGATGAAATTGCTTTAGGACGGTTATTTACCGTGGCAGCCAAAATTGCCGAACAAGAGGGTATTGCGGAAGATGGCTATCGTTTAATTGTGAACTGCAATAAACATGGCGGACAAGAAGTGTTTCATTTACACATGCACCTTGTCGGTGGTGAACCTTTAGGCAGAATGTTGGCGAAATAATATGAAAAAAATTCTCCTGATTTGCACCGCACTTTTTCTGACCGCTTGTAGCTCCGTGCCGTCGTTGACCTATACGCACAAGCCGATTTTAAATATTGCAGCGGAACTCCATCCGCTGATTGAAGCCAGTGTGACGGCACAGTCCGCTTGGGTTAAAAATAAATCGGCCCAACAGATTAATGTGCAATATGATGTATTTTGGTACGACCAAAATGGCGTGACGCAACCGGTGAGCTTACAACAAGATCAATATCGGGCGACGTTATTGCTTGCACCTGAACAACAGCAAGCGATTCATTTGAGTAAGCCGACACCGGAAAGTGTGAATTATAGGTTGTATTTGCAGTTGAAACAATAAACTATCGCAAAACTATCATAGTGGCGTATTGCATATGCCCTATCTCACTCAAAGGTTAATACTAAGGGCGTATGCAATACGCCCCTACACATACGAATAAGGCAAATTATGTCAACCCTATTAATCGATCTTAAAGGTCAACAACTCGAGCAAGAAGAAATCGAAAAACTAGCACATCCCCTCGTCGCTGGCTTAATTCTATTCACTCGCAATTTTTACGACCTGGAACAAATTCAAGCCCTGATTAAAGAGATTCGTCAGCGAGTGAAAAAGCCCTTATTGATCACCGTGGATCAAGAGGGCGGTCGAGTACAACGTTTCCGTGAGGGTTTTACCCAACTGCCTGCCATGCAATCTTTTGCGGAAATCGGTTTCAATCAGGAAACCCAACAACATCTGGCCTTAGAAAGCGGTTGGCAAATGGCCGCTGAAATGACGGCATTGGATATTGATTTAAGTTTTGCACCAGTGCTAGATTTAGGGCATCAATGCAAAGCCATCGGCGATCGTAGTTTTAGTGGTGATATTGAACCTACCATTCGCCTTGCCACGGCGTTTATCCACGGCATGAAACAAGCAGGCATGGCAAGCACAGGCAAACATTTCCCAGGGCATGGTCACGTTATCGCCGATAGTCATTTAGAAACGCCTTATGATGAGCGTCCAAGTGCGGTGATTTTTGAGCAAGATATTCAGCCGTTTCAACAGTTGATTGCCAACAATTTGCTTGATGCAATTATGCCTGCTCATGTGATCTATACGCAATGTGATGATCAACCAGCCAGTGGGTCAAGTTACTGGTTACAAACCATTCTTCGCCAACAATTCGGCTTTAACGGCACCATTTTCTCTGATGATCTTGGCATGAAAGGGGCAGGATTTATGGGCGATTTTGTAGAGCGTAGCGAAAAAGCCTTGCAAGCAGGTTGTGATTTACTCTTGTTATGTAACGAACCTGATGGCGTGGTGCAAGTGTTGGATAACTTAAAACTGCAAGAAAATGCACTGCACTTTGAGCAACGTCAACAGCGTTTACGTTCACTATTTAAGCAAAAATCTTTTTCGTGGCATGAACTGACTAAAACCGAACGTTGGATAAAAAATCACAAAGTATTGACTGCATTTCAACAGCAATGGTTGGAATGTAAGTAAACCCTCACCCTAACCCTCTCCCAGAGGGAGAGGGAAAATTTTTTCATAAAATATAACATTATGCACAGGATTAACTGCCACTACTACCAAGCTCAACAATGCCAGTCTTGTCAATGGATAGCGAACGACTATCCATTACAATTACACCAAAAACAAGTGCATCTAAAACAACAGTTGGCTAAATTAGATCTGTCAAAACTCGCTTGGTTTGAACCTTTTCCATCACCACTGACAGCGTTTCGCAATAAAGCCAAAATGGTGGTGTCGGGAGCGGTAGAACGCCCGATTTTAGGTATTATCAACGAGCAAAATCAAGCAGTGGATTTAACCGATTGTGAACTTTATCCCCCACATTTCGCTGATGTTTTCCCTATTCTCAAAGACTTTATTGGACGTGCAGGGTTAGTGCCATACAACATAGCGAAACAAAAGGGTGAACTGAAATTTATTTTACTTACCGAAAGCCGTTATAACGGTGAATTGATGTTGCGTTTTGTATTACGCTCTGAAAACAAGATTGCGTTAATTCAACGAGAATTAGCGAAATTACAAGCAAAATTACCACAGTTAAAGGTAATTACCGCGAATATTCAACCCCAGCATGCGGCGATTTTAGAGGGCGAAAAAGAAATTTTTCTCACTGAACAGCAAGTGTTAGAAGAACAATTTAACCACATTCCGCTATTTATTCGTCCACAAGGTTTTTTCCAAACCAATCCAACCGTGGCAGAAAACCTCTATGCGACAGCTCAACAGTGGATAAAAGATTTTCCCGTTAATTCGCTGTGGGATTTGTTTTGTGGCGTAGGCGGATTTGGTTTACATTGTGCGAAAGCACTTAGCGAGAAAAATCCGCATGTTGAATTAACTGGCATTGAAATTTCACCGTCTGCCATTCAAGCAGCGAAAAAATCAGCGGAAAAGTGCGGTCTAAAAAATGTCAATTTTCAATCCCTCGATGCGGCTAATTTTGCTCTAAAGGATCAACAAACGAAGCCTGATTTAGTCATCGTCAATCCCCCAAGACGAGGTATTGGCAAGCCGTTAGCCCAATTTCTCAATCAAATGCAACCGCCATTTATTTTATATTCCAGCTGTAATGCAGTGAGCATGGGAAAAGATTTAGCCGAATTAAGCCATTACCAACTTCGTAAAATACAACTATTCGATATGTTTCCACATACTAGTCATTATGAAGTGTTGGGGTTGTTGGTAAGCATTTCTTCTGGTGAGATTGAAGAATATGTATAGAAAAATGCACTTTTCTATACATATCCCATTTGCTCATTGTAACTTCGGACTTGTCCATTTTCTAAACCAAACAGGTAATAGCGTGGATCCCATGGCGGAGAAAATAACCAAAGCGACACCAACTGCAGTGACCAAAGAAAGATGTTCGCCTAAAATCAGCAAAGCAAGAAAAACCCCAAACACAGGTTCTAACGCACTGAAAATAGCGGAAATATTGGCACTGACATCTTGTAAGCCTTTATTCCATAAAATATAGGCTAACCACGTGCAACCTACGGATAAATAAAGAATCCCCCAAATACCCTCGCTACTCGGATTAATCTGCCAATTTTGGGTAAATAATAAGGTCATCGGAACACAGGTTACGGTGCCTAATACAATTAAAATATTGGTAAATTCAACCGCTTTGAGTTCTTTCATAACATCTTTGCTCATATATAAACAAAACGCAAAAATGAAACCACCAGAGAGAACCATTAAGCAACCTAATAGGCTGACATCGCCTTGTTCTTCAGAACCTAATACCACTAAGGCAACCCCGATAAAGGCAACGATACCAAACAGAATGTCGATTAATTTAAGCCGTTGTTTGAAGAATAATACGCCAACTAGCACAGTAATTAAGGGTTCTGCCCCTAACATAGTAACGGCACTGGCGGCGGAGGTGAAAGATAGCCCGATAAATTGCAACATAAATACCGTTGGAAACACCAAACATGCAATCAGCCACATTTTTTTGACTAAATGGCTTGGAATTTTGCGATAAGCAGGAAAAAAGGCAGGCAAAGAAAAAATGGCTGCAATGGCTAAACGTAATTGCACGGTAATGGCAGGGTCAAACATCGCATAACTATATTTTCCTGCAATAAATGAACTTCCCCAAATAAGGGCAGCTAATAAGAGATAAATCATGGTTATCCTTAGCTTTTGGCTAATAAATCCTGTTTGCGGATACCGAGTAAGATTAACATAGCAAAATAGCTTACTGCAGCAAGGCAGATTAACCAAGCTAACCAATGTACTCGTTTAAAAAATGTCATGGCGTGCCATGTCATTAATTCAGGACTAAAATACCACACCAACGATCCCATTACCACGGCAGAAAGCAAAACTTTGCTAAAAAAGACCGCACTTTTTTTCGAAAAATGATACACATCGGCTTGGGCTAATCCACGATAAAGCAAATAAGCATTAAGCGTAGCCGACATGGCAGAAGCAATGGCTAAACCCACATAACTAAACGGAATGGCTAATAAATTAAAGCCCATATTGCTGACCATGGCAATAATCCCAATTTTAACGGGTGTTTTGGTGTCTTGTCTAGCGTAGTAACCGTTCGCCAGAATTTTAATTAACATAAAACTCAATAAGCCAGCATTAAATCCCCACAGCGAAAGGGCAGCGGCTTGCACATCATTGAGCAAAAATTGCCCACGCATAAATAAAGTGAGTAACATGGGTTCAGCTAATACCGCAATACCGATCATGGCTGGCACGCCGAGTAATAAAATCATTCGCACGCCCCAATCCATAGTTTGACGAAAATCCACCGCACTTTTTTGTGCATCATCACTACGATTCACATGATGACGAGCTAATGTGGGCAAAATCACGGTAGAAATCGCAATGCCAAATAAACCGAGCGGAAATTCCAGTAAACGGTCGGAATAATACAGCCAGCTAATCGATCCAGTCATCAAAAAACTGGCAATAAAGGTATCAAGCAATAAATTAATCTGACTGACGGAAACGCCGAATAAAGCGGGAATCATCAGGGTACGGATTTTTTTCACACCGACATCATTCCACGCCCATTGAGGTTTAACTAATAAGCCAGCTTGACGCAAAAAGGGAATTTGAAACAGAAATTGTAGCAAACCACCGACAAAAATACCGATTGCCAACGCAAGATCGGGGCTATCTAAATGTGGTGCTAATAAAAGTGCGGTGCAAATCATGGCAATATTCAGCAATACAGGCGAGAAAGACATCACGCCGAATTTGCCAATAGTGTTTAAAATCGCCCCTGATAACGCCACAAACGTAATAAACCATAAATAAGGGAAAGTAATTTTAAGCAATAATGACGCTTGGCTAAATTTTTCCGCATTGGGTCCATCGTTAAGCCAATCCACAAACCAACCTGTACCGAAAATGGCGGCGACAATCGGCGAACCAATCATAGCGAATGCAGTAACAAGAGTCACTAAACCGCCTAAAGTACCCGATACTTTGGCAATAAATTCGCGAGTTTTGTTGATGTCGCCTGATTTTTGATATTCCGCTAACACTGGCACAAAGGCTTGCGAAAAAGCTCCCTCTGCGAACAAACGGCGTAAAAAATTCGGAATACGGTTAGCAAATAAAAACACATCGGCGGCAGCTCCCGCCCCAATAATATTGGCAATCACCACATCTCGCACTAAACCGAGTACCCGTGAAAGTAATGTCATGCTGCTGACGATAATGCCTGATTTTAAAAGTCGTTTACTCAAAATGGTTGTTCTCAATGTAGAAATCGGAAAAAATTAGCTTAATTTTATAGAAATTTCATTTTAATGCTATATTAAAACAAAAAAAACTGATAAAATCTCGCTCTACATTGTTTAAAGCGTTGCTTAACGGCTTATAGCAACCGAAAAACGGTGCCAAGATTCGGTTGTGTCTCACCGAAAACAACAAATTTACAGACAGCTCATTCTAATTTTGAATGAAAGAGCAATATTGATTAATTAACAGAAATTCTTAGGAGTTTGACCTTGGCTAATATCAAGTCAGCAAAAAAACGTGCGGTTCAATCTGAAAAACGCCGTCAACACAATGCAAGTCAACGCTCAATGATGCGTACTTACATCAAAAAAACTTATGCAGCAGTAGCAACTGGCGATAAAGCAGCTTCAGAAGCCGCTTTCGTTGAGATGCAAAAAGTCGTGGATCGTATGGCATCTAAAGGCTTAATTCACGCTAACAAAGCAGCTAACCACAAATCTAAATTAGCCGCTCAAATTAAAAAATTAGCGTAATCTAAATAAGATAGAGCCACAATAGTTAAACATTGTGGCTTTATTTTTATCTAAAAATAACAAAATATAGCCAATTTACATATCTATCTCAATAACTTCAAGTACTTATCCCAATCAAAATACTGTCCTGGGTCAATCTTCCGCTCGGGGGAAATATCACAATGTCCCACAATGCGATCGGCGGTGATTTTCGGGTAAATTGCCATAATTTGACGGGTAATTTCGGCTAATTCCTTGTATTGTGCCTCCGTAAATGGCTGTTCATTGCTCCCTTCTAATTCAATCCCAATAGCATAATCATTGCATTTATCTCGACCTTGAAAGCTCGACAAGCCAGCGTGCCATGCACGATCTTGTAAGCTCACATACTGGGTAATTCGCCCATCTCGTTCAATAAAAAAATGGGCGGAAACACGTACTTGATAAATGTCCTCAAAATAAGGGTGAACGGTCGGATCAAGTTTACCAAGAAAGAAATCATCTACAAAGCCACCGCCAAATTGTTCTGGTGGCAGACTGATGTAATGAATGACTAACAGCGAAATATCCTGCGGATCGGGGCGTGAATCAAAATGCGGAGAGGGTAAATGTCGAATATTTTTTAGCCATCCTTGTACGTTTACCATCGGTTTTGCCCTCTAAAAAAGTGATTTTTGTGATCTTGATTCCAAAATTGAACAGTTTATTTTGCCAAATTTTGACTTGGCGTGCAAAGTGTAACGGAATTTATTTTAACAAAAGGAAAACACTATGAAAATTCACCGCACTTTTAACCATGCCATCCAATCTTTTTCCTTCAAAAAAGGTTTTACCTTAATTGAATTAATGATCGTGATTGCCATAGTGGCGATTTTAGCCACCATTGCCATTCCAAGCTATCAAAATTACACCAAAAAAGCCGCCATTTCAGAGCTGTTACAAGCGGCAGCCCCATATCGCTCCGAAGTGGAACTCTGTGTCTATAATCAAGGGGCGGTGACAGACTGTTCGGGCGGTAAAAATGGGATTCAAGCTAATACGACGACAGCCAAAGGGAAATACGTTAAATCTGTCGCCGTATCCGCAGGCGTAATTACAGTGGTCGGCAATGGCAGCTTAGACGGTGTTAGTTACACCTTAACAGCCAGTGGCACCGCCAAAGATGGGGTGACGTGGGCGGCAAACTGCGGTTCAAATACGGAACTTTTCCCATCTGGTTTTTGTAGCACAGGACAATAAATATGTCACTACTTTCTAGCACAAACACGTTAAATAAAACGGTGAGCAGCCAAGAGGGGAAACGCTTTGAAATTTCACCGCAGTTATGGCAACAAAATCAGCAACAGCAAGCCATTTTAATCCGCTATTTGGCTTGCCCCTTGGCGGAAGATGAACATTGTGTCTGGCTCGGGCTAGATAGTCTGGCGAATTTATCAGCGTGCGAAACTTTCTCGTTTCTCACGGGTAAAATGATTGAGCCTGTGTTATTGGAAACCAAGGTACTCAAAGGCTTATTGCAGGATCTGGCTCCGCAAGCGTTGATGGTGCAAGAAAGCCCCGTGTTTTACCACGCTCAACCGCAAGAAAGCGAAGACAAGCATCACTCGGCTCAACAAAGTGATGAGCCCGTGATTAAGTTGCTCAATCAAATTTTTGAAAACGCCCTACATCAACAGGCATCGGATATTCACCTTGAACCGCAACCCCAACATTTGCAGGTGCGTTTTCGGGTGGATGGTGTGTTGCAAAACCAACCGCCGATTGCCTTGGCGTTGTCTAGTCGAGTGATTTCTCGCTTAAAATTGTTGGCAAAATTGGACATCAGCGAAACTCGTTTGCCACAAGATGGTCGCTTTCATTTTAAAACCACCTTTTCCGATATTTTGGATTTCCGCCTTTCTACTTTGCCGACTCCGTTGGGCGAAAAAGCCGTGTTGCGGATGCAGCAAAACAAGCCTGTACAATTAGCGTTTTCAGATTTAGGAATGAACGCCGATCAGCAACAACGTTTTCAACAGGCGTTGGATCAACCGCAAGGGCTAATTTTAGTGACGGGCCCCACAGGGAGTGGAAAAAGTATCACCCTTTACACCGCACTGTCTTATTTAAACCGTCCCGAAAAGCATATTATGACCGCCGAAGATCCCATTGAAATTCCACTGTCAGGCATTATTCAAACCCAAATTAATCCCCAAATTGGCTTGGATTTCAGTCGGTTATTGCGAACCTTTCTGCGTCAAGATCCCGATATTATTATGCTCGGCGAAATTCGTGATGAAGAAAGTGCGGCAATGGCATTGCGTGCCGCCCAAACGGGGCATTTGGTGCTGTCAACCTTACATACTAATGACGCCCCATCCGCCATTCCACGCCTGTTGCAATTGGGGATTAAACAACACGAAATTGATAACAGTTTATTGTTGGTGATCGCTCAACGGTTAGTGCGGAAACGTTGCCAAAAGTGCGGTGGAAAAGCGGATAATTCTTGTGATTGTCATCAAGGCTACAAAGGGCGAATTGGGCTTTATCAATTTTTACAACCTAATTCGGACAACCAGTATCAATTAGATTTCAAGACGTTACAACAGGCTGGTTTGCAAAAGGTGGAGCAAGGAATTACAGATCTAGCAGAAATTAGAAGAGTGCTAGGCAATTAAATCATTTTACCCTCACCCCAGCCCTCTCCCAGAGGGAGAGGGGGTTGTACTGTGGAGCAAAATAAAATGAAACTCAAAATGTACCGTTGGCAAGCCCTCAATCGCCTTAACCAAAAACAAAAAGGCGTATTGATTGCCGAAACTGAACAGACTGCACGGCAACAATTATTTAGCCGTGGCTTGCAGCAAATTAAGCTACAACAAAATTGGCAACTGTCTACCAAACCGAGTTCGGCGGAGCTTTGCGATACCTTGTTGCAGTTGGCGATTTTGCTCAAATCTGCCGTGCCGTTAAAAAATAGCCTGTTGATTTTATTGCAAAACTGCACCAATATTCAGCTCAATCACTGGTTACGCCAACTGCTAGAGCAAATTGAAACGGGTCTGTCTTTTTCGCAAGCCTTACAGCAACAAGGTAAATTTTTAAGCCTACAAGAACGCCAACTGATTCAAGTAGGCGAAATGACGGGTAAACTCGCCACGGTTTGCAGCCAAATTGCCGAACACCGCCAACAATCGGTGGCATTACAACGCAAATTACAGAAGATCCTGCTTTATCCGATGCTCGTTCTTGGTATTTCGCTACTTTTAACCGCCCTTTTACTGATCTTTATTGTGCCACAATTTGCTGATATGTACGGTAACAATCAGGCTCAACTGCCGTTTTTTACTCAAGTGTTGCTGTTTTTATCGGACGGATTACAACAATATTTTTGGTTGCTCATTTTGTTTATTGTAGGGTTGATTTTTCTGATTAAACAGCAATTAAAATCCTCCCTTTGGCTTAACCAACTCAAAACCAAATTGATCACCAATACGCCCGTTCTTGGCAATATCGTTCAGCTATCAAGATTAGTGAGCTTTTGTCGGGGATTAGCCTTAATGCTCACCTCTGGTGTGCCGTTAAACCAAGCCTTGCAGTCTTTTCTACCACAAAAGAAAAGCTGGCAAAGCAAGGTAGAATTGCAAGGGGATTTAACTCTGATTCAAGAAATCCAAGCCATATTGCACTGGATCGCACAAGGCTATGCCTTTTCTGCTGCCGTGGGATCGGGCTTGTTCCCAATGCAAGCCCAGCAAATGCTACAAGTGGGCGAACAGTCGGGACAGTTGTCCTCAATGTTGCAACATATCGCCGACAGCTATCAACAACAGCTGGATCACAAAATTGACTTGCTGTCGCAAATGCTTGAGCCGTTGTTAATGGTGGTTATTGGCGGACTGATTGGCTTGATTATGCTCGGGATGTATTTGCCGATTTTTAATATGGGATCGTTAATCCAATGATAATACTCGGATTTTGTCTATTAGGTGGTTTGCTTGGCGTTGCTGTACGGCATTATTTGCAAAACTTAGCCACGCAAATTCAACAGGAAATTTACCAAAGCTATGTGGATCTTTTCCCCGAAAATGCACCGCAGAATTGCCCCGAACATTCTCGCTTAACGCCCATCAAGTGCGGTGGATTTTGGCTGTATTTTGGCGTAGGGGCGATCTTTTTTGGCTTGAACGGCTATTATTTCCCTGAACCGCTACAAGCGTTATTTTGGGGAGTATCAGGCACGCTATTATTTTTAATCGCCAAAATTGACGGGCATTATCAATTTATTTCCGTCACTCATTGCCAACTGTTAATGGCGTTAGGCATCACGGGTGCCTATTACCAGTTTACCCCAATTTCCCTTGAACAAGCCCTGCAAAGCCTGTTAGTCGGTTTTGTAGCGTTCTATATGATTTTTTATCTTGCTCGCTGTTTTTATCAACAAGACGCTCTCGGGCGTGGTGATTATTGGTTAATGGGGGCATTAAGCAGTTTTCACCCTTGGCAACAACTGCCGTATTTGGTGTTTGTGGCGTGCTGTTTGGGGTTGGTGTTTGCTGGGTGGAAATGGCTGAAAGGGGCGAAAGTAGCGTATTTGCCGTTTGCACCGTTTTTGGTGATTGGGCAGGTGGTGGTATTAATGATTGAGTATTTTTATTATTAATCCCACGGATTGACCATTTTCAAGCCCACTATATCAAAATCTTTCACATTGCGTGTCACCAACGTCAGATTATGTTCAAGTGCGGTTGCGGCAATCCAAGCATCATTTTCAGGGCGTTTATTTGGGGCGTGTAATGTGGCACAGATTTCAGCGGTTTTTAAGTTTATGGGTAAAATTCTAGATTGAAATTGGGTTTTTATTGTCTTTTCAAACCATTGTTGAATAATTTTAGCTTGCGTAGGATCTCGCCGTTGCAAGTTTAAAATACCACGCTCAATTTCCATTATTGAAACAACCGAAATAAAAATATGTTCTTCGGGAATTTTCTTTGCCCATTCAGACACATTTAAATTGGCATAGCCCAGTGGAATTTTTCGCAGTTCGCTAATCACATTGGTATCAATTAAAAACATCATTAAAATTCCACTTCAGGGCGTTGATCATCAAGGGTACGTTCGGGCAATTCAAATTCAATTTCAGCAACTTGTGGATCAGCAGTGGCGAAAATGTCATAGAGTGAACGTGTTGGCGAAAGGTTATTTAAACGTTGGTATTCGCTGTAATTTAATATGACCACATCAGGCTTACCATATTTTGTAATGAGTACTGGATCTATTTTGGCAAGTTTATAGGCTTTGCCTGTGTTTTGGTAAAATTCTCGGCTGGTAATGACGTTCATTTTTTCCCCTTATCTTTAGGTTGATAATGTTAATACATTGATAGAATTGTTGCAACAATAAGTTGTGTTCCTGTCCATTTTGGTTTGTGATGTTCAAACTATCCGCCCAAATTTTTACGTTAAAATAAAAAATTTGGGCGGGCTTTATTTTATAAATAGCAGCATTGTTTAAAAAAAAATCGATCAGAGTATACTAAATTGTGCAAAAAAAAAACAATGGTAGAATACAAAACAATCAACTATACACAGGTAAAAATCCATGTCTAAACACAGTGATTTCTCACAAATTGTGAATGAATTGGTACTCGCAGAAAGTGCCGATCCTACACATCGCTACCATTCTTTCGATTATTGCTATGCGCATTTTCATCCGAGTAATACGCAATCACGCCAAAATCTTGAATTGGGTTGCTATATTTTATGGGGCTATCTCTCAAGCTGGGGAATGTTGCGTGGAAGCACTTTTCTCTTTCAAAAAAATCCTGCCGCATTAAAAGAACTTGTGCAATTTATTATTGATGACAAAAATAAAGCACTGTGGGCGATTAGCCTTGATGACTATCCTGCAAACTATCAAAAACTGACTGATTTATATACTCAAATTCATTCCATTCTTGTACGTATTGCGAAAGATGTTTCGGAAAAATTGGGTAAAGAAAAGCGTGTAACCATTACACTCGTTACCAAAATTTTATTGGGTGTGTTTGGTATTGTGCCAGCATACGATCGCTATTTTTGCGAAACCTTTAATGAGATAGCCAAAGTACAAAATAAAAAAGCCACAAGTTTTTATTCATTTGATGAAAATTCATTATCGATTATTCACGATTTTTATCTTGAAAATAAACAGGATATCAAAGCCATTCAAGCAAAATTGAAAGTGATTGATTTTAATGGTAATCCGACAGATCTCACTTATAGTGCAGCTAAAGTGATTGATATGTATGGATTTAATAAATTGTACAATTCAAATAAGGGGTAAATATCGGCTTTAAATTGAAAATAGGTTGTATATTGTTTTATTACATTTCGTTTCATTTTACATTTTAGGAATTTTACTATGAAAAAAATTATTTTAGCATTATTAATTGGTTTAACCGCAACAGGCGTTCAAGCTAAATCAGAGAAAAAAACATTAGAGCAATATGGGAAAATGACAGTTGCTGAGTTTGGTAATCAGTTTGATTCTGATATTACCCTTGACGATTTTGCTGCGACACCTCTCTCTGATAAAGTAAAAGCCAATTCAGAGAAATTATCGAAAGAAATTAGAACTGCGGTTGATGATGCACGTTTTAATAATATTACTTACACTGAGCTATCTACAGGTGTTTTTGCAAGTTGGCGAGATCCTAAACTTAAAGAAGCACGCGAAAATTATAATAACAGCTTATTTCAACTTGCTATGATAGGGTTGGATTGTCGTAATTTAGAAAAAAACTATCCAGAAGAAGCAAAGCGTAAAAATGCGTCTGAATTTTGTCAATCAAAAGTTCAAGATCTCATTGATATGGTTGATAAAAAATATGGATTAGGGAAAACAAATTAGATGGATACTATTTTAAATTTTTTCTCAAAAACAATCGTTTTTATTTGGGATTTGTTTGTTACATGTTTGGGCTATATTTGGGGCTGGATTGTCGCATTCTTTGGTTTTTTATCCACTGTGCCGATTTCAGATAGTCCTTTTATCAATGCGACAGTGTCGTTTATTATCGTAATGGTTGTGTTAGCTATTATTGGTAAAATTGTCGATACAGCCCAAAAGAAAGCGGAAGATGCCAAATTGCAAGCGGAATTGGAAGCTGCAGAAAAGGCAGCGTGGGAAAGAGCAAATACTTGCCCACATTGCCACGAAATCGGCTTTCTTGTATTAGATAAAACCGAAGAATTGGAACGATATAAAGGCACTCGAGAAGTGAGAGAACGTTCAACGCGCGGTGTAAAAACACGTCACGTCAGTTGCACAAAAATAGTGGAAAAAGATTATTACCACTGTAAAAAATGCGGCGAAACTTGTTCTTCAACAAAAACGAGAGAATTGGCTTAATTTTTAAATACACAGTTAATGGTAGCGAGATTATTGAAGCAAGACAGTTTTGATTTTTCGCTAAAATGATTTTTTAATTAATACGGAGTACAAAAAATGAAAAAATTAGTATTGAGTTTACTGCTAGGTTTATCTAGCGCATCGTCTTTTGCATTATCTGATGCAGAAGGATTAGCTCTGTACAGAAATCTTGCCCCTAAACAACTTATGGCTATTTCTGTTTTTGGGAAAGAAAAAAATATGACACCTGTGGAGTTTGTTAATAGTCTTCCGCAAGAGTGTAACAGTTATCTTAAACAATTAGCTGAAAATAATGTTAATAAAATAGGCAAAGGAGACCTAGAAAAAATTATTAAAGGATTACAATATGACATTGGTCAATCTTCATCTGTTTCTAAAGATGATGTAATTGACTTCAATTTTTTTGGTGAGAGAGTAGATTTATTAATTGCAATTAGCAAAGATAAAACAGGTAAGTATTCAAACTTATCTGAGTACTGTGTTAAAAAAAATCAGGCACTAAAACCATAAATAATTTGCTTTTCTCACTAAAATTTTGAGCGTATACTTCTCTTCATTGAAAATTGAAATATACGCTCATTTTTCACCCAAAGTACATGATAAAGTGTTACTCTTATTTTGGCAATTCAAGGTTAGTCTACACAGGATATAACCAATGAGTAAAATATAATGAAAAGATTTATTGTGTATCTGTTTTTCAGTTTACCTGTCTTCGCCCAAGCCACCGATTGGACACCGCTTTTTGAGTATCGAACAGCTTCCCAAAAAGCAGAAGATAACGCAACGCAATATAATAACGAGATTAAGGTTATTGAATCACTCATTAAAAGTGCACAGATGTCTGTTGATATGGGATGGGAAACGGAAGGGGTAAAGGTAAATACTTGCGTAGCCACACCAGAAGCGGTAAACGGTCAATATTCTAATGTTCCACTTCCTTATCGTAAGAATTTACTTCCAGCTAAAACCTTAAAAGATGGCTTGGGCGGTTCTGAAATCCCCTTAAAAAATGCCAGTTTATTTGGCTTGAAAATAAAAAGTATTCAGTTAATTTGCGGCTTCGAGAACTGGAATGAAGATATTGTTTTTGCACCAATGAGTGAACGTGAATTTCAATTGCTTAAACAAGGCTTTAATAAAGTCGCAGGCTCAGGAATAGGTTGCGGTGCTGGTTCTTGGTATACCGTGGTTACAGGCAACTCAAAGCGTGCAGTGCTTGAGTATGATTGTGGATTTTAAATATAAAGTGAAGTTTAAACGTGTTCATTACTAACGAACAATCGTGTTTGATAGTAATGAACACGTTTGTTTTATGTTTGGGATAAATAGGATAAGATAACCTAAAAATCACAAACGGAGAAAACAATGACCTACATCATCGGACTGACAGGCGGTATCGGTAGTGGTAAAACGACCATTGCCAATCTTTTTGCAGAACAAGGCGTGCCATTGGTGGATGCGGATGTGGTGGCTCGTCAGGTGGTGGAAAAAGGATCGCCCTTGTTGGAGCAAATTGCGGTGCATTTTGGGCAGGAAATTTTAACCGAAAATGGCGAGCTAAATCGTGCAGTGTTGCGTGAAAAGGTGTTTAATAATGCAAGCGAGAAACATTGGCTAAATCAGTTGTTACACCCCGCTATTCGGGCGGAATGTTTGGTGCAATTACAGGCTCAAACTGCCCCTTATGTGTTGTTTGTGGTGCCGTTATTAATTGAAAATAAATTGACCGCACTTTGTGATCGGGTGTTGGTGGTGGATGTGTCGGTTGAAACGCAATTAGATCGTGCCAGTCAGCGAGATAATAATAAACGCCAATTAATTCAACAAATTATCAATACTCAGGTAAGCCGAAATGAACGCCTAAAGGTCGCAGATGATGTGATTAATAATGATGGGGATTTTGCACAAACTAAGAGCGAACTTCGCCAAAAAGTGCTAGAATTACACCAATATTATTTGCAATTAAGTGAGAAGAAAAATGGCAGAAACCTTTAGCGTAGAGTGTCCAACTTGTAAAAAGCCTGTGGTTTGGTCGCCTGAAAGTGCGTATCGCCCTTTTTGCAGTAAACGTTGCCAATTAATTGATTTAGGCGAATGGGCAGCAGAAGAAAAAGCTATTCCTTGTGAAACGGCAGATTTTGCTGAAAGTAGTGAGTTTTCAGAAGACTGGGTAAAATAAACATGAATATTCAACACCAACACAACAACGAGCAAGGCGAATTTTTTGTTTTGGACGATAATGGCACCAAGATCGCTGAATTAACCTATTTTTTCGTGGATAATCAAACCATTAATGCTAATCATACTTATGTGTCAGAAGTGTTGCGAGGGCAAGGTGTGGCGGATAAATTATATCAAGCATTGGTAGCGTTTATTCGGGAAAAAGATCTAAACTTGATACCAAGTTGTAGCTATATTGCGAGAAAGTGGGAACGAGAAACAAAATAAGCACAAAACAGGTAAAGTGTGGTTGAATTTTGCAAAATTTTTGCTAGAATTGACCGCACTTTTTTCTTGATGAAATAAAGTAAAAATTAGTTCGGTTGAAGCTAGTTGGAGAATAGGGAATTGACCCTATACCGACGAGGTAAAATCTTTCAGGTGCTGTCTATTAAGAATAATGTCAGCAAGGACTGCTAGTGGACGAACCCTTGGAGAGATTTCGTACATTCAAAGTAATGTAGCGGAACGCCGAAGGCGAAAGAGTGATTTTTGTTGTAAAACAAACACTTCAAACGCTCAGGCAAAAGGACAGGGGCGAAAGGTTATTCCAGTTTTTACGCTGTTTGGCAGCGTATTCTTCTATGCTTTCCGCTACCTTGTATAAATTTTTTAAAATTTTTACGAGAATCATTATGTTAATGTCAGATTTTTTATCATCCATTGATAGCTTTATTTGGGGGCCGCCGCTACTGATTTTATTAGCTGGCACAGGGCTTTATTTAACCCTACGGCTTGGTTTTATTCAAATTGTGCAGTTGCCACGTGCCTTGGGTTATATGTTTAAACGTGAGAAAGGTAATGGGCAAGCGGGCGACGTGTCTGCTTTTGCCGCACTCTGCACCGCACTTTCGGCGACGATCGGTACGGGGAATATTGTGGGCGTGGCGACGGCTATTCAAACCGGTGGGCCGGGGGCAATGTTTTGGATGTGGTTAGTGGCCTTGTTAGGGATGGCGACCAAATATGCTGAGGGATTGTTAGCGGTCAAATATCGGGTGCGTGATAAAAACGGCTTTATGGCGGGCGGTCCGATGTACTATATTGAACGTGGGCTAGGGCTTAAATGGTTGGCAAAATTATTTGCGATTTTTGGCGTGTTGGTGGCGTTTTTTGGCATTGGGACGTTTCCGCAAATTAATGCGATTACCCATGCCATGCAAGATTCTTTCAATGTGCCAGTCGGTATCACCGCAGCGGTGGTGACGGCGTTGGTGGCAGCGATTATCTTGGGGGGCGTAAAACGCATTGCCAAGGCGTCGACTTTAATTGTGCCATTTATGGCGATACTTTATGTGCTTACGTCGTTGGTAATTTTACTGCTTAATGCCGATAAAATACCGGCAGCGATTTCCTTAATTATCCAGAGTGCGTTTAATCCGCAAGCGGCTATCGGTGGGGCATTAGGGTTAACCGTGATGAAAGCCATTCAAGCTGGCGTTGCTCGGGGGATTTTTTCCAATGAGGCTGGCTTAGGTTCGGCACCCATTGCGGCAGCAGCGGCACAAACGAAAGAACCTGTACGCCAAGGGTTGATTTCCATGACTGGGACATTTTTAGATACCATTATTGTGTGTTCCATGACAGGACTGGTGTTGGTGATAACCGGTGTTTGGAACGGTCCCACAGAGGGGGCGGCAGCCACCAATTTAGCCTTTGCACAAGGATTAGGTTCAAGCATAGGGGCGACCATTGTGACGATTGGCTTGCTGTTTTTTGCGTTTACCACGATTTTAGGTTGGTGCTATTATGGCGAACGTTGTTTTGTGTATCTCTTTGATATTCGAGGCATTAAAGTTTACCGTGCGATTTTTATTATGCTGGTCGCTTGTGGGGCGTTTATTGAATTAAAAACGATCTGGATTTTAGCTGATATTGTGAATGGTTTAATGGCGTTTCCAAATTTGGTGGCATTGATTGGTTTGCGTCATGTGATTGTGAATGAAACAAAGGATTATTTCCGACGCTTACAGGACGGTGAATTGCATGATCATGCGTTAGCTACGGCGATGAAATAAAGCTGATTTTTTGTTGAAACCACGTTATGATAAACGTGGTTTTTTTATTAGGACGAAATATGCCAACTTTAATTTTCTTACATGGATTACTTGGCACCAAAGCTGATTGGCAAGCCATTATCGAAAAATTGCAAAAAAATGCACCGCAGTTTAATTGTTTTGCATTGGATTTGCCATTTCATGGTGAAAATAAGCAAGTAGAAGTAACGGATTTTGAGCAAACCGCTCAATTTATTTCACAGCAAATCCAGCAGAAAATTCAAAATAAGCCTTATATTTTAGTGGGTTACTCATTAGGTGGACGGCTAGCATTATATTATGCGTTGCATTCCCATTGTGCAAAAGGCCATTTACAAGGGGTCATTGTAGAGGGGGCGAATTTAGGGCTGAACAATGAACAGGAAAAGCAACAACGTTGGCGAAACGATCAACAATGGGCCAAACGGTTTATAACGGAATTGCCTGAAACGGTGTTGCAAGATTGGTATCAACAGCCGGTTTTTTCGCATTTGACTGGCCCACAACGTGCGGCATTAATTGCTAAACGTGCCACAAACTGCGGTGAAAATATCGGGAAAATGTTATTAGCAACCAGTTTAGCGAAACAGCCAGAGTTGAGTGAGAAAGTGCGGTCTAAAATATTGCCAATTTATTATATGGTGGGCGAACGAGATCAGAAATTTACGCAATTAGCGATACAAAAAAATTTGTCATTTTGCACTATTCCACAAGCAGGGCATAATGCCCATTTAGAAAATCCCCAAGCCTTTGCGGAACAATTACAGCGTTTTGCTTTTGAGATCGCAAAAGTTCCGTTATAATGACCGCACTTTTTATTAAAAACAATTAAGGACATTTTTATGCAAAATCCAAAAGATGATGTGCTTTACGCCCCGATTGAATGGGTCGATCACAGCAACGGTTACAGCGATATTCTTTATCATAAATCCACTGATGGCATTGCCAAAATTACCATTAACCGCCCTGAAGTGCGTAATGCGTTTCGTCCACAAACGGTGAAAGAAATGATTAACGCCTTTGCAGACGCACGTTTTGATGAAAAAATCGGTGTGATTGTGTTAACCGGTCAAGGCGAAAAAGCGTTTTGTTCTGGCGGTGACCAAAAAGTACGTGGTGACTACGGCGGTTATAAAGACGAAAGCGGTGTGCATCATTTAAACGTATTAGATTTTCAACGTGATATTCGCACTTGCCCGAAACCTGTGGTGGCCATGGTAGCTGGTTATGCTATTGGTGGTGGTCACGTGTTGCATATGCTTTGTGATATTACCGTGTCTGCGGATAACGCCATTTACGGTCAAACAGGACCGAAAGTGGGTTCCTTTGACGGCGGTTGGGGGGCCAGTTATATGGCTCGCCTTGTGGGTCAGAAAAAAGCCCGTGAAATCTGGTTCTTATGCCGTCAATACAACGCCCAAGAGGCCTTGGATATGGGTTTAGTGAACACCGTTGTGCCTTATGCGGATTTAGAGAAAGAAACCGTGCGTTGGTGCCGTGAAATGTTGCGTAACAGCCCGATTGCGTTACGTTGCTTAAAAGCGGCATTAAATGCCGATTGTGACGGACAAGCAGGTTTACAAGAATTAGCAGGTAATGCCACCATGTTGTTCTATATGACCGAAGAAGGGCAAGAGGGACGCAATGCGTTTAATGAAAAACGCGCCCCTGATTTTAGTAAGTTTAAGCGGAATCCTTAATTAAAACTAAAGGCGGATATCCGCCTTTTTATGATTTAGCTAAATAATAATGAAGTGATGAATGAAACAATCTTGGGTAGCATGATGAATGCGAAAAAAATCCAGACTGGTAATACTATTGGGAGAAAGAAATTTCTTAATTTATAATTTGTTGTGTCATGAAAATGATTTTTCTTAAACCGTCTATCTTTTTTCCCTTTTTTAGTTTGATGTTCATAATGTCCTGATTTTTGCGTTATGAGTAAAATGATAAGTAAGTAAGCACCGACATTCTGTCTTAGTACGTCAAAAAAAGAGGATTGCTCTTGTGTTAGCGAAAAAATAAGAGAAAAAACAAGATTAATTAAAATTATGCTGATGCCTAAATATAGTTTCTTAACATACTTTAATTTAATGTAAGCATAATAAGAAAAAATAACGGATACTATAGCTCCTAAAAAAGGGATAATGAAAACCTTTATCATTAATGTGATGCCCTTATGCTTTATTTAAGTAAAGTAATATAGGAGTCACCATTATCAGCAGGTTCAATTTTGTAACGAATTTGGCGACTAATGGTGTTTTTTAATCGACTTCTTGTCATAGATAAATGTTCTTCAGAGATCAGTTCTTGGCGACTTTTTAAAATGACGTCGTAGGATCGAAGTGTAGTAGAAAATGGTGCTGTCAGATTTGTGCTCGTATCAGGATTCTGAAGCATTTCATAGCGAGTATCTGGTTGCTTGAGTGATTCAATTAGATCTTGATAAAAAGCGATCGCATCCTTAGCATTCCGCTTTCTATGAGGTGAAATCGTTACTTTGTATTCGGGGTTTTTATCTGCTTCGGTCTGAATTTCTTGAATAGTTTGTTCTAATTCCTTAATTTCTTCCAAAGCCATGGCATCTGCTTTGGCTTTTAATTCTGTGATTTTCTGTTCATATTCGGCCATTTCTTTTTCAGTATTTTTGATACCTTTATCTATTATTTCTTGAACTTGTTGATCGCTTAATTGCGTAGAAAACTGTGTTGTACACAGCAAAATATCCAGTTTCTGATGTTTATCTGTCATCCTTGTTCCTGAATATTGAATATCGCTGTTTTGATAATCATTAGGCAGTTTCTGCTTGATTAATCTCGATACTGTATCTAAAACTTTTGTATCAGAACAATTAGGGGTTGTTTTTCCACAGCCAGAGAGAGCAAATAAGGCAAGTGTACAAGGCAGTAAAATATAGGTGTTCATAATATTTCCAAATGATTGAATAATAAAGAGTTAAATGATACAATTTTGAATAGTATTTATCCACAGACAAAAAGTGAGATAAATCCACTTTTTCTTAGTTTTTCAATTAAATAGGACAACATAATGGACGTACATAATACAATTAAAGCAATGCGTAAGATCAGTGGATTATCACAAGAACAGGTTGCGGAAAAACTAGATATGTCGCCGACAGGTTATGCAAAAATTGAAAATGGTGAAACTAAGTTGAACTTGGATAAACTACAACAAATCGCTAATATCTTTAATATTGATATGGTTGAACTTATTCAATCTCCTGAAAAAGCCCTTATTTTTTCTATTGGTGATAATTCCAATCATAAACAGTATATTGGTGCAACAGAGAGCATTATTGCTGAAAACGAAAAACTAAAATTAATACTTTCCCATAAAGATGAATTGTTGGCGAAACAACAAAAAGAAATCGCCATGTTGGAAGACATGATTGCCTTATTAAAAGCGAATCACTAGATATTATAGTAGGGACGAATTGATATAAAATATCGAGTGTTATTGTGGATCAACAAATTATTAGGTTAAAACAGCGATTTGAGCATTATCAAAAAGCCTTAGCACGTTTGAGCGAGGCCATTGAAAAATGCGACGATGCGATAGAGAAAATTGATGGACTTATTGAAAATATCGTTCAAGAAAGCATTATTCAACGTTTTGAATTTACCCACGAATTGGCGTGGAAATTGATGAAAGATATTTTGCAGTATGAGGGGGATTTTGAGGGAGGTTCAAGAACCGCAACTCGTGAAGCCTTTAATTTGGGTTATATTTCTCAGGGCGAAGTTTGGATGGAAATGATTAAAACTAGAAATCTTACGGTACATACCTATAATGAAGATATTTTAGAAGATGAGTTCAATAAAATTATTTCTCAATATTTCCCTTTACTTCTTGAGTTCAGACAAAAAGTAGAAACCCTATGCCAAAATTTGGATTAAGCGATAAATCAATCAAACAAATTCAGGATATTTTGCGAAAATATCCCGAAATAGAGCAAGCGATTATTTACGGTTCTCGGGCCATGGGCAATTATCGTGAGGGTTCGGATGTTGATTTAACTTTAAAGGGCGAAAATGTCACCCAACAAACTTGCGGTAAAGTTTGGCTAGATTTAGACGATTCTTATTCCCCTTATTTATTTGATCTTTCCGTTTATCATTTATTAACCAATCCTAATTTTATTGCTCAAATTGACAAGTTTGGGCAGGTTTTTTATCGAAGAGAAAATAATGAGAAGTTATAATTTATATCGTTACAGCATTCCCGTTGACAGTCAGTTAATTCTCCGCAACCGTTTTTTAAAAAAACGAGAGGGCTTGTTGGTGCAAGTGGTTTGTGGTGAACACGAGGGCTGGGGTGAAATTGCACCGTTGCCAGAATTTAGCCAAGAAACCCTTGAACAAGCACAACAACAAGCCATTGATTGGTTAAGCCGTTGGGATAAGGCGCGTTCTTGCAATGAAAAATTGCCGTTAAATGATGAGGAAGTTTATCCCTCAGTGGCCTTTGGGTTGAGCTGTGCCTTGGCGGAGTTGAAAGGTAAATTGGGTGAGCAAGGCAATTATCAAACCGCCCCGCTGTGTTATGGCGATCCTGATGAATTATATGAGCCACTGGATCAAATGCAAGGCGAAAAAGTGGCGAAAATTAAGGTCGGTATGTATGAGGCCAATCGGGACGGATTAATTGCCGATATGTTGTTGGAGGCGATTCCTGATTTGCATTTACGCTTGGACGCTAACCGTAGTTGGACGCCAGTTAAAGCGGCCATGTTTGCTAAATATGTCAAACCTGAATACCGTTCTCGCATTCAATTTTTAGAAGAACCTTGTAAAACTCGTGAGGAAAGTCGTCAATTTGCGGCTGAAACAGGCATTGCCATTGCGTGGGATGAATCGGTGCGTGAACCGGATTTTGTGGTGCAAGCGGAGCCAAATGTGGCGGCGATTATTATTAAACCAACCTTAGTCGGCAGCATTGAAAAATGTGTGCGTTTGATTGAACAGGCCCATGCTTGCGGGTTAAAAGCAGTGATCAGTTCTTCCATTGAGAGCAGTTTTGGTTTAACGCAATTAGCACGTTTAGCCCAACAATATACGCCAAATATGGTGCCAGGGTTGGATACGTTAGATCTGATGGAACATCAAATTGTGCGAACTTGGCCAGATTCCACCTTGCCTGTGATTGATTTGGATTCGGAATTTCTTGAGAAAGTTACGGTCTAAAAGGTTAGACCACATTTTATTAAGCTGAGTTTTTGTAAAAAATCGTTATAATGCCTCAGATTACAGCAAAAGGATAAGATTATGTCGCTATCTGCACGCATTTTGTTATTAAATGGCCCGAACTTGAATATGTTGGGGGCGAGGGAGCCAAAGCATTATGGCTCGCTGTCGTTGTCGCAAATTGAACAGCATTTACAGCAGCTTGCTCAACACTGCGGTGTAAAATTGGATTGTTTTCAAGCCAACAGTGAAGAAAAGTTGATTGATAAAATTCACCAGAGTTTTCAGCAAGTGGATTTTATTATTATCAATCCGGCGGCTTATACCCACACGAGTGTAGCCTTGCGTGATGCGTTGTTAGCGGTGGCTATCCCTTTTGTGGAAGTGCATTTGTCTAATGTTCATAAACGTGAGCCGTTTCGTCATCATTCTTATTTTAGTGATGTGGCGGAGGGCGTGATTTGTGGATTGGGGGCAAAAGGTTACGAATATGGATTGGATTTTGCCGTGCAATTTTTAGCAAAAAAAGCAGAAAATCGTTAAATTTTCACGAAATTTGCATAAATTCGCATAAAATTGTCGCCAAAAGCCACTTTTTCGGGTAATCTTGTTTTTCTCAAAAAGAGCAGAATTTTTTCACCGCACTTTGATGATTCATTGGGTTATTAAAGTGATGTAAAGTGCGGTTCGTTTTTATATTATTTTTCAGGAAATCTACATTATGGCAATGGATATTCGTAAAATCAAAAAATTGATCGAATTAGTTGAAGAATCAGGCATTATGGAATTGGAAATCTCCGAGGGAGAAGAATCCGTTCGTATTAGCCGTGGTACGCCGGCACCAACTGCGGTGCAATACCAACTTCCAGCAGCGGCTCCAGCTCCAGTCGCACCAGCACCTGTTGCACCAACGGCAACAGCAACTGCAACGCCAGCACCTGCTGCACAAGAAGTATCAGGTCACCAAGTGCGTTCGCCAATGGTGGGAACATTCTATCGTAGCCCAAGTCCAGAGGCAAAAGCCTTTGTGGAAGTGGGACAAGCGGTGAAAGTGGGCGATGCCCTTTGTATCGTGGAAGCCATGAAGATGATGAACCGCATTGAAGCGGACAAAGCTGGCGTGGTGAAAGCCATTTTAATTAATGACGGTGATGCGGTTGAGTTTGACGAACCGTTAATCGTGATTGAATAATATTTTCTAATGGGCGGTATTGCCCATTATTTTTATCTTCCCCAATTTTAATCTGGAATAATCTTATGTTAGAAAAAGTGGTTATTGCCAATCGCGGTGAAATTGCCTTACGTATTTTACGTGCATGTAAAGAACTCGGCATTAAAACCGTTGCGGTACATTCTACCGCCGACCGTGATTTAAAACATGTTTTATTGGCTGATGAAACCGTATGTATCGGCCCCGCCCCATCAACCAAAAGTTATTTAAATGTGCCTGCGATTATTGCAGCCGCTGAAGTGACCGGGGCGGATGCGATTCACCCTGGTTATGGTTTCTTATCGGAAAATGCGGATTTTGCCGAACAAGTCGAATGTTCAGGCTTTACCTTTATTGGCCCAACCGCTGATGTGATTCGCTTAATGGGCGACAAAGTGTCCGCTATTAATGCTATGAAAAAAGCGGGCGTGCCTTGTGTACCGGGTTCCGATGGCCCATTGGGTTCGGATATGGCGAAAAATAAAGAAATTGCCAAACGTATCGGTTTCCCTGTGATTATTAAAGCCTCCGGTGGCGGTGGCGGTCGTGGTATGCGTGTGGTGCGTAATGCGGAAAGCCTTGAAGAAAGTATTGCCATGACCAAAGCGGAGGCCAAAGCAGCCTTTAATAACGATATGGTGTATATGGAAAAATACTTGGAAAACCCACGTCACGTGGAAATTCAAGTATTAGCCGATACCCACGGCAATGCAGTGTATTTAGCGGAACGTGATTGTTCAATGCAGCGTCGTCACCAAAAAGTAGTAGAAGAGGCACCGGCACCGGGGATTTCTGACCAAGTTCGCCAAGATATTGGTTCACGTTGTGCCAATGCTTGTGTGGAAATTGGTTATCGTGGCGCGGGTACTTTTGAGTTCTTGTATGAAAACGGTGAGTTTTATTTTATTGAAATGAATACACGTATTCAGGTTGAACACCCAGTGACAGAAATGATCACGGGCGTAGACTTGGTGAAAGAGCAGCTACGCATTGCGGCTGGTTTGCCACTTTCAATTAAACAAGCGGATATTAAAGTCAAAGGTCATGCCATTGAATGCCGTATTAATGCGGAAGATCCAAAAACATTCTTACCGTCACCGGGTAAAGTGGTGCATTTGCATTCACCGGGTGGATTAGGTGTGCGTTGGGATTCCCATGTGTATGCAGGTTATACCGTGCCACCGCATTACGATTCCATGATTGCGAAATTAATTGTGTATGCCGACACCCGAGAGGGGGCGATTCGCCGTATGCAAAATGCTCTATCCGAAACCATTATTGATGGGATTAAGACCAATATTCCGTTACATCATTTAATTTTGGAGGATAAGAACTTCCAAAAAGGTGGGGCGAATATTCATTATCTCGAGAAGAAGTTAGGTATTTCAGAATAGTAAAAAGAGAGTGGATTGTCAGGATCCACTTTTTTATTAGGAGAGAACATGACATTACAACAACGTTATCGGCAAGCCGCACGTGAGGCACGTTGGGCGTTAGGATTAACCATTCTTTACATGATTGGCTGGGCAGTTTGTGCTTATTTGCCAGATAACAGTGCAGGCCCCTTGGGTTTTCCTTTGTGGTTTGAATTATCTTGTATTTATCTGCCTGTCTTGTTTATTGTGGTGGCTTATTGGCTGATTAAAATTGTGTATCAAGACATTGATCTTGACATTTCAACGGAAAAGGACCGCACTTTATCAAATTCGCAAGATAAGGACATCACATCATGAACTTAGGGATTATTTTTCCTTTAATTATTTATTTAGCTTTTGTATTTGGTGCCGCAGTTTATGCGTACGTAAAACGGTCAAAAGGTGATTTTTTAACCGAATACTATGTGGGAAATCGCTCCATGACCGGCTTTGTGTTGGCCATGACCATTGCCTCCACCTATGCCAGTGCCAGTTCTTTTGTGGGGGGGCCGGGGGCGGCCTATAAATATGGCTTGGGTTGGGTGTTGTTAGCCATGATCCAAGTGCCAGCGGTGTGGTTAGCTTTAGGGGCGTTAGGCAAAAAATTCGCCTTGTTATCTCGTGAAAGTAAGGCATTGACAATCAATGATTTACTGCTTTATCGTTATAAAAATAAAGTCCTTGTTTGGATTGCAGGCATTGCCTTATTAATTGCCTTTTTTGCCGCCATGATGACTCAATTTATCGGCGGTGCTAGATTGTTATCCACCACTATCGGGATTTCTTATACCAGTGCCTTGTTAATTTTTGCGGCCACTGTTGGCATTTATACCTTTATTGGCGGATTCCGAGCTGTGGTGCTGACGGATACCATTCAAGGCACGGTGATGATTTTAGGTACATTGATTTTACTCGGTGCGGTCATTTATGCCACCGGTGGGCCAGAAAGTGCGGTGCAAAAACTGACTGAAATCGATCCGCAGTTAGTCAGCCCTTATGGCCCCAATGACATGCTAGGCTTTCAATTTATGGCGTCATTTTGGGTGTTAGTCTGCTTTGGCGTGGTGGGCTTGCCTCATACCGCCGTGCGTTGTATGGCGTTCAAAGATAGCAAGGCTTTACACCGTGGCATGTTAATTGGCACCATTATTCTCAGCGTGATTATGTTAGGCATGCACTTAGCCGGTGCGTTAGGGCGAGCCGTTATTCCGGAGCTAACCATTCCCGATCAAGTGATCCCAACCTTGATGTTACAAGTGTTACCGCCGATAGTGGCAGGGATTTTCTTGGCTGCTCCCATGTCAGCGATTATGTCCACCATTGATGCGCAATTAATCCAATCCTCAGCGATTTTCGTGAAAGATTTGTATTTATCCGCCAAACCAGAAATGGCCACCAATCAGAAAAAAATCAGTTGGTTTTCTTCCATTATCACACTCACCATTACGGTGCTTTTGGTGCTGGCGGCTTTAAATCCACCTGATATGATTATTTGGTTAAACCTATTCGCCTTTGGTGGACTAGAGGCCGCCTTTTTATGGGTGATTGTACTGGGGATTTATTGGGATAAAGCCAATGCTACTGGGGCCATTAGTTCTATGGTGACAGGTTTGGCTTGTTATATTTTATTGGTGCAATTAAAAGGCGTAGATTTAACGTCCTTGCCTGAGGCTTTGCAATATGTGGTACAAGGGATTAAATTATTCAGCAAATTCCACGAAATCGTGCCGTCTTTGGTGTGGGGGCTGATTGCGTTCTTAGTGGGTAATCGGTTTGGTGCAAGGAAAGGAAAAACCGAGTAAAAGATAGACTTATTTTCATTATGTTAATCGCCCTGTATGTCAGTACAGGGCGATTTTTTTCAGCAGTATACTGCTTTTACTTTGTATTGACATACAAAGTAAATCAAGGGCTGTAAATCATCTTTAAAGGATTTTGTACTGAACTTGAAGGATGAATTAGGTCTATTTTTCTCATTTTCACTAAGGAGTCACTATGACAAATCTCAAAAAACTTGCATTACTCACCGCACTTTTAGGGGCATCTAATGTTGCTTTGGCTGATAATTCTGATCCTTATCAAGGCTGGTTTGTGGGAGGAGGTTTGAATACCTCTAAATTTGATGTATCGAATGATACAGGTTTTTCCACATCAGGTTCTTATGCCGTTGGATTTGAGATCTTAGGCGGTTATAGCTTTACGTTCTATGATAAGTTTGTGGGCCAAGCTGAAGCAAAACTGCGTATTAGTCATTCTAAATCAGGCATAGATGGTGTTGATCTTTTTAAAGAAAAATACAGCACGAGTCTTGCGTATTTACAAGGTTATAAGGTTACTGAGCAGTTTGTACCTTATGTTAAATTAGGCATAGATGTGGCTCAGATTGATTCAGATGCATCTATTGATCGTTATATCGATGGGGATACGACTAGCCGCTTTATTTATGGCATTGGTGCAAAATATGCGTTAAATAGTCATTCTGTCATTGGGGTGGAATATACTTTTGCAGATGCTCCTCATCAACGTACTAATGAGCTTGTTGCAGAAAGTAACACGTTTAGTTTGACGTATAGTTATCATTTCTAGGGGGAGAATATGAAAAAATTTATCTTAACGAGCTTCATGGCATCTACGATCGCCTTAACTGGTTGTGCGACGATTGTTGGGGATAAAACCCAAACCTTGCCAATTTCGAGTAATCCAGATGGGGCAAATTTTGTTATACAAGATGAACAAGATATGGTGGTTTTTCGTGGTGTAACGCCATCAAAGGTACAACTTGAAAAGAGTACAGGGAAATATTTTGGCAAGAAAGAATATAAGATCACCTTTACTAAAGCGGGCTATCAGCCACAAACTTATCAACTTGAAACTAAACCAAATGGCTGGTATATCGGTGGAAATCTTGTTTTTGGTGGATTGATTGGTTATTTAGCCGTGGATCCATTTAATGGTGGAATGTATACCATTCATCCAGAACAAGTCGGCGTCAGTTTGAGTTTGGATAATTCGCCTGAAAAAGTGGCAACCCCCAACACGTCAAAAGTAAAGAAAACGAAAAGAAGTAAATCGAAAAAATAATCTTGAAAAACCTAGCACTTACGTACTAGGTTAATCATTATGACGCTAATCCGTAGCTGTATCAAGATGCGGAGCATCGTTACTTCGTTAGCCCTACGCAAGTGCAGGGCTTATTCATTCTCCAAACTATCCTTAAACGCCAAATATTCTTCCAATAATTCAATCGCACTTAAACAACGTTCACGGCGTTGTTTGGTGCTTGCAATTTGTGGCTCAATGACCCTTTTTTGCTCTGCGGTGGCAAGGCTGAGTTCAATTTCTTGCTGTGCTAATTTTTCATTCAGAGCATGCAAAGCCTCATAATATTTGACCAATTTCTCTCGTGGCGGTAGTAATTCAATTTGTTGGCGTAACTGATCACGTTTATTTAAAACAGGTTTCTTTTCTACCGCAGTTTGTGGGGTTTGTAATAAGCGAATGGCATCTTGTAATGCGGTGTATTGTGCGACCAGTTTTTCCGTGAAAAAGGCAAATTGAGCTTGATCCTGTTCGCTAAGTCGTTGCAGTTGCTGGAAACATTGTTGCATCTCATTTAAATAGAAATCAACGGTTTGAAAATTCTCACTAAATAACATGGGGTCGAATTTGTTATAAAGGGTTTCTTGTTTGAGATGTACATATTGTTGTGCTAATTCAACAATATATTGATTTAATTGGCCTAAAAGTGCGGTGTGATTTTTCATATTTTTATGGAGAAATCCCCCTAACATTCATTAGGGGGAAAAGGGGTTAAAGAACCATGGCGGCAATCCAGCCGAATGCAATTAATGGAATATTGTAGTGTAAGAATGTCGGCACCACGCTGTCCCAGATATGGTCATGTTTGCCATCTACGTTTAAGCCAGAAGTTGGGCCCAAGGTAGAATCCGAGGCCGGTGAACCTGCATCACCTAAAGCGGCTGCGACCCCCACAATAGACACCGTAGCGAGTGGTGAGAATCCCACAGCAATACATAATGGCACATAAATAGACGTGATAATCGGTACGGTGGAGAATGAGGAGCCGATCCCCATGGTGATAAATAACCCCACCAATAACATTAAGAAAGCGGTGAGTCCTTTATTATCTTGTCCAAGACCTTGGCTAAAGACTTCCACTAATTGTGTCACGCCACCGGTTTCATTGATTACATTGGCAAAACCCGAGGCGGCAATCATCACAAAGCCGATCATGGCCATTAAACGTAAACCTTGTTGGAAAATATCGTTGCTTTCTTTTAAGCGGAAGATGCCACATACTGCAAAGATGATTAAGCCAGCCAAACCACCAATAATGGTGGAGCTAGTGAATAATTGTAATGCAAAGGTGACCACGATAGCCACCACGCTGACCCAAGCATGGAATGGTTTGATGTTGGCAATATGTTGCTCAATTTCAGCGGTGGTCGGTTCTGCCGTAGTAACGGCATATTCTCTTGGTTTGCGATAGCTGACAAAAATAGCAAATAATAAGCCTAAAATCATGCCAGTGACAGGAATCGCCATGGCCATGGAAACTTCAGCGACGCTGGTATGTACGCCTAATGACGCCCCGACTTCGTTGATATTTTTGACTAAAATGCTTTCAATAAAGATTTTACCAAAGCCCACTGGCAACAACATATAGGTGGCTGTTAAACCAAAGGTTAATACACAAGCCACGGCACGGCGATCCAGTTTTAAGCGGTTAAAAATACTTAATAACGGTGGCACCACAATAGGAATAAAGGCAATATGCACTGGCAACAGGTTTTGAGAGGAGATCGCAAACGCCACTAAAACGGCCAAAATAAAATACTTAAAGCCAGCGACGGAACTGCCACTTGGTTGTTTGCCAAGGCGTTTGATCACCTTGTAGGCGAGTAAATCGGTGATACCCGATTTAGAAATCGCCACGGCGAACGCCCCTAAAATAGCGTAGTTCATGGCCACTTCGGCACCGCCACCTAAACCGCCGGTAAACACTTCAATGGTTTTCGATAACCCAAGACCACCGGTTAATCCTGCGGTTAAGGCAGAAATCACTAAGGCGATCACGACATTGATACGTAATAAACTCAGCACGAGCAATACGATGATGGAAATAACAACAGGATTGGTCAGCATAGATTTTATGTCCTTATATTTATAATGAATGATTTAAATGTACTCAAAAAAATGAATTTGTCTAGGGGATTTGAAAATTTTTTATAAAAATAACCGCACTTTTTTTGAATTAAATAAGGAATATTCAATAAAGTGCGGTAAAAAATAAGGAAATTTTATTCGGGTATCGCCAATTATTTAGTTTAATAATGTAAGGCAGTTAAAATATATTCAATATAGGGATGATATTTAGAATGTGTTAGATTGGCAAGTTCTCTCCCTTGCTTTCTAACTAAAGCATGAACATAGCACTCACCGTAAATAGTGAGCGTTAAGATAATAGGCGGGCCAAAAAATGTGGTATTTTTCACCGCACTTTTTAGCCATAACCTAGAATGTGAAACTAAGCTTAGAGCCTACATCCACGCATTATTGCGAATAATACCCACCGCAATACCTTCTACTTCAAAGCGTTCTTGTTCACGTAAATTGACTACAATCGGCTCGTATTCTTCATTTTCAGGGTGTAAATAAATCACATCACCTTTGCGTTCTAAACGTTTTACGGTGACTTCGTCTTCAATACGGGCCACAATTACTTGACCGTTGCGTACATCTTTGGTGCTGTGAACGGCTAATAAGTCGCCGTCTAAGATACCAATATCTTTCATGGATTGACCGTTGACTTTAAGTAAGAAATCCGCCTGTGGTTTAAACATTTCTGGATCCACTTTGTAGGTACCCTCAATGTGTTGTTCGGCTAAAATTGGTTCACCTGCGGCGACACGGCCAATTAAAGGTAACCCTTCCACTTCTTCCTCGTCATTGGATGACATCAATAAACGAATGCCTCGAGACATGCCTGGTACCATTTCAATGGCGCCTTTACGAGCCAAGGCTTTTAAATGTTCTTCTGCGGCATTAGGCGATTTAAAGCCTAATTCCCGAGAAATTTCCGCCCGTGTTGGTGGCACGCCAGCGGTTTCAAGGTGATGTTTTAAGAAGTCATAGACTTCTTGTTGACGAATGGTGAGATTTTTACTGAGTGTTCTCATAGTTGTGCTTTCCTTTATGTTGTTTCGTACAGGTTATTTGAAATTATATACAGACTGGAATAAATTGCAATAAAAAGTTGATATTTTTTTATGCAAATTGGGGGTTACAAGAAATTTACTGAATATTACTTAAAATTTTGTTATAATTTCTCAACTATTTTTGATTATTTAAGGAATTTTTCATGTCTGTTTTAGGACGTATTCACTCATTTGAGTCTTGTGGCACGGTAGATGGACCTGGCATTCGGTTTATTTTGTTTATGCAAGGTTGTTTAATGCGTTGTAAGTATTGCCATAACCGAGATACATGGGATTTAGATGGTGGCCGTGAAATTGGCGTGGAAGAATTAATGAAAGAAGTGGTGAGCTATAAGCATTTTATGAATGCCACTGGTGGCGGCGTGACAGCCTCGGGGGGCGAGGCAATTTTACAAGCGGAATTTGTGCGTGACTGGTTTCGTGCCTGTAAAGCTGAGGGGATTAATACCTGTTTAGACACTAATGGTTTTGTGCGTGCTTATAATGAGGTGATTGATGAATTGTTGGATGTCACTGATTTAGTGTTGCTTGATTTAAAACAGCTCAACGATAAAATTCATCAAAATTTGATTGGTGTGCCGAATAAACGCACCCTTGAATTTGCCAAATATTTACAAAAACGTAATATCCCGACTTGGGTGCGTTATGTGGTCGTGCCGGGCTATACCGATGCCGATGAAGATGTGCATTTGTTGGGTCAGTTTATTGAGGGTATGCAAAATATCGAGAAAGTCGAATTGTTGCCTTATCACCGTTTAGGAGCGCATAAATGGAAAACCTTGGGCGTGGATTATGAACTGGAAGACGTGTTACCGCCGAAAAAAGAAAGCCTTGAGCATATTAAGCAGATTTTAGAGGGCTACGGACATATTGTGAAGTTTTAGTTCAAGCGATAAGGTCTTTATGCAACCATAATGGTTAAAATTGTGGAGTTTACCCCATTCTTTTGGTCTAATTCCCCATATTGTTCAAAATTTGTGTAAATAAAGTTACCATAAACCCCAAAAGCCTTGTATAATAGCCGATGCTTTTTTGTATCCGTTTTAGCGTGCGGCTATCAAAAATATTTTGTAGATAAACAAAGAATATTTTTGCTAGTCGCAAATTGGAACAAAAGAGCAGAGTGTTATATCAACCAATCAAATGATTAAAAAAGGAAAAACATTGTGAATCCAATTGTGAAACAATTTAAATACGGTCAACATACCGTGACGCTTGAAACCGGTGCCATTGCCCGTCAAGCAACCGCAGCCGTGATGGCAAGCATGGACGACACAACGGTATTCGTTACTGTCGTGGCAAAAAAAGATGTAAAAGAGGGACAAGATTTCTTTCCATTAACTGTGGATTATCAAGAACGTACCTATGCAGCGGGTAAAATCCCCGGTGGCTTTTTCAAACGTGAAGGCCGTCCATCAGAGGGGGAAACCTTAACTGCTCGTTTAATCGACCGTCCAATTCGTCCATTATTCCCAGAGGGATTTTTAAACGAAATTCAAATTATTGCGACCGTGGTGTCAGTAAATCCGCAAATCAGCCCTGATTTAGTGGCTTTAATCGGTGCTTCTGCCGCATTATCTTTATCTGGTGTACCATTTAATGGCCCAATCGGTGCGGCTCGTGTTGGTTTCATTGATGATCAATTCGTGTTAAACCCAACCATGGCAGAACAAAAACAAAGCCGTTTGGATTTAGTGGTGGCTGGGACAGACAAAGCCGTATTAATGGTAGAATCGGAAGCCGATGTATTAAGCGAAGAACAAATGTTAGCAGCGGTGGTATTCGGTCATCAGCAACAACAAGTGGTCGTTGAAGCCATTAAAGAATTTGCTAAAGAAGCCGGCAAACCACGTTGGGATTGGGTTGCACCTGAACCAAATACGGCATTAATTAATAAAGTGAAAGCGATTGCGGAAAGCCGTTTAGGTGATGCTTATCGTATTACGGAAAAACAAGTACGTTATGAGCAAATTGATGCGATTAAAGCAGATGTAATTGCTCAAATCACCGCTGAAGATGAAGAAGTGAGTGAAGGTAAAATTATTGATATTTTCACCGCACTTGAAAGTCAAATCGTGCGTGGACGTATCATTGCAGGTGAACCACGTATTGACGGTCGTACCGTTGATACCGTGCGTGCGTTAGATATTTGTACTGGCGTGTTACCTCGTACTCACGGTTCAGCAATTTTCACGCGTGGTGAAACGCAAGCCTTAGCGGTAGCAACTTTAGGTACCGAGCGTGATGCTCAAATTCTTGATGAATTAACGGGTGAACGTCAAGATAACTTCTTATTCCACTACAATTTCCCTCCGTATTCTGTGGGTGAAACAGGACGTGTGGGTTCACCAAAACGTCGTGAAATTGGTCACGGTCGTTTAGCAAAACGTGGTGTCGCTGCCGTGATGCCAAGCATTACCGAGTTCCCTTATGTGGTGCGTGTAGTGTCTGAAATTACCGAATCTAATGGTTCATCTTCTATGGCATCTGTTTGTGGTGCGTCTCTTGCGTTAATGGACGCCGGTGTGCCAATTAAAGCCGCTGTTGCTGGTATCGCCATGGGCTTAGTGAAAGAAGATGACAAATTTGTGGTGCTTTCTGATATTTTAGGTGATGAAGATCACTTAGGCGATATGGATTTCAAAGTCGCCGGTACTCGTCAAGGTGTGACTGCGTTACAAATGGATATTAAGATTGAAGGCATTACCGCTGAAATTATGCAAATTGCCTTAAATCAAGCGAAAAGTGCTCGTATGCACATCTTAGGTGTGATGGAACAAGCCATTCCTGCACCACGTGATGACATCTCTGATTTTGCACCACGTATTTACACCATGAAAATCGATCCGAAGAAAATCAAAGATGTGATCGGTAAAGGTGGTGCAGTGATTCGTGCGTTAACCGAAGAAACTGGCACATCTATTGATATTGATGATGACGGTACGGTGAAAATTGCCGCCGTTGACGGTAATGCAGTTAAAGCAGTGATGGCACGTATTGAAGACATTACCGCTGAAGTCGTGGCAGGTGAAATTTACAAAGGTAAAGTCACACGTTTAGCTGACTTTGGTGCGTTTGTTGCTATTCTTGGTGGCAAAGAGGGCTTAGTGCATATTTCTCAAATCGCTGAAGAACGTGTTGAGAAAGTGACAGATTACCTTGCGTTAGGTCAAGAAGTGCAAGTCAAAGTGGTGGAAATCGATCGTCAAGGTCGTATTCGTTTAACCATGAAAGACATTGCAGAAAAACAAGAAAATGTTGAACCTGCTGAACAAACAGCGGTCGAACAAGAATAATTTGTAAAAAAGCGACCGCACTTTATGCTAAATGCTTAAAGTGCGGTTTATTTCTCACAAATTTTGTCTAATTTAAGGCATTATAGGCAATGATATTGCTAGAAAGGTTAGTTGGAACCAGTAAAATACTACTGCGTTTAGTTTTTGTTGTTGTGTTATCAGGTTGTGTTAGTAGCACGAACGGTGTATTTGTAACAAAAAATAAGGTGACCTTGGCGGAGCAATATCCAAACATTCACTTTGAACAAGAAGTGATGATTGCTCGAATTAGCCAAATGTTGGTGATTGGACAGCTATCAAAAGACGAACGTGCAAATTTACATTTTGAGCGTGGCGTGCTTTACGATAGTCTAGGGCTTTGGGGATTGGCACGTTATGACTTTACCCAAGCGTTAGAACTGCAGCCGAACATGGCCGCAGTTTATAATTATTTAGGTTTATATTCGTTATTAGATGAAGATTATGATGCGGCGTTGGAGGCTTTCAACGTGGTATTTGAATTGGATCCCGATTATGAATATACCTATTTAAACCGTGGTTTAGATTTTTATTACACTGCACGTTATAACCTGGCACAACAGGATTTTTTGAAGTTTTACACTTCCGATAAAAAAGATCCTTATCGTACCCTGTGGTTATATTTAAATGAGCTTAAATTTAAACCCAATGAGGCGAAACAGAATTTAGTAAACCGAGCGGAACAGCTTTCTACTGAATACTGGGGGACTTTTATCGTCCAATATTATTTGGGCAAACTTTCAGAACAAGCATTATTCGACAAAGCAAAATCCTTTGTTGATCCGCTATCATCACAGTATGCGGAAATCTTGACTGAAACGTATTTTTATCTAGCAAAACAAAAACTCAATATTGGTAATTTGAGTGAGGCGGAAACCTTATTCAAATTGGCATTGGCAAATCAGGTGTATAATTTCGTTGAGTATCGTTTTGCATTGTTTGAACTGGCTAAATTGAAAGACATGGAAACCAGCGAGCAAAACAACGTGGTTACACAAAATAGCCCGACAAAATAATCGCCAAAGTGCGGTGATTTTTGTGCTATTTTTGGCGTAATTGAATTATACAAACTGAGAAAGCCCATTGAGCTTTCCTAGGGGCAATGCCCCCTAATAAACAATTCGAGTATTTTAATGACTGAAACAACTATGACTTTTGGCGACTTAGGTTTGCCAGAATTTATCCTTTCTGCAGTAACAGAAATGGGCTTTACTAATCCATCACCTATCCAACAAGCCTGTATTCCACACCTATTAAACGGTCGTGATGTGTTGGGGATGGCACAAACCGGTAGCGGTAAAACGGCGGCATTTTCCTTGCCATTATTGGCACAAATTGATGTGGAACAAAAACATCCACAAATGTTGGTAATGGCTCCAACTCGTGAATTAGCCATTCAAGTGGCCGATGCTTGTGAGCATTTTGCGAAAAACGCCAAAGGTATGCGTAGTGCCACTCTTTACGGCGGACAACGTTATGACATTCAATTACGAGCTTTAAAACAAGGGGCACAAGTCGTGGTGGGGACACCTGGACGTATTTTAGACCACATTAAACGTGGCACCTTAAATTTATCTGAATTGAAATTCATTGTGTTAGATGAAGCAGATGAAATGTTACGCATGGGCTTTATTGAAGATGTGGAAACCGTGATGGCGGAATTGCCAGAAAAACACCAAACGGCGTTATTCTCAGCGACCATGCCAGAACCGATTCGTCGTATTACCAAACGTTTTATGACCGATCCGCAAGAAGTGAAAATTCAATCTACCCAACGTACCAACCCTGACATTGCTCAAAGCTGTTGGTATGTACGTGGCTATCGTAAAAATGATGCCCTATTGCGTTTCTTAGAAGTGGAAGATTTTGACGCCGCGATTATTTTCACTCGCACTAAAACCGGTACCATGGACATCACCGAATTATTAGAAAAACATGGATTCAGTGCGGCAGCGTTGAACGGCGACATGACCCAACAAGCTCGTGAGCAAACCTTAGATCGTTTACGCAACGGTAGCCTTGATATTTTAGTGGCAACAGATGTGGCCGCTCGTGGTTTAGATGTGGAACGTATCAGCCTTGTGGTGAACTACGACATTCCATTAGATGCAGAAAGCTATGTGCATCGTATCGGCCGTACTGGCCGAGCCGGTCGTTCAGGCAGTGCATTGTTGTTTGTGGAACCCAGAGAACGCCGTTTATTGGGCAATATTGAACGCTTAATGAAGAAACCGATTGACGAAGTGGGCGTACCGAATCATGAACAATTACAGGCTTGTCGCCGTGAAAAATTCGTGCGTAATATTACCAAACAATTAGAACACCATGATTTAGAAAAATACCGTGGTTTAATTGAAGATTTGTTTACTGCGGATCAAGATTTAGAAGATATTGCGGCCGCCATGTTAATGTTATTACAAGGCAAACAAAAACTCATTCTTCCACCGGATCCACCAATGGAAAAACGTTCAAGCCGTGATCGTGATGATCGTCGTGGTGATCGTCATGAGCGTCGTGACCGCAGTGATCGTGGTGAACGCCGTGGTTATGGTAATCCAGTGCCAATGGATCTTTATCGTATTGAAGTGGGCCGTGCGGATGGCGTGGATGTGCGTCATATCGTGGGTGCCATTGCTAACGAGGGTGATATTGATAGCCGTAATATCGGTCATATTAAATTATATGATGAGTATTCCACGGTGGAATTACCAAAAGGTATGCCGAAAGAATTGTTGCAAACCTTTAGCAAAACGCGTGTGTTAAATAAACAAATTCGTATGACATTTGTCAGCGAGGCACAAGGTGGCGAGCGTGGCGGACGTGATGATCGTCGTGGTGGCAATGGCAATAGCCGACGTCGTAGTAATGACCGTAACGATCGTGGCGAGCGTAGTTTCCGCGGTGATCGTAAATTCTCAGGTAAAAATGACCGCGGTTTCAAAGAAAACAGTGGCAAAGATTTCCGTGAGAAACGTCAACGTTAATTGACCTGTCTAAGATGAAAAAGGGACGCTATTTTTAGCGTCCTTTTGTTTTTCCCGAAGTGAATTAAAACACACCCATATTGCGTAATCCCGTGGTGATAATTTCTACCCCAAGGGACATCAATAATAACCCCATAATACGAGTAATCACGTTTGAGCCTGTTTTGCCTAATTTTTTAATCAGCGGTTTAGAATAACGGAATAAAATATAACAGCCCACCCCAAATAACATAATGGTGATGGACGAATACACATAATTGATCAAGGTATGTTGAGTAGAACCAAATACAATGGTTGCACTAATGGAACCAGGGCCTGCCATAATTGGCATGGCTAACGGCACCACGGCAATGTTATTGTAGTCGTCAAAGTTTTCATTTTTTTCTTCTTTATTGATTTTATGTTCACCGATTTTACCGTTAATCATGGTTAACGCAATCATGGCTACCACACCACCGCCAGCAATGCGGAAAGAATCAATAGAAATTTTGAACGTGTCTAAAATAAAATTACCGAAAAAGAAACTGACTAACAAAATCATCACAATAGAAAAACAAGTAACCAACGCCGTACGGTTTTGTTGTTCTCGGGTTTGTTCTGACGTCATGGAGTAGAAGATTGGCGTGACGCCAATGGGGTTAACCAAGGCGATCAGCCCCATAAAGAACTGGAGATAGATAGCTAATTCCATATTTTATCCTAAGGAAAATGATTTTGGCGTTATTATAATGGATAGCGTAGCAGAGATAAATAAGCCCGATATAAAAAAGTGCGGTGAAAATCACCGCACTTCAGGGGGAAATTTAAACAGGGGGGATTACATCATACCGCCCATGCCACCCATACCGCCCATACCAGCAGCTGGATCTAATTTATCGTCTTTCGGTAACTCAGTGACCATACATTCAGTCGTGATCATCAAGCCTGCCACTGAAGCGGCAAATTGTAATGCAGAACGAGTGACTTTGGTTGGGTCTAAGATACCCATTTCGATCATATCGCCGTATTCTTCCGTACCGGCATTATAACCGAAGTTACCAGAACCGGCTTTCACCGCACTGGCCACCACAGAACCCTCTTCACCTGCATTTTCTACGATTTGACGTAATGGGGATTCTAAAGCACGTAAGGCTAATTTGATACCGACATTTTGCTCTTCGTTGTCGCCAGTTAAGGTTTCAGCCACTTTCGCTGCTGCACGGACTAAGGCCACGCCACCACCGGCAACGATACCTTCTTCCACCGCTGCACGAGTGGCATGTAACGCATCTTCCACACGGTCTTTCTTCTCTTTCATTTCGACTTCAGTGGCTGCACCGACTTTAATGACGGCCACACCGCCAGCAAGTTTCGCTACACGTTCTTGTAATTTTTCTTTGTCGTAGTCAGAAGTGGATTCTTCGATTTGTTGACGAATTTGGGTTACACGACCTTTAATCTGAGCCTCGTCACCGATACCGTCAATAATCGTGGTGTTGTCTTTGTTGATGACCACACGTTTGGCTTGACCTAAATCTTCCAAGGTCGCTTTTTCTAATTCCATACCGATTTCTTCAGAAATCACGGTACCGGCCGTTAAAATCGCGATGTCTTGTAACATAGCTTTACGGCGATCACCAAAGCCTGGGGCTTTTACGGCGGCCACTTTCACAATACCACGCATGGTGTTCACCACTAAAGTCGCTAAGGCCTCACCCTCAACATCTTCTGCAATGATTAATAATGGTTTACCGGCTTTTGCTACGCCCTCTAACACGGGTAACAATTCACGAATATTAGCGATTTTTTTATCCACTAATAAAATGTACGGATTGTCTAATTCAACCGTTGCCGTTTCTGGTTTATTGATGAAATATGGGGATAAATAACCACGGTCAAATTGCATACCCTCAACCACCGCTAATTCATCTTCTAAACCGGTACCGTCTTCAACGGTAATCACGCCCTCTTTGCCCACTTTTTCCATGGCTTGAGCGATTAATTGACCGACCACACTGTCGCTGTTGGCAGAAATGGTGCCCACTTGTTCAATTTCTTTCGAGGTTTCACATGGTTTAGACAAGGCTTTTAATTCCGTGACCACGGCAGCCACGGCTTTGTCGATCCCACGTTTTAAATCCATTGGGTTCATACCCGCCGCTACGGCTTTTAAGCCCTCATTTACGATAGCTTGGGCTAAAACAGTGGCGGTCGTTGTACCGTCACCGGCGGCATCATTGGCTTTAGAGGCAACCTCTTTCACCATTTGTGCACCCATATTTTCAAATTTATCGGCTAATTCAATTTCACGTGCCACAGACACACCGTCTTTGGTAATCGCAGGTGCCCCAAAGGCTTTATCTAAAATCACATTACGACCTTTCGGGCCTAAAGTCACTTTTACGGCGTCCGCAAGCACATTTACGCCGGCTAACATTTTTACACGAGCATCATTGCCAAATTTTACATCTTTTGCTGCCATTTTCTTATTCCTTCTCTATTATTCTACGATTGCTAAAATATCATTTTCAGAAACGATTAACACTTCTTCGCCGTCAATTTTTTCGGCTTTCACGCCGTATCCCTCATTGAAAATCACGGTGTCACCCACTTTCACATCTAACGGTTGCACGGTGCCGTTTTCTAAGATACGGCCTTTGCCTACCGCAAGCACTTTTGCTCGAGTGGATTTAGTTGCCGCCGTGCCGGTTAACACGATACCACCAGCGGATTTGGTTTCTACTTCTTCACGTTTGATAATTACACGATCGTGTAAAGGACGAATTGCCATTTGAATTTCTCCTAAATTAGATTTATTAAAAAAGTATCAATAATATGGGGCGAGAATTTAGGCTTTCAAGAGGAAAAATAAATTTTTTTGCAAAATGTAGGCATAAAAATAGGGCAAATCACTTTCGCCCTATTTTTGAAATTTGCGGATGTTGGCTTTCTAGCCCATACCATATTGTTTTAATTTTTTACGTAAGGTACCACGGTTAATGCCTAACATAATGGCGGCACGGGTTTGGTTGCCACGGGTATGTTGCATAATGATGTCTAGCAAAGGGAGTTCCACTTCAGCTAACACAAGCTCATAAAGATCATTGACATCTTGACCGTCTAATTGAATTAGATAATTTTTAATTGAACGTTTTACTGAATCACGTAAAGGTTTATTCACCGCTTGTGATTGTGCATTTAATTCTGGCACGATAAATTTTGTCGAAATTGTGGTTTGTTCAGTCATTTGAATTTCCATTCTTATTAATAAAATTAAAAAAATCTTCCAATGCAACTAACTGCTCAGTAGCGTTGCTAATGGCATTAAAAGTCCGTTTAAAATCGGAATCGGGTTGAATTCCTTGTAAATACCAGCCAACGTGTTTGCGAGCAATGCGATAGCCTTTTTCAGGGCCATAGAATTGATGTAATTCTTCAATATGACGTAAAATTACACCGCACTTTTCCGTTAAGCTGGGGGCGCTTACACAGGGTGTTTCCCCTGTTGAGTTGGTGTCAATGTGTTGTGCCAAAGATTGAAATATCCAAGGATTCCCCAACGCACCACGCCCGATCATAATTCCATCTGCACCCGTATAATCAAGTACAAATTTTGCTTTCTCTCGCGAGAGAATATCGCCATTGGCAATGATGGGAATCGACACCGCTTGTTTCACGGCTTTAATATTCTGGTATTCTGCCTCCCCCTCGAATAAACATTCACGAGTACGTCCGTGAATGGTTAACGCAGTAATACCACATTGTTCCGCAATTTGAGCGATTTCTACGCAATTTATATGCTGTCGATCCCAACCTGTACGTATTTTCAACGTAACAGGTACTTCCACGGCATTCACCACAGCGGTTAAAATGTCTGTGACCAAATCGGGGAATTGTAGCAACGCAGAACCCGCTAGCTTTTTATTCACCTTTTTGGCAGGGCAGCCCATGTTAATATCAATGATCTGCGCCCCATATGCCACATTCACTTGCGCCGCTTGTGCCATTTCTTGCGGATCAGAACCCGCAATTTGCACGGCATTAATGCCGGCAGCTTGGTGATGAGCCAAACGTAATTTTGATTTTTCCGTATGCCAGACTTGTGGGTTAGTGGACATCATCTCCGAAAACGTCAAGCCCGCACCATAGTGCGAACAGAGTTTGCGAAACGGTTGATCCGTAATCCCCGCCATGGGGGCAAGCAGAATGCGGTTTTTTAATTGATATGAACCAATCCGCATTTTATCCCCCAATTTCTCACATACAGAAAAAAATTAAGCCGAATATTGATTAAATATTCGGCATTAATAACCGACAAGGTTGGCTATAATACGCAAATTTTCGTCATTTGCAAAGCATAATTTTTAAACAATTTAAAGAAAATTTGCCTTTTTGCCGTTGACATTTTGAAATTAAGCGAAATTACGCCAATTTTCCGGTAATTCGGCACCATTCTTCCCGTTCCACCACAGGATCAAGGGCGAATGTTTGCTGATAAGCCTCGCAAACCGATGGCGCTTGGGTGGACAAAATACCCGACAAACCTAAATCCCCTTGCGGTTTCACCAGTTGGCTAATCACCGGATATAATTCTTTCAATGGCCCCGCCAAAATATTCGCCACCACCACATCTGCTTTTAACGCCGTTGGTTTGTCGTCTGATAAAAATAACTGCAAACGATCCGCTACGCCATTGTTTTCAGCATTATTGCGACTGGCTAAAATGGCTTGCGGATCAATATCGATCCCAATCGCCGATTTTGCCCCGAGTTTTAACGCCGCAATAGCTAAAATCCCTGAACCACAACCGAAATCAATTACGGTTTTACCGTTTAAATCCAAGCTATCTAACCATTCCAAACACAATGCCGTGGTCGGGTGTGTGCCTGTACCAAACGCAAGACCAGGGTCAAGCATGACATTCACCGCATTTTCATCAGGCACCTCACGCCAACTTGGGCAAATCCATAAACGTTTGCCAAATCGCATTGGGTGGAAATTATCCATCCATTCCCGCTCCCAATCTTTATCCTCAATTTGCTCAATTTTATAGGCAAAATCGGGTGCTAACAGTTGGCTGTTGCGAAGTGCGGTTAAAATTAACGCCATTTCCGTTTCCGCATCAAATAACGCCACCACATCCGTATTGCCCCAAAGGCGAGTTTCCCCCGGGAGGGGTTCAAAAATCGGCGTATCTTGGCTGTCCATAAACGTCACCGATACCGAACCGATTTCTTCTAAAAAATCACTGATTTTTTCTGCTTTTTCGCTGGTACTGTTTAAGCGAAGTTGTACCCAAGCCATAGTTTTTTCCTTTTTTTATTGAATGTGCTAAATAAATTGGCGTTATTTTAGCATAAAAAAAGATCGCCACAGGCGATCTTTCAAGGGAAATCGAACAAAGATTAAAGCTGTGGTTTCACCACATTTTTACGTTCTTCTTCAAGTTGTTTTTGTCTCATTGCCTCATTGTAGGCTTTTTCACGTTCCATTTTTGCATCTAAAAGATCAGTCGAAATTAAGTAAAGGGTTTGATCAGTGGTTCGATAAACAAGCTGATTGGATTGGGCTTCCTGCTCATTTTTTATTTTTCCTGCAGACCAGATTATATTGCCCGCCCATTTAGTGGTGGGTTGACCGTATTTTTCAATGACCGATTGATAAAAGGCTTCTTTATCTGAGGGGGTAAGATACTGTTTGCCTAATGCTTCTGCGGAATTACTAAAGCTATACATAATAGATGTGACACGCACATTTTTAAGACATTCGTCAATATTTTCGTCTAACCATCTATCCACGGAATACAGAATATTTACTGTGCCGAGTTTAGGGATCGACGCCATGAGTTGCCCCATCTCGTCACAGGAATTTTTTTCTTTAATGCGTTTGACAATGGAAAGTTGGTCAGCCACTTCTTGCCCATATTTACTGGTTAATACCTTGTCCACTTCCTCTTGGGTCATGCCCAATTTTAGCCCGAACATATCAAAGTTGTTCACATCGTAGGTATTTGCTGCCATCGCTTGTGATGACATGAGTGCGGCACATAACACCGCAGAAGACTTAATGAGATGAGAGATTTTCATAATACATCCTTATTATATTAAGTGAAAAATGATTTTATATTGCTCAAAACAACAATAAGCCTTAGGCTTTTATATAAGCCATAAGCCATAAGCCATAAGCCATAAGCCATAAGCCATAAGCCATAAGCCATAAGCCATAAGCCATAAGCCAAGGCAATTTTGTCCGATTATATGGAAAAATGCAAGGAAGAAATTCAAAAATGTTATTTTTTTGTTACTGAACCACCAGCAACCCAATCGCCCCTTTATCCGCCTGCACTAAATCCCCTGAACCAAAAATAAACGGATGGGTATTGGCAGACAAATTATCAAATTTCACTAAAATACTGGCTTTGTTTTCGATCCACAAGGTGTCTTTCCAGACCAATTCATTTTCGGGAGTGTGGTTATCATTTTGGCTTTCTACCACAAATCTTGCCCCTTGAATACGGAAACTGACCGGGGAAGAAACGCTGACCTGCCAACGTTCAACGCTGCCTTGTTTGGCACTCACATCAATACGACGGGGGTCAAAGCGTTTTTGGTTAATCATGGCGTTGATATTGTCTAAATGAAATTGGCGTTCTTGCACGATTTCCGTTGGCAAGCTGGCAATTTGGCTAAATTGATAGCGTGGCTTATTGGTAAACGCTGCGAGTAACCCTTCGGGACGCAGTTCTAAAATATGGTTATCCGCCAATTCGCCGTCGCTATCAAAGAACAAGCCGATTTTATCGAGTACGCCTCGTTTTTTGCCGGTAATTAAGCTGACATTGCCACCCTCGTTTAAATCCACTAGGATTTCAAGGCGTTCCCCTGAGCCGAGCATAACGGATTTTACCGTTTTCGGTTCAGGCAAAAAGCCCTGATCTTGGGCGATAATCAGAAAATCCCGTTCATCATCAAAACGTAATTCATAAGCACGAGAAAGCGAGGCATTCAGCAAACGTAACCGCACCCAACCCCGAGCCACGCTCAAATAAGGCGATTGTTGGCCATTCACAAATAAGCGTTCGCCCAGAAAGTGCGGTTCATTTTGTTGAAATAATTGCGAGCCACTGCTGTTTAGGCTTAAATCTTGTAAAATCAAGGGAATATCATTGACACCATAGTTATTGGGTAGCGACGATTTTTTGCTTTCGTCATCTTCCACAATCCACATGCCCACCAGTCCACGATAATTTTGATAAGCCGAACTGGCGAGGGAACAAGATTGGTAATAACACAGCCCAGCGGATTGTGTAATCGGCACAATCGGTGCCCAACTTTCACTGGGTTTTAAACTATGCCCAATGCCCCCGAGAAATTCGCTGTTCACTTGCAAACCCTGAATATTCATGGCCACCAGTTGCGGCAGGTTATTGCGATAGTTGAGTTTCACAAAATCCCCTTGACGCACTTTCACCGTCGGGCCGAGATATTGACCGTTAAAGCCCCACACTTCAACCAAATTATTTTCCAATAATTTCACTTGGGTGCTTTCTAAGCCTAAAAACAGCGGTTTACCTCGACGAAGTTCAATCAAAGGCGGAATCACCAACGGTTGATTCACCGCCGCCCACAAGGCTGTCGGCAAGGTGGCTAAAGCGGTGGCAAGGGCGGTTTTTTTAAACAACTGACGGCGAGCATAATCCATGGTGACATCCTTTATGATTGAGCAATTTCCGCATCTAATTCAGCGATACGCTGTTGCATGAGTTGATGGCAATGGTTGGCAAATTCACGCACATTGTCTTTATTAAATTGGAGACTGTCAATGGGTGGCAGAATTTCGCAAATCACTTTGCCATTATGCAACCGATTTAAATCAATTTTCCCTTGTGTGGTCGAACACACCACTGGCACAATCGGTACGCCCGCCGCAATCGCCGCATGAAATGCTCCCGTTTTAAATGGCAATAAACCACGCCCACGACTGCGAGTACCCTCGGGGAACATCCACACCGACAGATTATCTTGATTGATACGTTGTGCCACTTGGCCCATGGTGTTATGGGCTTTATTTTTATTATCACGATCTAACAGAATGTTGCCCGTTGCCCAATACACCAAACCAAAAAAGGGGATCCAGATGAGGCTTTTTTTGCCGATACTCACGGTGCGAGGTTGCACCATATAAGATACTGTGACCATGTCGTAGTTATTTTGGTGATTGGCGATATAGACGCAAGGGCCAATGTTGGCGGATTCGGGGGAATAACGGTGTTCAACGGTTAAGCCGAAGAGGGGATATAAGCGGCCGAACCAACGTGCGACGACGCTAACGTTATTGGGATTTTTGAAACGAATGAGTGAGTAGATCGTGCCACAAATACAGATAATTAGGCAGAATAGGACGACAATAATAATTCTGGCGAGTTTTAGCATGTTGTTGTTTTCCTGTTTGGTTTTTTGTGGGATTATAACAGGTTTTTTGGGTTTGTTTAATATCGGTTTTCGCCGATGGCGACTTACTTTTTCTTTGCTTGTGCAAAGAAAAAGTAAGCAAAAAGAAAGCACACCCCGACTTTGCCTTGTTTCCTGAAAAAGGGTTAATTTGCTTAACGGAAAATGGCTGAACTCGCTACGCTCAGACAGACGCCATTTCCCTACAAATTACCCCTTTTCAGGCGGCAAACACGGGGCCCCAGTGGGTATGAGGGGTGTTAAAGTGCGGTGTTTTTTATTGATTTTTTAGAACGAATGGTTTTATCTTAATTGAAAATATTCTATGCAGATTGTATTGCACTGGAATAAAAACTGTTGTAATTTCATTAAAAATCATCAGAAAAAGGAAAAAATTATGTCAGAACTTCATTTTGAAACCCTACAATTACATGCTGGTCAAGAAGTGGATAGTAGCAGTAAATCTCGAGCTGTGCCGATTTATCAAACCACATCTTACGTATTTGATGATGCACAAGAAGCGGAAGATTTATTTGCTTTGCGTAAGCTAGGCAATATCTATACTCGTATTACTAATCCCACTGTGGCAGTGTTTGAGAACCGTATTGCCGCACTGGAGAAAGGCGTTGGAGCGTTGGCTACGGCATCAGGCATGGCAGCGATTACTTATGCGATTTTAGCTTTAGCCCATGCGGGTGATCATGTGGTGGCAGCGAGTACTATTTATGGCGGAACCTTTAATTTATTAAAAGAAACCTTGCCACGTTATGGGATCACAACGACCTTTGTCAATGTAGAAGATCTCACAGAAGTGGAAAATGCGATTCAAGAGAATACCAAATTGGTATTGATTGAAACCCTAGGCAATCCGTTAATTAATATTCCAGACCTTGAAAAAGTAGCGGATATTGCACATCGTCATCGTATTCCATTGGTGTGTGATAATACGTTTGCCACCCCTTATTTGATTAATGTGTTCTCACATGGCGTGGATATTGCCATTCATTCTGCCACTAAATTTATTGGTGGACATGGTACCACCATTGGTGGCGTGATCGTGGATTCGGGCAAATTTGATTGGGTAGCATCAGGCAAATTCCCACAATTTGTGGATGAAGATCCGAGCTATCATAATATTAGCTATACTCGAGATATTGGGGCAGCTGCTTTTATTGTGGCGGTACGAGTGCAGTTATTGCGTGATACAGGGGCAGCCCTTTCGCCATTTAATGCGTTTTTATTATTACAAGGTTTGGAAACCCTGTCATTACGAGTGGAACGCCACATTGAGAATACACAAAAAATTGTGGATTTCTTGAGCCATCATCCGAAAGTGGAAAAAGTCAATTATCCAAGTTTGCCAAACAGTCCATATTATGCCTTGGCACAAAAATACTTGCCAAAAGGTACAGGGTCGATTTTTACTTTCCACGTCAAAGGTGGAGCCAAAGAAGCCCGTCAGGTGATTGATAAATTAGAAATTTTCTCAAATTTAGCTAATGTCGCCGATGCAAAATCCTTAGTTGTTCACCCTGCGACCACCACGCACGGTCAATTAACCGAAAGCGAATTGTTAGCTTGTGGTGTCACCCCAAATCAAATTCGTTTATCCATTGGATTAGAAAATGTGAATGATTTGATTGCGGATTTAACTGTGGCGTTGGAGAGTATTTAACTTTATACACAAACAAGAGTGCGGTGAAAAATGTGAGAGATTTTCACCGCACTATTTAGTACTATGCCACATCACTTTCAGTCAATTAGTCATGATTAGACATGATTTGTCTAATTAGACAAAATGACGTACAATAATGGCTAATTCTATACAATAAGGTATGTGGTATGAAAGATCCTTTATATTTTCCTAGAACAGAATTAGCAAGTGCATTGCTGGCGAGCTTAAAAGCAAGTATTACTCACGCCTTTACGCTATTTGCCCCACGTCGTATGGGGAAAACAGAATTTCTAATTAATGATATTGCTCCCCTTGCTGAAAAAGATGGCTTTAATGTATTTTATTTTTCTTTTATGGACGGCAATAGTGCGAACAATGCTGACGAGTCTTTTCATCAAGCATTACATCAATTCGCTCAAGAAATACGCACAGGCAATGGTGTAAAAACCTTATTTAGCAGCTTTACCAAAATAGACTTGTTGGGCGTTGGGTTAGAAAGAACATTAAGCGAAAAAACATTACCAAATATTAGCGAGATTATTGCGTGCATTGCCGCAGATAATCGACCCTCATTACTATTGTTAGATGAAGTCCAAGAATTAGCTCGGATTCCCAATACAAGTTATCTGATTCGTAGCCTAAGAACAGGATTGGATTTAAATAAAAATCGGGTTAAAACCATTTTTACAGGGAGTAGCACAAACGGTTTACGTATGATGTTTAACGATGTGAAAGCCCCATTTTTCCACTTCGCTCATGCGTTAGATTTTCCGAATCTCGATCAACATTTTACTGACTTTCTGGCTGATGTGTATCAAGAACGCATGAGTAAATCCTTAGATAAGCACGCATTATACGCAGTATTTGAACGCCTAAACTATACACCTATGTATATGCGAGCGATTATTCAAGATATGATTATCAACCCCGCATTAAGCCTTGAAAAAGCGGCTCAAATTCGGTTAGAACAAATGCAAGAAAATGGTAATTTTACTGCACAATGGCGAGAGTTAACGGCAATAGAGCAGTTCACATTACTAGCGATAGCCAAAGGGCAAAGTGCAGTATATGGTGCGGAATTTCGGGAGCAAATGGCAGAAACCTTAGGGGTAGAAGAGATAAAGGTGAGTACAATGCAAAGTGCGATTAGGAAACTACAACGTAAGGATCTCATCAGTAAAACCAGCCACGGCGTATTGCACATTAATAGTCCATTATTACACACTTGGATCATAGAAAACGTTGAATCCACTCACTTAGCTTAACTATCTTTTTATTAGCGTAAAGTGCGGTGAAAAATATTGAAATTTTTCACCGCACTATTTGAAACTTATCCTAGCTGCTTTTTTAGTAAATCATTCATACTTTTTAATAACTCATTTTCATTTTTCAGCCCTTGTATAATTTCATCTTTGTACGAAACTATGGCTTGTAAGCGTTGAATTTCATCTACCACATCATCTTTTCCAACAGAAAAATAGGTATTAGTTACGGATTCATTATTGGAAACATTGTTAAATTGGATACGAGAATCTTCACCATAAGAAAGCAAATCAATAATATCAATACCAAAGACAGCAGATATCTGCTCAAGACGATGTAAATTTGATCGAGTATCGCCACGTTCAATTTTTGCATATCCTTGCTTTGACATACTTAATTTGACAGCCATTTCTTCTTGAGTAAGTTGATGATCTTCTCTTAATTTGCGAATTTTCTCATTAGTTTTCATAATAATATAACTTTTTAGGTACTTGAATATAACTTACTGTGTATTGTATCACCAAAGTATAACAATTAATATACAAATGCAGTTTAGTTTATCATTAACAATATAAAAGGAGATTTAAAATGAAATTTTCAATTCGTTTCTATCCAGATGACAGTAAGAAAACCACTATGAATACTGTTATTTATGCTAATTCTGCATCTGAAGCTAAGCAACTCTTTCTACGTAGCCATCCTAAAGCGATAATTATTTCGCTTATTTAATCTGTGATTTGGGAGTATTTATGTCAGAAGAAAATGTATCGAATACAGCCTTAACGGTTGTTTCAACTCTATTGAAAACCCCAATGATTAGAGTAAACCGTAGCTCTTTTTTGTTAGAGATTCTTGATCCCAAAGGCAACTTAACTCCTGAACAGCATACAAGATTATTAACAGAAGGGCCGATTAAATCAGGAATCTTTAAGGTAAATGAAATTGAACGTGTCGCTCGGGAACTATGTCAAAAAAGGCGTTGGCAAAGTTCAGGGACTTCATTTATGGCTGGATTACCTGGTGGATTAGCAATGGCAGCAACCATTCCTGCGGATACTATGCAATTTTGGGGTTTTTCTTTAAAATTGGCTCAAGAGATTTCATATTTGTATGGTAATGGCGATTTATGGAATGGTGGAGAACTAGATGAGAACAAAGTTCAATCAGAGCTAATGATTTTTATGGGGACAATGTTAGGGGTGGCTGGGAGTGCTGCATTATTACGTCAAATTACCGTATCGGCTGGTAATACCATGATTAAGAATATGGCTAGAACTGCTATAACTAAAACTGCATGGTATCCAATTTTAAAACAGATAGCAAAATACGTGGGGATTAAAATAACCAAGGATACTGTGCAACGAGGAGCCTCCAAAGTTATCCCAGTATTGGGAGGGGTATTATCTGGTGCATTAACCTATGCTACTTTAGGACCCATGAGTAACAGGTTGATTAATGCCTTTAGTAAGTCCGCTGATGGATATACTGAAGAAGAAATGGCGGAAGATCAAAATGAAATTCGACGTGAGATGCCAGAAATTTTTGATGCTATATATACGGTGAATGAAGATGATCCTAATGTAGTATCCGATGAATCTGCAGACTTTGAAGATTCCACGAGCGATGATAATCAGGAAAAATATACAATTCCAGACAAACAAGCAAAAACAGCTAGAACGGTAGCAGGTGCTGCGACTAAATTTGGTTTTATGGGTAAATTTTTACGGTAACTGTTTTATTTGATGTCATTCAAAAGCAAAATGCGGTGAAAAAAAATTGAAATTTTTCACCGCACTATTTTATTCCAAGCCTAAATTAGCCTTTCATTCTCGCTTTCGCCTCTTCAATCGCCTCCGCCACTCGCAACGGAGACACCCCACCCCTGGCATTACGTTTATCCAAACAGGATTGCAATGATAAAATAGGGTAAACATCTTCGCCAATGACATCACTAAATTGACGAAATTCTTGCACGGTTAAATCTTCTAAGCCTTTTTGAACTTGAATTGCATAAACCACGGTTTCACCCACAATATGATGTGAATCACGGAACGGCACGCCTTTTGCTACTAAGTAATCAGCGAGCTCGGTCGCATTAGAGTAGCCTTTGAGTGCAGCCTCTCGAGTACGGTTGATATTAACTTTGATGTCCTCTAATACAAATGCAGCCATGGTTAAGCAATCGTGCCAGGTGTCTAAGGCGTCAAAAATGCCCTCTTTATCTTCCTGCATGTCTTTGTTGTAGGCCAATGGCAAGCCTTTGACGGTGGTGAGCATACCCATAAGTGAACCGATCACACGCCCAGTTTTACCTCGAATCAATTCGCACGCATCGGGGTTTTTCTTTTGTGGCATGAGTGATGAACCTGATGTGACTCGATCAGATAATTCCACAAAATCCGCCTCGCCACTGTTGAAAATAATCATATCTTCAGCGAAACGAGAAAGGTGTGCCATACTTAATGACGCAGTGGAAAGCAATTCAATAATATGATCACGGTCAGAAACACTGTCTAAGCTGTTGCGAGTGGCGAAGTCAAAACCAAGATCTTGTGCTAATTGTTCACGGTCGATAGGATAGGCTGTACCTGCTAATGCCCCACTGCCGAGTGGGCAAGTATTCATACGGCGATAGGCATCTGCTAAACGGCTATAATCTCGTTCTAACATTTCTACATACGCCATACACCAGTGAGCAAAGCTGATTGGTTGAGCACGTTGTAAATGGGTATAACCAGGCATCACGGCGTGTTGATTATTTTCAGCGGTTGCCACTAATTTGGCTTGTAGTTCACGTACGCTGTATTGCAATTCCGTGACTTGCTGTTTGCACCACATTTTTATGTCAAGGGCGACCTGATCGTTACGGCTACGTCCTGTGTGTAGCTTTTTACCTAGATTGCCGACTTTATCGATGAGCTTACTTTCTACCCAACTATGAATATCTTCCGCATCATCTTGCAAAATTGCCAGCGGATTTGAGCGCACTTCAATTAACAACTGATTTAATGCTTGTTCCAGTTGAGCTTGTTCATCTGTGGTGAGAACGCCGACACTCACTAATGCCTTTGACCAACCCACTGAACCCTCAATATCTTGTTCAGCTAAACGATAGTCAAAACGTAGTGAATCATTAAAATCTTTAAAACGTTTATCTGCCGCTTGAGTAAAGCGACCGCCCCATAATGCCATGTTGTGTTGTCCTTTTGTTTTTATTTCAGTTAAGGATAAATTCTTGTGCCGATAATCTCACCTGCAAAAAGTGCGGTGAGTTTTTCAGGATATTTCCAATTCGCAATATCTACGCCACGTTGTAATAATTGTGCCGCATCAAGTGCCGCTTTTACTTTAACAATCATACCGTCAGTAATGACCTTATCAGCAATTAATTGTTCAATTTGTGCTGCGGTTAATTGTGAAATACGTTGTTTATTGCCGTCTAACACGCCGTCCACATCAGACAGCATGACTAAATCTGCGTTAATTAATGCCGCAATAGCGGTGGCAGCTTGATCAGCGTTGACATTCATTAAATGCCCTTGATCATCAACAGCAATAGAGCTAATAATCGGTAAAAATTTGCTGGTTAATAATTGCTCTAACAGCGTAGCGTTTTTCGCTTGAACATTGGCGACATGACCTAATTCAGGATCAAATTGCACCGCACTGGTCAAATTGCCGTCAGCAAGACTTAATCCGACAGGATTTAACTGAAATTTTATGGCTTGTGCTAACAGTTTTTTATTGGCAATGCCAGCCAACGCTCCCACGATAATGTCAATTTGATCGCTTGGAGTCACTCGCAAGCCATTTTTCTTTTGCACAGGTAAGTTTAATCTTTTCATTAAATCATCCACTACGCAACCGCCACCATGCACGATAACTAAAGGGCGAGTAGCCTGTTGTAGATAATCTGCTAAGGCAAGGAATAAATTTTCCATGGCAGCAGGGGTATCTAATAACACACCGCCTAATTTAATCACTAAAGGTCTAATCATTGCGATAAATCCTTAAAATAAACCGAGCGTTTCATTATAACCGAAACGAATATTGGCACATTGTACCGCTTGTGAGGCAGCCCCTTTCAGTAAATTATCTTCCGCCCCGATAATCACAATATGCCCGTTATGGGTGGCAAAACCAATATCACAATAAGGGGTAAATTCCACCGCTTTAATGCTTGGTAAACCTTGCTCATACACTCGCACGAGCGGGCAATTAGCGTAATATTGTTGATAAGCGGATCTGATTTGCTCGTCGGTGACGCCCTCTTTTAATTTGGCCGTAATGGTGGCTAAAATACCTCGTTTAAAATTGCCTAAGTGCGGTGTAAAAATGACTTCGGTGCCTAAATGGGTAGCAATTTCAGGTTGATGACGGTGGGTAAAGACACCATAAGCGTTCAGGCTCACTTCGCAGAAACTGCTAGTAATGGCTGGCCGACGACCGGCACCGCTCACGCCACTGACCGCATTAATCACCGGTAATTGATTGAGATCTAATAAATTATTTTCAATTAATGGTTTTATACTTAATTGTGACACCGTTGGATAACAACCGGCTACCGCAATTAAATCGGTTTGTTGAATCTGCTTACTGTTCCATTCGGCAAGGCCATATACCGCAAAATTGAGAAGTTCAGGATATTGATGTTCAAAACCATAATATTTGGTGTAAAATTCTGCATTATTGACACGGAAAGCCCCCGATAAATCGAATACTTGGCAATCTTGTTGTAAAAAAATTGGGGCAAGGTTATGGCTAACTTCATGTGCTGTGGCGAGAAATACAATATCGGCATCATTTGCTAGCAAGGATAAATCTTCAGGCAACGGCCGCAAAGGCAGATCACAGAATGTACGTAATTGCGGATAAAGATCAGAAATGCGTTTATTGGCATCTACACTTTGCTGTGAAACATAAAGTCCTGCCAGATCAAAATGCGGATGACGAGTGAGAATTTGAGCAAGCTCTGCACCAGTATAGCCACTGGCTCCGACAATAATGGCTTTTTGTGTCATAATGTAATCCTGTTTTTGTTATAGTGATTATTTATGCTATTATTCTGCATAAATATTTAAAAAGCAACTGTTATTAGGCAAATTAAATGAAAAAACATCTCTCTTTTATCCAAATGTATCAACAACTGATTGCCATACCGACCATTAGCAGTATTGATAAAAACTTCGATCAATCGAACCGCAGTTTAATTGAATTGTTAGCGAATTGGCTAAAAGATCTTGGTTTTCAGACGGAAATTCTACCTGTGGCGGGCAGTAATGACAAATATAATTTACTGGCAACTTATGGTGAGAGAGAAGGCGGTTTATTATTGGCAGGGCATACGGACACCGTTCCCTTTGATGAAGGGCGTTGGACATTTGATCCGTTCAAGCTAACAGAAAAAGATGGCAAATTTTACGGTTTAGGCACGGCGGATATGAAAGGCTTTTTTGCTTTTGTTCTGGATGCCATTCAGCAGATTGATTTAACCCAACTCACCAAACCTTTACGCATTCTAGCCACGGCTGACGAAGAAACTTCCATGTTGGGGACAAGAACCTTTATTCAACATGCCCATATTCGCCCCGATTGTGCGGTGATTGGCGAACCCACGTCTTTACGCCCAGTGCGCGCCCACAAAGGGCATATTGGCAAAGGCTTGCAAATTATTGGCAAGTCGGGCCATTCTAGCGATCCTGAAAAAGGCGTAAATGCCATTGAAATTATGCACCAAGCCACAGGTTATTTAATGCAAATGCGAAATGAGCTGAAAGAAAAATATCATCACGCCGATTTTGCCATTCCTTATCCCACCATGAATTTCGGCTCAATTCACGGCGGTGATGCGGTCAATCGTATTTGTGCTTGTTGTGAATTGCAATTTGATATTCGTCCCTTGCCTGCTATGCAGTTAGAGGATTTGGAAAGCATGTTGCGAGAAAAATTGGCTCCGCTATTTGAACAATATGGTGATCTTCTCACCTTGCGAAATTTGCATGAGCCGATACCGGGTTATGAATGTGAGCATTCTGCACAAGTCGTGCAAGTGGTGGAAAAATTGTTGAGAGAAAAATGTGAAGTGGTAAACTACTGCACCGAGGCACCCTTTATTCAACAACTTTGTCCGACGCTTGTGTTAGGGCCAGGTTCCATTGAACAAGCCCATCAGCCGGATGAATTTTTATCGGCAGAATTTATTAAACCAACACAACAACTGTTGACGAAGTTGATTAATCATTTCTGTTAAGGATTAAATTAGAAATAATCTAATTGAAAGGCGTTAATTTTAAATATAATATAACAATAGTGTTTGTTTGTTAAATGTAACCAAAAATATTATTGTTATCTTTGAAATAATTGGTTACTTTTTCTATGCAACCACATTGCAAGAATTTACTGACTCTTAAAATTTAACTTGGAAGGAAGTTTCTATGTCAAACACACAAGCGATTGCTAACGTATTTAAACTTATCGAAGAAAACAATATCAAATTTGTTCTTCTTCGTTTTACGAACATCAAAGGCAAGGAACACGGCGTATCATTACCTGCCAGTGCCATTGATGAAGATTTCTTTGAAGAGGGCAAAATGTTCGACGGATCTTCCGTTGAGGGCTGGCGAGCGATTAACAAAGCCGATATGCTTTTAATGCCAATTCCAGAAAGTGCCGTAGTGGATCCCTTTGCACAAATCCCAACGCTTTCTATTCGTTGTAGTATCTATGATCCGAACACCATGCAAAGTTATGATCGTGACCCACGTTCTATTGCCTTGCGTGCCGAACAATATATGCGTTCAACCGGTGTCGCAGATAATGTCATGTTTGGGCCAGAACCAGAATTCTTTTTATTTGATGATGTGCGTTTTTCTACGGAGCCAAATAAAGTATCTTACGCCATTGATGACGAAGAGGCCATGTGGAACACCAACCGCAAATACAAAGAACAAGGCAACAATGCTTATCGTCCATTGAAAAAAGGCGGTTATTGTGCCGTAGCACCGATTGATAGCGGACATGATATTCGTTCTGAAATGTGTTTATTGCTTGAAGAAATGGGCTTAGTGATTGAGGCACATCACCATGAAGTAGCGACTGCTGGTCAAAATGAAATTGCGACCAAATTCAATAGCTTAACGTTGAAAGCGGACGAAACTCAAATCTACAAATATATCGTGCAAAACGTGGCATTAGAACACGGCAAAACCGCTTGCTTTATGCCAAAACCGTTTGCCGGTGACAATGGTTCAGGTATGCACTGTAATATGTCATTAAGTAAAGACGGTAAAAATATCTTTATGGGTGACAAATATGCGGGCTTGTCCGAAACGGCGTTATATTATATCGGTGGTATTATCAAACACGCTAAAGCCTTAAATGCCTTTACTAACCCAAGTACAAACTCATACAAACGTTTAGTGCCAGGGTTTGAAGCTCCCGTATTATTAGCTTACTCGGCCAGTAACCGTTCTGCATCTATTCGTATTCCTGCGGTGACCAGTCCGAAAGCAACCCGTGTCGAGGCTCGTTTCCCTGATCCAATCGCAAATCCGTATTTATGTTTTGCAGCTTTGTTAATGGCGGGCTTAGACGGCGTGGTAAACAAAATTCACCCAGGTGATGCCATGGACAAAAACCTTTATGACTTACCACCAGAAGAATTAAAAGAAATTCCAGCGGTGTCAAGCTCATTAGAGGAGGCTCTTGATAATCTTGCAAAAGATTATGAATTCTTAACCCAAGGTGGTGTATTCACTAAAGACTTTATCGAAACTTATATCGGTATGAAACGTAAAGAAGTAGAACGTTTGAACATGACTCCACACCCAGTGGAATTTGAAATGTATTATGCGTAATTGCTAGTCTAAACCAACAAAAATGCCTTGAGTAATCAAGGCATTTTTTATATTCATGTTGATTGCAATAGGTATTAGAAACCTGCTGCGGATTTCACTGAACTTACGGCATTTGTTGCATTGGTTACCGCAGTTTTCGCATTGCTGACCGCACTTGACACATTGGAGACTGTTGAACTTGCGTTGCTTACAGAAGTCGTTGCGTTAGCCATTTTAGAGGTGGTAGTTGAGGTCATGTTGTTGACTTTGTCACTCACGGTAGTGGTGATATTAGACGCTGCATTATTTACGGTGGTGTTGACGGCTGTGGTAATATTGCTCGCCGCAGAGTTTGCCGCAGAATTAGCCATTGCACTTGTTACTGTACTTTCTGTACTTGAGCTCGCTGTGGCTGTTGAGCTAGATTCAAATGCTGAACAAGCCGTTAAGATAAATGCAGTGGCGGCTAATGTGGTGGTACCGAGAGTAGATGTTAATTTCATAATAAACCTTAATTAAAAATAAAAAATAATGCCTTGTGAATTCAAGACGACAGTTAGACTGGGGATGTTGGAAAAAGTTCTTCGCTAAATTGTTTCAGCATCAAAAAAACTGCGGTGAAAAAAATGAACTTTTTCCACCGCAGTTTGTGTACTTGGGGAACAAATTAGGCGTTACACCTCCAAATACTCCATTATCCCCTCTGCGGCACGGCGTCCCTCGGCAATGGCGGTTACCACTAAGTCCGATCCTCGGGTAATGTCGCCACCAGCGAAGATTTTTGGGTTAGCGGTTTGTTGGGTGAGTTCACCGTTGGCTTTAATTCGGCCACGTTGATCCACTTCTACACCCACCGCATCAAGCCATGGCATGGCATGGGGGGCGAAACCGAATGCCACAACCACTGCATCACATGCCACCACTTCTTCACTGTTTGGAATGACTTCCGCACGGCGGCGGCCGTTGTTGTCAGGTTCGCCCATTTGGGTACGGACAATTTTAATGCCAGTCACTTTGCCAGAAGCATCGGTTTGAATTTCCAGTGGATCGGCTTCGATTTCAACCGGTTGCGCGTTAAATTCAAAATCGACACCCTCTTCTTTAGCGTTATGATATTCTTTTTTCGAACCAGGCATATTGGCAGCGTCACGGCGATAAACACAGGTTACTTCCACCGCACCTTGTCGAACCGAAGTACGCACGCAGTCCATAGCAGTATCACCACCACCCAGTACCACCACACGTTTACCCTGCATATTCACAAAATCAGGGGCATCAAAGCCGAGTAAATGTTGCGTATTGCCGATGAGAAATGGTAAGGCAGAATAAACGCCAGTGGCATTTTCATTGGGAATATCTGCTTTCATGCCTTGATAGGTACCGACACCTAAGAATACTGCATCATACTGTGCGACCAGTTCGTCTAGTGTGATATCTTTGCCAATTTCTACTCCTAAGTGGAATTTTACGCCTAATTCGGTAAATAGCTCACGGCGACGTGTCATCACGCTTTTTTCCAGTTTGAATGCAGGAATACCAAAGGTGAGCAAGCCCCCAATTTCTTGTTGGCGTTCGTAAATACTGACTTCTACACCGTTACGAAGTAATACATCGGCACAACCTAAGCCAGCAGGTCCAGCACCGATAATAGCCACTTTTTTACCCGTTGGAACGGCATTAATAGTTGGTTTCCAGCCCATTGCAAAGGCTTTTTCAGTGATATATTTTTCCACATTACCAATGGTGACAGCGCCAAATCCGTCATTTAAGGTACATGACCCCTCGCATAAGCGATCTTGTGGACAAACACGACCACAGACTTCTGGCAAACTGTTGGTGGAATGAGCTAATTCTGCCGCTTCAATAATACGTCCCTCATGGGCTAAACGTAGCCAGTTCGGAATATTATTATGTAACGGACATTTGTTTTGACAATAAGGATTGCCACACTCCAAACAGCGATCCGCTTGAGATTGTGCCTGTGTATCGCTAAATACATTGTAAATTTCCACAAACTCGGTTTTTCTTACGTTAAGTGGAATTTTCGGTGGATCCACACGTTGCAAGTCGATAAATTGATAGACGTTTCCACGACCCATAGTTTATTCCTTCAAATCTTTAAAAATTTTTTCTTTTTCCACCGCACTTTGGCTTAAATAAAGTGCGGTGAAAATCCCACAAATTTTTATTACTGAGCTAACGCACCTAATTCATTCACGGTACGGCGTTTATGCCCTAATAACCCATTAACATCATTGGCTTTTGGTTTTATTAACACAAATTGCGAAACATATTGTTCCCAGTTAGCCAAAATACGTTCACCAATACCACTATGAGTTAATTCTACATGGCGAGAAATTAAGCCACGTAAATGCTCTTGATGGGTTGGTAAATCTACAATGCTTAAACCCTCTACTAATTCGGGGTTAAGCCGTTGTTTAAAACCGCCATCTGTATCAAGCACATAAGCGAATCCACCCGTCATGCCAGCACCAAAGTTAATCCCCGTTTTGCCTAACACTGTGACGATACCGCCAGTCATATATTCACAACCGTTATCGCCGATACCCTCAACCACAGCGGAGGCACCAGAGTTACGCACCGCAAAACGTTCGCCAGCACGTCCTGAGGCAAATAATTCACCGCCAGTGGCACCATATAAACAAGTGTTGCCCACAATGGTGGCATCTTCCGCCTTGAATGAAACACCTGCGTGCGGTTTGATCACTATACGACCGCCAGCCATACCTTTACCCACGTAGTCGTTAGTATCACCTGTTAAGGTCAGATTCACGCCACCTGCCAGCCATACCCCTAAACTTTGTCCAGCGGTACCAGTTAAATTAATATTAAATTCTTGCAATGGATTACCACGATTGCCGTAACGTGCTGCCAAAATACCAGAAAGCGTTGCTCCAATAGAACGATCTAGGTTGCTCACGTCAAAATTCATTTCACTATTCAAGCCACTTTCTAACGCCTCTTGTGCTTGTTCTACAATCGCTTTGTTTAACAAACCTTTGTCAAATGGTGGATTGTGTTGCGTACAATATCTTGCACTGCCAGCTGGCACTTGTGGCGAATAGAGTAATTTAGTTAAATCTAAACCACGTTGTTTACCCGTATGACCATCAATAATTTCCAATAAATCAGTGCGACCGATTAAGTCGGTTAATTTTTCCACGCCTAATTGGGCTAAAATCTCACGCACATCTTGTGCAATAAATTTAAAGTAATTCATGGCTTTTTCTGGCAAGCCAGTATAATGTTTACTGCGTAAGGTTTCGTCTTGGGTCGCAATACCAGTGGCACAGTTATTTAAGTGACAAATACGCAAGTATTTACAACCTAATGCCACCATTGGACCTGTACCGAAACCAAAACTTTCTGCCCCTAAAATGGCGGCTTTGACAATATCTAAACCTGTTTTTAAACCGCCATCCACTTGCAACCGCACTTTATGACGCAAATTATTTTCCACTAACGCCTGTTGTGCTTCGGCTAAACCCAATTCCCACGGTGAACCTGCGTATTTCACGCTGGATAATGGGCTTGCCCCAGTACCGCCGTCATAACCTGCAATGGTGATCAGATCGGCATAGGCTTTGGCGACGCCAGTGGCAATCGTACCCACACCTGGTAAAGACACTAATTTCACCGAAATTAACGCTTTCGGGTTAATTTGTTTGAGATCGAAAATTAATTGAGCTAAATCTTCAATGGAATAAATATCATGGTGCGGTGGTGGTGAAATCAAGGTTGACCCTGGCACCGCATAGCGTAATTGTGCAATATAAGGGGTCACTTTATCCCCTGGTAATTGCCCACCCTCACCGGGTTTTGCTCCTTGTGCGACTTTAATTTGAATCACTTCCGCACTCATTAAATAAGCAGGCGTTACCCCAAAGCGACCAGAGGCGACCTGTTTGATTTTAGACACTTTTTCAGTGCCATAGCGTTTCGGATCTTCACCGCCCTCACCTGAATTTGAATAACCGCCTAAACGGTTCATTGCCGTGGCTAAGGCTTCGTGTGCTTCTGGACTTAATGCACCGATAGACATGGCGGCACTGTCAAAGCGTTTATATAGATTTTCCGCTGGTTCAACTTGTGCGACATCAATCGCATTATTGGGATCGGTTTTGAGCTTTAACATATCACGAATAGTCGCCACAGGACGATGATTCACAGCATCACGATAGGCTTTGTATTGCTCATAATCACCGCTATTGACGGCTTTTTGCAGGTTTATCACCACATCTGGGTTATAGGCGTGATATTCCCCTTGCGGTTTGAATTTCAAAAATCCGCCCATATCCAAATCTTGACTTGGTCGCCATGCCCGTTTGCGTAATTGACTAAGTTGCTGGTCAAAATCTGCAAAGCTGGCACCCTCAATACGGCTAGTAATGCCAGGGAAACAAAGATCAGTAATTTCTGAACTCATACCCACTAACTCAAATAATCTGGCACAACGATAAGATGAAATGGTGGAAATCCCCATTTTCGACATAATTTTGTACAAGCCTTTATCAATGCCATAACGGAAATTTGCCGTCACTTGACGTAAGGATTTTTTGATTGAACCCGTTTTCACCATTTGCCCTAAGGTTTCATAGGCAAGATACGGATAAATAGCAGTTGCCCCTAAACCAAGTAACACCGCAAAATGATGCGGACTGCGAGCTTCGGCAGTTTCGACTAAAATATTGGTATCACAACGTAAATTGGCAGACACTAATTGATTTTGTAATGCCCCTACTGACAAGGCAGTTGGAATCGGTTGATAGAATTTACTAATATTGCGATCGGATACGGTTAATAAAACCGCACCATTTTGCACCGCACTTTTGGCTTCTTCACATAGATTTTCAATGGCTTGTTTTAAGCTCATTTCATCGGGGTTATAGGTTGCGTCTAAAATTTGGTGTTTATAATATTGCTGTGGTAAATCCAAAATTTGTTGCATATCGGAATAGACCAAAATCGGTGATTTAAAACTGACTCGATGGCTCATTCCTTCCGCTTCAAAGAACACGCTCATTTCACGTCCGATACTCGTGTTTAATGACATCACATGAGCTTCACGTAATGGGTCAATCGGTGGGTTTGTTACCTGTGCAAAATATTGACGGAAATAATCAAAAATTACTCGTGGACGTTCAGATAGCACTGCAAATGGCGTATCATCACCCATCGAACCGACCGCTTCTTGCCCGTTCTCACCCAGTACACGAATGATATTCTCAATTTCTTCGTTATCGTATAAGAATTGTTTTTGATACACCAATAACTCTTGTTCGCTTAACGTTGTCGCACCAATTTGGCTATCATCTACTTGATCAAATGGCACTAAGCGTTTGACGTTTTTATCTAGCCATTGGCGATAAGGGTGTCTGGAGCGAACTTCATTATCAATTTCATCGGAATGCACTAAACGCCCTTTTTTGGTATCAATCACTAATAATTGCCCCGGTCCAACCCGTCCTTTTTCTACCACTTCATCAGGTGCATAATCCCAAATACCGATTTCTGATGCGATAGTAATTAAGCGATCTTCGGTGATCACATAACGAGCTGGGCGTAAACCATTACGGTCTAGGTTACAAGCAGCATAACGACCGTCAGACAGCACAATCCCAGCAGGACCGTCCCAAGGTTCCATGTGTATAGAGTTAAAATCATAAAAAGCTCGCAGATTATCGTCCATGTCAGGGTTATGTTGCCACGCAGGCGGTACTAATAAACGCATGGCACGGAATAAATCCATACCGCCACACACAAACAGCTCCAACATATTATCCAACGAGCTAGAATCCGAACCACTTTCATTTACGAATGGTGCAGCAGTTTGTAAATCTGGAATTAACGGTGTGCGATATTTATAACCCCTTGCTCTCGCCCAAGCTCGGTTGCCTGAAATGGTATTAATCTCACCATTATGGGCTAAATAGCGGAATGGTTGAGCTAATTTCCAACGGGGTTGGGTATTGGTGGAAAAACGTTGGTGGAATAAACAAATCGCAGATTGCATGCGTAGATCGGCTAAATCTGTATAGAATTTCGGCAAATCTTTCGGCATACACAAACCTTTATAAATCACGGTTTGATTAGAAAAACTACAAATATAAAAATCATCATGGCTGATACGTTTTTCAATACGACGACGAGCCACAAACAAACGGCGTTGTAAGTCTTGATTTCGCCAACCGCTCGGTGCATTAATAAACACTTGTTTGATCGCTGGCATATCTGCAAGAGCGATTGAGCCTAAAACCGATGGATTGGTTGGCACATCACGCCAATAGGCAATGCCTAAGGTTTCTTCGGTCAGTTCTTGATTAATAATCTCAATAAATTCGGCTATTAATTTCTCATCTTGCGGTAAAAAAATCTGACCCACCGCAAAATTTTTGGCTAAGGAAAAGCCATTCTCATCGGCGATATGGCGAAAAAAGGTTTCTGGCATTTGAATAGATAAACCGCAACCATCGCCAGTTTTACCGTCTGATAAAATCGCCCCACGATGTTGCATCCGAGATAAGCCTAAAATGGCATTACGTACGACTTTGTGGCTCTGCACGCCGTCAATATTGGCGATCAGCCCAAAACCGCAGTTTTCACGCACTTCACTGCGATCATATAGCGTTGTCATAAGTTGTCTTCCTGCAAATAGAGTAAAAGTAAAATTGTTTTAGCTAACAAGGTGGGAAAAATAACAGATTTTACACCGCACTTTGTTATTTCGTTATATAGGTAAAATCATCTTAGATTGAATAAGGGTTTGTGTAAATATATCGAATATTATATTTATATAAACGCCATAATAATTAAATAAAACATAAATAAATATCGTTTATTTTATATCTTATCTAATATTGGTTTGATGAATAATTTTATCTATATAATTTAATGATTATTTAAGGCTTATTTTAAACAAAAATAGCCTATTTTGTAATTTATTTAGAAAAAATATAATTTTTGCACTTATTGACTGAATAAAAATAATTTTCATTTAGTTGTGTTGATTTATCTTTTGAGAAGATGAAAAAAAGCATTGCATTTTGAATTGTGTTTTTGCATAGTAGAACCCGAGCTGTTCAAACAGCGATTGTAAACAAACATATTACTCATATTAAAAAAGGAAACATATTATGTCTAACACAGTATCATCATTAGAACAATTTTTAGCTTACGTGGCACAACGTGACGGTCATCAACCTGAATTTTTACAGGCAGTGCGTGAGGTATTTACCTCTATTTGGTCATTTATTGAAAAAAATCCAAAATACCGTTCACAAGCATTATTAGAACGTTTAGTTGAACCTGAACGTGCATTCCAATTCCGCGTAGCATGGACAGATGACAAAGGTCAAACCCAAGTCAACCGTGCTTTCCGTGTGCAGTTCAATAGTGCGATTGGTCCATTTAAAGGCGGTATGCGTTTTCACCCATCAGTTAACTTATCTATCCTAAAATTCTTAGGTTTTGAACAAATCTTCAAAAATGCCTTAACAACCTTGCCAATGGGCGGGGCGAAAGGCGGTTCCGACTTCGATCCAAAAGGTAAATCTGATGCGGAAGTGATGCGTTTCTGCCAAGCATTAATTGCAGAATTATATCGTCATATTGGTCCAGATACTGACGTGCCAGCAGGCGACATTGGTGTAGGTGGTCGTGAAGTGGGCTATCTTGCAGGGTATATGAAAAAATTATCTAACCAAGCTGCTTGCGTATTCACTGGTCGTGGGCTTTCCTTTGGTGGGAGTTTAATTCGCCCTGAAGCCACAGGTTACGGCTTAGTTTATTTTGCACAAGCCATGTTAGCGGAAAAAGGTCAATCTTTCCAAGGTAAAACCGTTTCTGTTTCAGGTTCAGGTAATGTTGCTCAATATGCGATTGAAAAAGCGTTACAACTTGGTGCAAAAGTGGTTACCTGTTCAGATTCATCGGGCTATGTTTATGATAAAGACGGTTTCACCGCAGAAAAATTAGCTGCCTTAATCGAAATTAAAGAAGTGAAACGTGGTCGTGTGAAAGATTATGCGGAACAATTCGGCTTAGAATATCATGCAGGTCAACGTCCTTGGGGAGTAAAAGTCGATATTGCATTGCCTTGTGCCACCCAAAATGAAATTGAATTAGCTGATGCACAAAAACTCATTGCCAATGGCGTACAATTAGTGGCTGAGGGGGCTAATATGCCAACCACTATTGAAGCGACTGATGCGTTCTTAGCGGCTGATGTATTATTTGGACCAGGTAAAGCTGCCAATGCAGGTGGGGTAGCGACATCTGGTTTAGAAATGGCACAAGGTTCACAACGTTTATACTGGAGTCGTGAAGAAGTGGATGCCAAATTACACAGCATTATGTTAGATATTCATGCCAACTGTAAAAAATATGGTTCAGGTGAGGGCAAAAATATTAACTATGTGGTGGGGGCAAACGTGGCTGGTTTCGTTAAAGTCGCTGATGCCATGTTGGCACAAGGTGTCTATTAATTTTTTACTGCTTTGACTAAAATAGAATAGGGCGGATCGAGTGGATTCGCCTTGTTTTTTTGCATTTTTCGATAAAACAAAAAACCCAGCTTTGGCTGGGTTTTTTAAGCAATTTACTTATTATTCAGCAACAACGATAACGTTTAATGCTGCGAATACTTCACCGTGAAGTTGGAAACGAACTTCGTGATCGCCAGTGGTACGTAATGGACCGGTGGATAAACGAACTTCTGATTTTTCAATTTTCACGCCGGCTGCCGTTACGGCTTCAGCCACATCACGTGTGGTGATAGAACCGAATAAACGACCGCCGTCACCTGCTTTAGAAACGATAGTCACGCTTTCTAATGCGGTGATTTGTGCTGCACGAGCTTGTGCTTCTGCTAATTCAGCAGCGGCTTTGGCTTCAAATTCAGCACGACGTGCTTCAAAGTGTTCAATGTTAGCGGAGGTTGCCATTACTGCTTTCCCTTGTGGGATTAAGAAGTTACGTGCAAAACCTGATTTAACATTGACTTGATCACCCACTTTACCTAAGTGAGCAATTTTATCTAAAAGAATGACTTGCATTACCCTGTTCTCCTTGATTACTGATGATTGTCAGTGTATGGAAGTAACGCTAAATAGCGTGCGCGTTTGATTGCACGAGCTAGTTGACGTTGATACTTCGCACGAGTACCGGTAATACGGCTTGGGACAATTTTGCCGCTCTCTGTGATATAGTTCTTTAATGTTGCGATATCTTTATAATCGATTTCTACGACATTTTCCGCTGTGAAACGGCAGAACTTACGACGACGGAAATAACGTGCCATTTGGCTACTCTCCTAATCTATAAATTCGATTTGCTCGGCATGCAAAACTAATTGGCTTAAGCCGTTGGCTTGTTTATGTGAGCTTATAAATCCCACCACCAATAATTTGCTACCGACCGTAATGCTTTGAGTCTGTTGCATTAATTGATTGCCACTGATTTGGATTGGCATTTTGCACCATGCTTGACGTGGTAGTCCAGCTTCTTTTTGTTCAGAACGGTGTTCTAAATAAAAACGGCAATGTTCAATCCCATTTGGGCTTTTCGATCGTTTGGGTAAATCCGCAACGGTGCCGATTAACGATAAACGATTATCAATGTTCAACTTACTCCTCAGCATCCTCAAAATCGTTGGTTTCAACTTCAGCTAAAGCTGGACGACGATCGTCTTTGGCTTTAACCATTGGGGACGCTTCTGTTACGGCGTGCTTAGTACGAATAACTACGTTACGAAGAATAGCGTCGTTGTAACGGAATGTTGTTTCTAGCTCGTCGATGACGTGTTGAGGCGCTTCTACATTCATCAGCACATAATGTGCTTTGTGTAATTTGTTAATTGGGTAAGCCAATTGGCGACGACCCCAATCTTCTAGGCGATGTACTTGACCGCCAGCTTCTGTGACAGAACCTGTGTAGCGTTCAATCATACCTGGTACTTGTTCGCTTTGGTCCGGATGAACCATAAAAACGATTTCGTAGTGACGCATTACTGCTCCTTACGGGTTAATCAGCCTCCGACGGTAAGACCAGTCACCAATCTTGCGGAAGCAAGGAACGAAAATAGGATGTGACTGTAAGGCGAGGATTATACAGAATTGTGGTGCGAATTCAAGTAAATTTGTGGAAAAACACCGCACTTTTGATTTATTTTGCTGAAAAGTGCGGTGTAAATAGGGTTACATTTCTTGCTGTGTATGAAAAAGCACCTCATGGCGCATGGCAAGGCTCCGTTTAGCTCGTTTTAAACGATGGATCCGTGTAGTGCGTCGGGTTTGTTCGGTAAAAAATCTTTTCACTTTCTTTAATTGAGGTTTACGTTTGAATGCCATGATTCCTCCTAATTATTGGGACTGTTCGGGTTGGTTGTCGCTATTCTCAACGTCGTTTTGTTGGCTTTCGTTGCTTTGATTTTCTTGCACACGGTGATAGTTCACAATGCTATTCATATAACGACGGATATTTTCCACATATTGAAAGGCCTCATAACCTCGTGCATAGCCGTATTTTAAGGTACTGTAATAGCGTTTTTCCGCCAATAGTGGTAGATTTTTTTTCACATCAGACCAATTATCGGGATCTCCGCCTAAATTTTTAGTTAAACGGCGCACGTCAATTAAATGGCCCAAGCCCATATTATAACCAGCGAGAGCAAACCAAATGCGATCTTCTTGTGGAATACTATCTGGCATTCGGGCCATCAGCCAGTGTAAATATTCGGCTCCCGCTTTGATACTTTGCTCGGGATCGGTGCGATCCTTGATTTTCATATAATCCGCCGTGGCTTTAGTCAGCATCATAATACCTCGTACCCCCGTAGGCGAGGTAGCATCTTTATCCCAATGGGATTCTTGATAAGCCACTGCAGCTAACAAACGCCAGTCTAGTTCCCCTTGATATTTCTCAAAAAGTGCGCTGTATTTAGGCAAAATATTTTCAATAGCATTAGTATAAGAACGCATATCGACATAATCAAATTTGGAAAAATGATTAAAATATTTTTCTTCAATACGAGCAATTAAACCGTTTTCAATGGCGTTGTGCATAAAATCCAACAATGCGGCTTGCAATTCATTATAGGAACTGTTGGGCAAATACCAATGTACCGTGGATTCATCCGCCACATCAAAGGCCACCGCAATTTGTGGTTTCACTTGTTGTATGGCTGACACATCAAGGGAGTTGGCAATGGTGTAAGCAATTTTGCCATCCGCTACTTGCAACAACAACGCTTCTTGATTTTGTTTGTGATCAATGGACCAACGCAAGGCGGGAAAGCTGTCTTTTTTGCTTTGCAACAAACTGTCTAATTCATTACCGCCTGCGATCACCACTTCTTGTTGCAATTTATCTAACCCGCTTGGTCGAGGTTGACCTTGGCGGTAAACCAATTGCCACGAGGCAGAATGATAGGCAGGGCCAATTTGGAAATGTTCGTTTTTTTGTGGTTGATACAGCAAATTGGCTGCCGCAACATCAATTTCATGCTGATTTAAGGCCTCAAACAGCGCCTCACTGTTCTCTAAGGTGCGAATTTCTAATTGCACACCGAGATAATCCGCAAAGGCTTTGCTCAGTTCATACTCTAAACCCGTTTCACCATTGGCATCAATAAAATAAGACACCGGATTATTGATGGTGCCTACCACAAGGGTTTTGCGCTGAATAATTTCTGCGTAATGATTGGATTCTGAGCGCATAATCTGTTGCCATGGGAACACCATATCAATGGCCCACAGCAACAATGCAAAGCTCGCAATAATACGTAGGAAGAGGCCTTTCATCTGAACCTTATAGCAACGTGACCGGCACTTTTACCACTAATTTTTTCAATTTTGCCACTTTGCCGTCCACATTGACACAAGGTTTATGCGGTTCGTAAGGTAAAAAGACCACAAACATATTCGGGCGCATTAAAATGGTATTTTTGTCGGCAAATTCGCTGGCGGTAACTTGGTAATCATCTTCAGCATTGTAGGGTTCGTATTGGGATAAATCGGGGCTAGCAATACCATATTCAATATTTTCAGCGCCCTCGATTAACAGTTGCACATCAATATAGTCATGATGTAATTCTGCTTTTTTGCTTTCAGATGAACCGGTTTCAGGTGACATCACGTTCATATAAATGTCTGAGGTCAAATCGTGACGACCATTTTCTAAACTCGCCAAATCCAAGGTTTTTAAATGTTCGCAGACATCTACAATCACTTTTGGTAAACCACGAGCATAATCAGCATTGGTTAAACAACCCGTAAACATAATAATTCTCCTTAATTAGATAAAATAATCATTTTTGCACCGCACTTGAACAGTGCATGGTGAAATAATACTACAATCATTTGGCAATATGCTAAAAAATTCTGCAAATCCGCCAGAATATTTTTGAAAAACTAGACTTACATCAAAGTTTTGCATATAATCACCGCACTTCTCAACCGCCCCCATAGCTCAGTCGGTTAGAGCAGTCGACTCATAATCGATTGGTCACAGGTTCAAGTCCTGTTGGGGGCACCAGCATCTAAAAATTACTGACTAATTCCATATGACATATCTTCTAATTCTTTATTATTGGTTTCAGGGATAAGATATTTGACCATAAAAAATGATCCAATGCAGCAAATACCATAAAAGAAATAAGTTGGTGCTAAACCAAAGTATTGGAGCATTGGAGGAAATGTCCAAGTCACAATAACATTTCCTATCCAGTTTGCACAAGTCGCCACACCAAGTCCAGTTGTTCTAATCGCATTCGGGAAAATCTCCCCTAACACAACCCATAATGCAGGACCCCAAGTGCAACAGAAAAAGATATAAAACAAATGTGCACTAACCAATGCAGCCCAAGATAGTACAGGCGATAAAACAAGCCCGCTTTCACCTTGTGTCGCATTGGTAAAAATAATCCCCGTAATCCATAAAGAAATACCCATACCAATAGAGCCAATTAAGAGTAATTTACGGCGACCTAATTTATCAATAAACAACATCCCTACAATCGTCATTAATACACCGATGATGGTTGTGCCAATAGGGACCGCAAAAGAAAGCGATTGTGAAAATCCAACAGCACTCCAAAGTGATGAAGCATAATAGAGAATAATATTAATCCCCGTAAATTGAGCAACAAAAGCAAAACAAATTCCCACCCAGACTACAGGGACAAAACCTGTTTTCTTGGATAGTACGTTACGAATTGAAACAATTTCATCTACATTACCTAAACTTTGTTTAATTTGTTGTAATTTATCATCAGGATTTAATTCTCCCGTATAATCAACTAAAACCTGTTTGGCTTGTGTCAATTTATTTTTACTCACCAAATAACGTGGTGATTCAGGTAATTTTAATGCCATTACACCGTAAAGCACAGCAGGAAAGACTTCAACGAGTAACATCCAACGCCAAGCGAGCAAGCCCCCCCACAAGGTCGCATTTGGAGAATGTTCTGTATTAGCTAAGAGATAATTAGAAATAAAAGAAACAAGTAAACCAATCGCAATAGCTAGTTGTTGTAAACTGCCTAATCTTCCTCGTAAATGTGCTGGAGAAACTTCTGCAATATAAGCAGGTGCAATAACGGCAGCGATACCAACACCTAATCCACCAATAAATCGCCATAAGGAGAAATCCCATAAACCTACCGCTAAGGCAGAGCCGACAGCTGAAATAGAAAAAAGTACGGACGCCACTAGCATGACCTTGACTCGTCCAAATCGTATTGCACCTAAGCCTGCATACCAAGCACCAACAGCAGAACCAAATAAAACGGATGCGACTGCAAAACCTAACTCTGTTGAAGAGAGAGCAAAACCAAATTCTGCACTACGAATTGATTCCACTGTGCCGCTAATGACTGCCGTATCAAAGCCGAATAAAAATCCGCCTAATGCAGCTATCATAGAAATGTAGATCACTGGGTTGATATTTTTCATAAGTTACTCCTTGTGTTGAGAGGCAAGCCATTGAAAGACTGATAATTTTTTATTGCTAATGTGATCTTCATAAAGATCCAGAAAAACACAATGGGGATCTATCTCTCTATCTTGAATAATCACTTTCGCATAATCAGTTTTTTCAATATTGTCATTGTGTGATTGTAGATAATTTACAATCGCATTGGTATGTTGAATAGGAACGGTATCATCTAGCTGACTATGAATAAACCATAAAGGAATATGTTTTAATGTATCTAACTGATGGGAGAGCGGCACTTTTGCTGGGCAACAGATAACGCCAGCACAAAACAAATCTGGCATACAAGATATTAAACGTAAAGCCTGATATCCTCCCATTGATGCACCAATAACATAAACTCTACTTGTATCTATATTATATTTCTGAATAATCTCTTTAACTAGATTTACCAAGGTGTCGGTATAATCCCGTACACCATAATATCTATTTTGTTTAAACTTAAATTCATCTAACCAATATGATGGGCATTGGGGAGCTAATATATAGGGATAATCAAATTGTTTTTGATGTATTGGTTGTAAGAAAGAAGTTACCATTTTATCTGCAATAATATGGCATCCATTCATTCCCCCTTCTCCACCTCCATGTAAACAAATGATTAGTGGATGCTTAACATTATTAGGTTCTGGTTGATATAAGTTATAGTGAAGATCATCAAAGGTAGAGGTGATGAATTTTTCGACTTCCAACACTCTAATAGGCTGCATCTTAATCTGTTGATTTGAAATAGTACAATGTACTTTATCTACAACGAGATCAAATGAAATATTAAATTGAATATGACATATTTGTTGCTTAAATTCTTGTTCTAGGAATTTGAGTAACTTGGTTTTCTGGCAGAAAATATCTTTCTTCACATATACCAGTAAATATTGTTTTATTTTGTCAAAATGATAGTTGGTTATTTCTAACCCTTCCCATTTATTATCCGTATTTTCACTTAAAATAGCGACTTCTAATTGTTTAATCTCAATATTTTGACAAGGTTGGGATAACTTAAATTGAAATTGCGTGATCTGCCCACCTAAAATACCCACCTCAGCAATAGGCTGACAGTAACAAGATAAATGCGTGTTCATTATTATCCTCTATTAGTGAAATTGTTTTTATGATATTATCAGATGATATTAATCCATTTCTAACAAGATTTTCGCTATTTTTTAGCAAAATCGTATTTTGGCGGTAAGGTGAAAATAGAATTAAAACTGATGAAAGATGCGGCAGAAATCGTTCAGTCCTATCTTCCTTATACCAATATTGGCATACAAAAAAACAGACTTTCCTATTTTGATGGAATGAAAGCATTATGTCATTGGCACGATGATGTTGAACTCGTCAAAATTATTGATGGTGAGATGAATTATTATGTTAATGGTAAGACTTACCATTTAAAGAAGAATGACGGCATTATTGTTAATTCTAAAGCGATGCACTATGGTTTTTCCCGTCATAATAGGGATTGTCATTTTATTTGTGTCCTGATTAATCCTTACATTTTAGGCGAAAATTCACCAATATATCATCATTTCATTTTTCCAATTATCTCATCTTATCATTTAGATGTCTGTTGCCTATACGAACATAATATTCAACATCAAAATATCTTAAAAAATATAGAACAATTTGGTGCTATCTATTCTGAACAAATACATCATCATCAATCTATTGATTTTGATTGTATCGCTATTGCATGCTATTTCTGGAAAAATTGGTATAACCTCATTAAAGAAAAAATAGATAATAATCCACATGAAGATGTCAGGGAACTCTTGTTACAAAAGAAAATGACCCAGTTTATTTACCAAAACTATATGCACCCATTGAAACTAGATAATATCGCATCTTCTGCCAATATTTGTCGTAGTAAATGTTGTCAATTATTCAAGAAATATGTTCAACAAAGCCCAATTTCTTTCTTAAATGAATATAGAATTGAGAAAGCGAAAGAAATGTTACTGAATACATCGGGTAGCATTACGGATATTGCATATAGCTGCGGTTTTAATAATTTAAGTTATTTTTCAAAACAATTTTACAAAGTAACACAATATACGCCTAAGAAATATCAACAAGAAAAGCTGACAGAGATAAAAGGGAGCGATAGTCATTAGACTCACTTATACTCGGCAATACACTTGTTATAAACCGTTATTAGCGGGCACCAAACATTTCCTATCCTTTCAATCCTGTGTTAAAATTGCTCTCTTTTAAATAGCATATAGAAAATACAATATGAATTTAACCGATTTTTTACTCCATAAATTAGATGATCTGAAAGCCACGGATATTCAAGCCATTGATGTGAGAAAGAAATCATCTATTACGGATGATATGATTATTTGCACCGGAACATCTAGTCGCCATGTAGCTTCACTCGCTCAGAAATTGATTGATGAAAGCAAACAAGCCGGCTTTGAAACCTTTGGCGAAGAGGGCAAAGCCACGGCTGATTGGGTGGTGGTGGATTTTGGCCAAGCCATGGTACATATTATGCAAGCCGATAGCCGTGAACTTTATCAGCTTGAAAAACTTTGGGCGTAAAAATTAACCGAAAATTGACCGCACTTTTATGAAAATACAGCTCATTGCCGTGGGGACCAAAATGCCTGACTGGGTGAAAACCGGTTTTGAAGAATATCAACGGCGTTTCCCGAAAGATATGCCCTTTGAATTGGTGGAAATTGCTGCCGGTAAACGGGGTAAGAATGCCGATATTAAACGCATTTTGGAACAAGAGGGCAAAGCCATGCTCAATGTTTGTGGGAAAGGTAAGATTGTGACTTTGGATATTCCGGGCAAACCTTGGACCACGGCAGAATTGGCCCAGCAATTAGAAAGCTGGAAAAATGATGGGCGTGATCTGTGCTTGTTAATTGGTGGGCCAGAGGGACTGTCGCCAGAATGTAAAGCCGCAGCGGAACAAAGTTGGTCCTTATCGCCCTTAACCTTACCTCATCCGTTGGTGCGAGTGGTGGTGGCCGAAAGCCTGTATCGGGCGTGGTCGCTGAGTACCAACCACCCTTATCACCGTGAATAAATGATTATGCGTTGGTTAACTCAATTATTTGCCACCTTATTTGCCAAACCTCGGCATGAACCGATCCGTGATAATCGTGCGGAGCGGAATTTATTTGTGCGCCGTGCCTTGGTGGCGTTTATCGGCACCTTGGTGTTGGCGGTGGTGTTGCTGACCAATCTATACCATTTACAGGTGGTGGATTTCGATAAATATCAAACCCGCTCTAATGGCAATCGGATTAAATTATTACCTGTCGCTCCCACAAGGGGCTTGATTTATGATCGTAATGGCACCTTGTTAGCGGAAAATTTAACCTTTTTCGGTTTGTATATTGTGCCAGAAAAAGTGGAAGATTTAGACCGCACTTTTGAAGAATTACGCATGATTGTGGGGTTGACCGACGACGATATTGCCCAATTTAAAAAAGAACGTCGCCGTTCGACCCGTTATACACCGATTTTGTTAAAACCCAATTTAAACGAAGAACAAATTGCCCGTTTTGCCGTCAATCAATATAACTATCCGAGTGCTGACATTCGTCCGTATTTTAAACGCAATTATTTATACGGCGAGGCCATGACTCATATTCTAGGCTATGTGTCAAAAATTAATGATAAAGACGCCGAACGCCTGAAAAAAGAAGAAAAAGACGCCATGTATGCGGGGACCGCGGACATTGGAAAATTGGGGATTGAACGTTATTACGAAGATGAATTACACGGCAAACCGGGTTATGAACAGGTGGAAATTAATAGCCGTGGTAAGGTGATTCGCAAACTCAGCGAACAACAACCGGTAGCGGGGAAAAGTATTCATCTCACCATTGATTTGCCGTTACAGCAATTTATTATGGAACGTTTAGGCAAACAAAAAGGCTCCGTGGTGGTGTTGGATCCGAAAGACAGCAGTATTTTAGCCATGGTATCCAGCCCGAGTTACGATAATAATTTATTTGTTGGTGGCATTTCAGGGGCGGATTATAAACGTTTATTAGAGGATGAAGATCGTCCGTTGTATAGTCGTGCGACACAGGGCGCTTATCCGCCCGCTTCCACCGTGAAACCCTTTGTGGCGGTGGCAGCATTAACGGAAAATGTGCTCACCACCAGTACCACCGTGTCTGATCCCGGTTATTGGGTGTTGCCGAATACCACCAAACGTTTTCGTGACTGGAAAAAATCGGGCCACGGCAATACCGATTTACAAAAAGCGATTACCGAATCTTCTGATACCTATTTCTATCAAGTGGCTTATAAATTAGGCATTGATCGGTTATCAGAATGGATGAAAAAATTCGGTTTTGGCATGCCAACAGGGGTGGATATCAAAGAAGAAACCGCTGCCATTATGCCAGATCGGGAATGGAAACAAAAACGCTATAAAAAACCTTGGGTGATGGGTGATACCATTCCCGTGGGCATTGGTCAAGGTTATTGGACGGCCACGCCGTTACAATTAGCCAAAGCCTTGGCGGTGTTAATCAATAATGGGCGTGTGAATACCCCGCACTTAATGCAAGAAATTCATGGTTCCTTGGTGGAACCCTATAAAGATCCATTGTTGTATGAAGACATTAGCGAACCCACGGAGGGCGCTTGGGCGGCCGCCAAACGAGGCATGTACGGCGTTATTCATAGTGCCTCAGGCACGGGGCGCAAAGCCTTTGCGGGCGCTGCTTATGACGCCGCAGGAAAATCCGGTACCGCACAGGTGTTTAGCCTGAAAGAGGGGCAAAAATATGATGCCCATAATTTGAAAAAATTCTTGCACGACCACGCTTGGTTTATGGCCTATGCGCCTTATAACGAGCCCAAAGTGGTGGTGGCCATGATTCTTGAAAATGCTGGGGGCGGATCCAGTAATTCTGCGCCGATTGTGCGCCAAATTATGGATTATTATTTGTTGCAACGATTACCAAAACGTAATATCGATCCAACTGACAACGTTGATAACGCACTTGCCCCTGAAAGTGCGGTGCAAAAAAGTGAAGAAACAGAGATAACAGAATGAATGAAAAACCGGCGTTGATCCCCAATTTATGGGGCAAACTACACCTCGATTTTTGGCTACTCATTGGCTTGATTGTGATTTCAGGTTATGGTTTGCTTGTGCTTTATAGTGCCTCGGGTGGCAGTGAAAACATGTTCCGTAGTCGGGTGATTCAAGTGATTTTAGGCTTTGCGGTGATGTTCATTATGGCGCAATTACCGCCAAGGTTTTACCAACAAATTGCGCCTATTTTGTATATTGCGGGGGTGATTTTATTGGTGTTAGTGGATTTAATCGGCACCACCAGTAAAGGCGCACAACGTTGGCTCGATTTGGGCATTGTCCGTTTTCAACCCTCGGAGATCGTGAAATTAGCGGTGCCATTAATGGTGGCGGTGTATTTAGGCAATCGACAACAACCGATTAATTGGAAAGAAACCCTGATTGCCTTTATGATGATTATTTTCCCGACCTTATTGGTGGCCATTCAGCCTGATTTAGGCACCTCGATTTTAGTCAGTGCGTCGGGCATTTTTGTGGTATTCTTAGCGGGCATGAGTTGGTGGATCATTCTGGCCGCCGTGTTAGGATTAGCCGCGTTTATTCCGATTATGTGGTTGTATTTAATGCACGACTATCAACGCACAAGGGTATTGACCTTGCTCGACCCTGAAAAAGATCCTTTAGGGGCGGGCTACCATATTTTGCAATCAAAAATTGCCATTGGTTCTGGCGGTATGTGGGGCAAAGGTTGGATGGAGGGCACTCAATCTCAGCTCGAATTTTTACCCGAACCTCATACCGACTTTATTTTTGCGGTATTAAGCGAAGAACATGGTTTAATTGGCGTGTTAATTTTATTGGCGATTTATTTTTTTATTATTAGCCGTGGATTAATCATTGGGGCGCAAGCGAAAAATGCCTTTGGGCGGATTTTAACGGGCGCCACATTTTTAATTTTCTTTGTGTATATTTTTGTGAATATCGGTATGGTGAGTGGTATTTTGCCCGTGGTTGGTGTGCCATTACCGCTCGTGAGTTACGGCGGCACCTCCTTTGTGACATTAATGGCGGGGTTTGGTTTGGTCATGTCCATTCACACCCATAAAACAAAAAGTCTGTATGGGCAAGGGAACTAAATGACCATGTTAATACTCTATATAAATTGGGAATAATCCATTTGGGAACGTTATGATGAAATTAAAACTCTTATTAGCCATTTTCTTAGCGGCTTTTTTAACCGCCTGTACCTCCTCGGCGCAAGCAAGCAAAAGTCAACATACTGTGGTGACAAAATCTGCGCCTAAGGCACAACCAACGACAACGAATAAAACGCCAGTTTACACGCATAATGGTAAGCAATATGCCGTGGTCGAAAAAGCCACTGTACAAAGAGGAAAAGCCAGTTATTACCATAAAAAATTTAATGGCCGTCACACGGCAAGTGGTGAAATTTATAGTGGGGCAAAATTGACGGCCGCCCACCGCACTTTGCCGTTTGGTACCCATGTGTTGGTGACCAATTTACGCAATAACCGTCAGGTGATCGTCAAAATCAATGATCGTGGGCCGTTTAGCAAAACAAAAATTATTGATTTATCGACCTCGGCTGCCTCAAAATTGGGGATCATCACTGCAGGTATTGCTGATGTGAAAGTCGAAAAACTCTATCTTGTTCATAATTAAGCATTTAAAGGATTATTGAAATGTTGCAACATTCACTTAGAAACACCAAAATTGCCTTAACGGCGGGGTTATTATCATTATCATTTGCCAGTGTCGCCGACGTCGATTTTGGTATGGCGCCACCGCAAATTAACGCCCAAACCTATATTTTAATGGATTACAATTCGGGTGCGGTGTTAGCGAGCCTAAACCCTGATCAACGTCAATATCCCGCCTCCTTAACCAAAATGATGACGAGCTATGTGGTGGGGACGGCGATTCAACAGGGGAAAATTAGCCCAACGGACACGGTCACCATTGGGGAAAGTAGTTGGGGACAAAAATTCCCAGGTTCGTCTAAAATGTTCCTTAACCTTAATCAGCAAGTCTCGGTGTCTGATTTAAACCGTGGTATTATCGTGGTTTCAGGCAATGACGCTTGTGTGGCCATGGCCGAACATGTGGCGGGTTCCACCGATAAATTTATTGAATTGATGAATCAATATGCGGATCAGTTTGGCTTGAAAAACACACATTTCACCACGCCACACGGCTTAGACGATCCCAATCAATATTCTTCCGCTCGTGATATGGCCATTATTGGTTCGCATATTATTCGTGATCTTCCAGAAGAATATAAAATTTATGCCGAGAAAGATTTCACCTTTAACAAAATTAAACAGCCAAACCGCAATGGTTTATTATGGGATAAAACTCTGCACGTGGACGGCATGAAAACCGGTCATACGGATCAAGCTGGCTATAACCTCGTTGCCTCCGCCACCAATAACGGCGATATGCGGTTAATTTCGGTGGTGATGGGCGTTGCAACGCAGAAAGGCCGTGAAGTAGAAAGTAAAAAATTATTACAATGGGGCTTTAACAGCTTTGAAAGTATTAAAACCTTACAAGCGGGCAAAGCCATTGAAGAAAAAACCGTTTATTATGGTGATGAAAATAAAGTCGCTGTGGGCATGTTGCAAGATGGTTTTATTACCATTCCGAAAGGCCGACAAGCGGATTTAAAAGTGCGTGTAGAATATGATGGCAAAGGTTTAGAGGCGCCATTAGCGAAAGGCCAAAATGTCGGAAAAGTGATTTATCAATTAGACGGTAAAGATATTGCCGCCGTCAATGTGCAAGTCATGAAAGATGTCGGCGAGGCCGGTATCTTTGGCCGAGCATGGGACTGGCTAATCTTAACCATTAAGAGCTTATTCTAATTAAAGTCACGCATTACTCGCAAAAAACTTTCAGAAAATATACCGCACTTTTTATTGAAGTGCGGTGCTTTTTTAACAAATTTAAGGAAAAATCATGGCAGAGATCAATGTCAAAGAAATTAATTTAGCAGATATTCCACAACAACAATTAAAAGATCTGTTAGACTTTCCTTGTGCCTTTACCTTTAAAGTGGTCGGTAAAAACCGCCCTGATTTAATGGATGATGTGGTGGTCACCACGCAAAAATACGCCAAAGGCGATTATAAACCCCGTGAGCATATCAGCTCAAAAGGCACCTATAATTCCATTTCCATTGATATTATTGCAGAAAATATTGAGCAAGTGGAAACCCTTTATACCGAATTAGCCAAAATTGAAGGCGTCAGAATGGTGCTTTAAAACGGAGGCCTGAATGAATATTCCTTTGATCGTCCGCCAACTTGGCATGCAAGATTACCAAGAGGTTTGGCATAATATGCAAGCCTTTACTGACCAACGCACCGCAGATACGCCAGATGAAATTTGGTTGGTCCAACACCCCGCTGTATTTACCCAAGGACAAGCGGGCAAACCTGAACATCTATTGCAAGCAAGCAATATTCCTGTGGTGCAATCGGATCGAGGCGGACAAATTACCTACCACGGTTTAGGCCAACAGGTGATGTATGTGTTGATTGATATTAAACGCCATAAAGCACAGGGTCATGATATTAGCGTGCGTGATTTAGTGACGGCGCTTGAACAGTCGGTGGTAAAAACGCTGGCGGATTACCATGTGACCGCTTATCCAAAACCCGATGCCCCAGGGGTGTATGTAGATTGTCAGGGGATTGAGAAAAAAATCTGTTCCTTGGGTTTGCGTATTCGCAAAGGTTGCTCCTTTCATGGACTCGCCTTGAATATTCAAATGGATTTGCAACCTTTTCATTATATTAATCCTTGTGGTTATGCCGGACTCGAAATGTGCCAGCTCGCCGATTTTGTGGATCCCGTTGAAGCAGAATGCGAAAAAGTCGCCCCGAAATTAGTTGCACACTTTACCGCAATTTTAGGCTATAATACGCAACAAATTTTTAACAATTAAACATAATTTTAATCTGAAAAAGACAGCATAGGATATAAAATGGGTACTCCCTTTAAAATGGAACGTGGCGTTAAATACCGTGATGCGGCGAAAACGTCTATTATTCAGGTGAGAAATATCGATCCCGATCAGGAATTATTAAAAAAACCCTCGTGGATGAAAATCAAACTGCCTGCCAGTTCGGCTAAAATTGACAGCATTAAGAACGGCATGCGTCGTCATGGTTTGCATTCCGTATGTGAAGAGGCCTCTTGCCCAAATTTACACGAATGTTTTCATCATGGTACCGCCACCTTTATGATTATGGGCGCCATTTGTACCCGCCGTTGCCCGTTCTGTGACGTGGCACATGGTAAACCCTTGCCATTGGATCCCGAAGAACCACGCAAAGTGGCGGAAACCGTGCAGGATATGAAATTAAAATACGTGGTGATTACCTCTGTTGACCGAGATGATTTGGCCGATCGTGGCGCTGCGCATTTTGCTGCTACCGTGCGTGAAATCAAAGCCTTAAATCCTGGTTGCAAAGTGGAAATTTTGGTACCCGATTTTCGAGGACGCATCGAACAAGCCGTAGCGATTTTGAAACAAAATCCGCCCGATGTGTTTAACCACAATCTTGAAAATGTCCCTCGTTTATATCGTGAAGTTCGCCCTGGGGCAGATTATCAATGGTCGTTACGCTTGTTACAAATTTTCAAAGAAGAGTTTCCCGATATTCCAACCAAGTCGGGCTTAATGGTGGGCTTAGGTGAAACCAACGAAGAAATTTTGGCGGTAATGCAAGATTTACGTGATCACGGTGTGACGATGTTGACCGTTGGGCAATATTTGCAACCAAGCCGTCACCATCTAAAAGTGGAACGTTATGTGCCACCAGAAGAATTTGATATGTTCCGCCACGAAGCCGAAAAAATGGGCTTTGAACACGCCGCTTGCGGACCTTTCGTGCGTTCATCTTATCATGCGGATTTACAGGCCAGTGGTGGCGTGGTGAAATAATTAGGCTATATAGAAGTGAACGAAGTGCGGTGGAAAAATGAAGAGTTTTTCCACCGCACTTTTTTGTGTGCTGTTAGCTTTGGAAATGTCATTGTTTATTTGTAAGAATTAAATGCAGAGCCTATCCCATATTTTGTGTAAACACCAATTTCACTTAAAGGTGATCATTTAAACGATCACCGAATTCTAGTACAAAATATTACGAACTCATATGCACGATACAATGCTGAATTCTTGTTTCAGGAAAGCCTTTTACACCGTTTATTTTGTCTTGGAAATTCAAACCTAAGATTTAGACGAATTTTACCACCTACAAAAACAATATATCACCACCACACTTGGTATCAAAAATCTCAAAACCGAGATTATTTTGCAAACCGTAAAAAATACCACGGAATTGCCGTTGTCGTCTTATTCTAAGAAATAGAGCCGACAGGATTAATCCTTTAGTCAATAAAATTATGTTAGAATTATGCAAACTTATTTTTCTAAGGACACCCTATGTACTGGTTCAAAAACGCCATTATTTACCGCTTAACCAAAAATCTGGATTGGTCAGATAGCCATTTACAACAAAGTTTAACGCCAAATGAATACCACCCTTGTAGCCAATCTGACATGAGTAAATTTGGCTGGACTAAACCGTTGCGCGAATCGGAGGCATTATATTTTTCCAACGGCAAACAGATTCTATTGTTGGCACACAAAGAAGATAAAATCTTGCCAAGTCCCGTGATTAAACAAGAATTAGATGAACGTGTGCGTCAGTTGGAAGAAAAAGAAAATCGCAAATTGAAAAAGACCGAAAAACAGGCATTGAAAGATGATGTGGTGGCCATATTGTTGCCACGAGCGTTTAGTAAACATCAGCAAACAGCGATTTGGATTAACACCGAAACCAATTTAATTTATGTGAATGTGGCCTCTTATAAACGAGCGGAAGATGCCTTGGCATTGTTGCGTAAATCATTAGGATCGTTACCTGTAGTGCCGTTGGCTTTTGCCAATGAACCCGCCATTGTGATGACCGATTGGTTGGTGCAACAAAAAATACCCACATTTTTTACCGCACTTGATGAGGGCGAACTCAAAGCGGCGGATAATCAAGGCATTATTCGTTGTAAAAATCAGGATTTAGAAAGCGAAGAAATTTTATCTCATTTGCAAAAAGATAAATTTATCAGCAAGTTATTATTAGAATGGGAAGAGCATTTACGTTTTGTGTTACATGATGACGGCACATTAAAACGTTTGAAATTTGCCGATAATATTCGGGAAAAGAATGACGATATTTTAAAAGAAGATGTGGCACAGCGTTTTGATGCCGATTTTTTGTTAATGACTGGCGAACTTGCCAAGTTAACCGAACATTTATTAGATGAATTTGGTGGCGAAAAAATGCGTATGGACAACGCTTAAACGGATTCAAAAAAAAGCCCATAAAATTATGTGGGCTTTGTCATGCTTTAATCACGTTTAATGTCGCTTAAAGTACTTTTGGTACACGAATTTTTTGGCCTGGGAAGATTTTGTTAGCATCTTTAATCACTTCTTTATTCGCCTCCACGATAGCCGGATATTTTGCTGCATTGCCATAGAATTTTTTCGCAATAGCAGAAAGAGTATCGCCTTTTTGAATCACATAAAATTCGTCTTCGGTGGCTAATTGTTCACCGTTTGCAAGGTTCACCGCATCCACGTTAACCGATTCCACGCCTGCAATATTGCCAGCCATCAAAATAGCTTTTTCTAATGCACTGGCTGAAGTGGCATCGCCTGAGATTTTGGCTACACCATCTTCCACCGTTACAGCGACATTATCAATACCAGGATTGTCTTCCGCAATGTGATTGGTGACCGCTTGTGATGGATCTTCATCTTTACCAAAAATTTTTTTACCGATATTTCCTACGAAATCAAATAAACCCACGTTTCTTTCCTTCTTGTTGTATAGTGACAAATATATTTATCAGTCGAAACCAATAAAACCTCGCCTACAATAACCAAAGCCTACACGGATGTCTATAAATTTTTAAAAAATTAACCGCACTTGCTGCTTTTTCAGGTAAAATAGCCCTGTTTTGATTATGAGAGAGTAGAAAATTTATGCGTTGGCAAGGTCGAGAACAAAGTTCAAATGTAGAAGATAGACGTGGCAGTGGCTCAAGAATCAGTGGTGGTAAAAAAACAGGTGTATTGGGTTTTATTGTGTTGTTAGTGGGCGCTTATTATGGTGTGGATTTATCGGGTTTAGTCGGTGTTGATACTGCCAGTTTAGGCGGTACAATGAGTAGTTCCTCTAAATTATCGGCACAAGATGAACAAAATTTAAATGAACTTTCTCGTGTGGTATTACGAGATACCGAAACCACATGGCAAGGTTATTTTAGCAAAAACGGACAACGCTATGTTGCACCAACGATGGTGTTATATTCTGGCGCCACCTCAACCTCGTGCGGCACGGGTCAAGCTGCTATGGGGCCGTTTTATTGTCCCAATGATAAAAAAGTCTATTTAGATTTGTCTTTCTATGCGGACATGAAAAACCAATTAGGCGCCGCTGGTGATACCGCCTTTGCCTATGTAATCGCCCACGAAGTCGGCCATCACGTGCAAAATGTGTTGGGTATTTTGCCTAAAGTGAACCGTTTACAACAACAAAATCCGTCGCAGGCCAATGCGTTGTCGGTGAAATTAGAATTACAAGCGGACTGTTTTGCGGGCGTTTGGGGCTATCAAGCGGCTCGAAATAATTTATTAGAAACAGGCGATTTAGAAGAGGCCTTTGCTGCAGCGGAATCGGTCGGGGATGATCGACTACAAAAACGCAGCCAAGGTTATGTGGTGCCAGATAGTTTCACCCATGGCACGTCAGCACAGCGTTTACAATGGTTTCAACGAGGGCTAAAAACGGGCGATCCAAGTCAGTGTAATACGTTCTAATTGACGACATAAATGAGGCATGATTGGCCTCATTTTATTTTTTCAAAAATCCGATCAGTCACACCGTTATGCGTTTGTCGAAAATATCATTAGCCTAACCCGCCTAAATTTAGGTAGAATAGGGATTATTTATTTATCGAGAAAAATCCATGAGCCTATTTGCCTTGTTCTATATGCTATTTGCCTATTTACTAGGTTCGATTTCCAGTGCGATTTTAATTTGCCGTATTACTGGCTTACCCGATCCCCGCACGGTGGGATCGCATAATCCGGGAGCGACCAACGTATTGCGTTTAGGTGGCCGATGGGCAGCCTTGGCGGTGCTGATTTTCGATATGTTAAAAGGCATGTTACCCGTGTGGGCGGGTTATTATTTAGGCTTAACCCATTTTGAATTAGGTATGGTGGCGTTAGGCGCTTGTTTAGGCCATATTTTCCCGATATTCTTTAAATTTAAAGGTGGCAAAGGCGTGGCGACGGCCTTTGGTTCCATTGCCCCGATTGCTTGGGGCGTCGCTGGTTCCATGATCGGCACTTGGTTGTTGGTATTTTTAATTAGCGGTTATTCTTCTCTCAGTGCAGTAATTGCGGCGTTATTAACGCCGTTATATGTATGGTATTTCAAACCTGAATATACTTTCCCTGTCGCCTTGGTGTGTTGCTTATTAATTTATCGCCATCATGATAATATTCAGCGTTTATGGCGTGGGCAAGAAAGCAAAATTTGGTCTAAATTCAAGAAATAAACAAAAATAATGAAAAAATTTTTACTTCTTCTCGTTGTCTTGGCATTGGCTATCAGCGGTTGGGGCTATCGCCAAATGCAACAAGTTGTGAACCAAGCTGTCACCGTGCGACCCGATCAACTATTAACCGTGAAACGTGGCACCACAGGCAAAAAACTGGCGGATCTTTTTGAGCAAGAACACTTAGTGGCGGACGCAAAATGGTTGCCTTGGGCATTAAAATTACAGCCACAATTCAATAATGTGAAAGCAGGCACCTATTCACTCAATGGGGTGAATACCCTTGCGGATGTCTTAACAATCCTAAATGAGGGGAAAGAGGCACAATTTAGCTTACGTTTTACGGACGGTGAAACTTGGCGAGATGTAAAGAAATCGCTACAAAATGCACCGCACTTGGCCTCCTCCATTCAAGCCAAAACTGCGCAAGAATTATTACAACTACTTGAATTACCTGAAAATAGCCAACATTCTTTAGAGGGTTGGATCTATCCCGATACCTATAATTATGTGCCAGACTCCACCGACTTAGCCCTATTAAAGCGAGCAACTGACCGTACACAAAAATTGTTGGCACAACTTTGGGCGGAACGAGATGAAGATTTACCGTTACAAAGCCCTTATGAGATGCTAATTTTGGCCTCTATTGTAGAAAAAGAAAGTGGCGTACAAGCCGAACGTGGCCGCATTGCCTCGGTGTTTATTAACCGCCTAAAATCCAATATGAAATTACAAACGGATCCGACCGTTATTTATGGCATGGGCGACAATTACAACGGCAATATTCGTAAAAAAGATTTGGAAACCCCGACCGCTTATAATACTTATGTGATTGATGGTTTACCCCCAACACCGATAGCCAATCCAAGCGAAAGTGCGTTGCAAGCCGTAGCTCACCCCGAGAAAACCGATTTTCTCTATTTTGTGGCTGATGGCACCGGTGGACATAAATTTAGCCGAAATTTAGCCGAACACAATCAAGCCGTGCAAGCCTATTTGCGTTGGTATAAACAAAACAAAAAAACGGATAAAAAATAATATGACTGGAAAATTTATTGTACTCGAGGGCTTAGAGGGTGCCGGCAAAACCACCGCACGTCACGCCATTGTGGAACAACTGCATGCCAACGGGATCACCGATTTAGTGTTTACTCGAGAACCCGGTGGCACGCCTTTAGCAGAGAAATTACGCCAACTAATTAAACACGAAACCGAAGAACCTGTCACTGACAAAGCGGAATTATTAATGCTCTATGCCGCACGTATTCAGTTAGTGGAAAATGTGATCAAACCGGCCCTTGCACAAGGCAAATGGGTTATCGGTGATCGCCACGATATGTCCTCCCAAGCCTATCAAGGCGGCGGTCGTCAGTTAGATCAAGATTTTATGCTTAACCTAAAAAATAGTGTCCTCGGTGATTTTAAACCTGATTTTACCCTTTATTTAGACATTGAACCCGAACAAGGGCTAGCCCGAGCCAGAGGCCGTGGCGAGCTAGATCGCATTGAGCAACAAAATTTAGATTTTTTCCACCGCACTCGGGAGCGGTATTTGGAATTAGTTGCTCAAGATCCAAATGCTACCACTATTAATGCGGGTCAAGCATTGGAACAGGTTACTGCGGATGTGAAAGCGGCAGTGCAGAAGTTTGTTAATGCTGTTGCCATTAATATACCCACATAAACTAGCCACAGCGTGGCGCAACAATGCCTAACCCCGTACGAAAGTACAGGGAATGCTGATAATATCATTTTCTCTCCTTTTTATTTAACTCATTTCTATACTTTTTAGTCTAACATATTGCTCGAAAAAAAAACAATGGTAGTATTCATTTTAATCAGTAATTTTACTGATACTGAATATATCATTTACCTATGGAGTTTTTTTTATGTCTATTAGTATTTACCATCTATTAGGTGTTATTGAGGATAAATATCAAGAAATGCGAGATCTATTAGAATATATTTCTGATAATAGTTTCGAGTTGCATGACGATTATCTACAAGTAAAAGATGTCGAACAATTTGGCAAATTATTGGCGGAATGCGAGTCGTTAGCCTATGACACCGACTTATCTGACGGAGAAGAATATAACGACAATGAGCAGTTCGAGTTATTAGAAGAGGCTCAACAACAGATTGACGAAGAATTAGAGCAGTTTTCTTCGTTAAATATTAACAAAACCACACTTCAAGATCTTCAAAATATTTTAGATGTCTAAAACAGGAGCATTCAAATGTTAAAACACACAAAATTACTCGGCATTACACTTGCTGGCTTAATGTTATTCTCAATGGAAACACAGGCAGCAACAACGCCTGTTCAATTACTAGAAGAAAAGGTAAAAAACCTGAAAGATCCTCAACAAGCATCTCAAGTTCAAAAAGCTATCGGCATTTGTTATCTACAGGGTTTGAGTGACTACGGTTGTAAGAAAAATTTAAAAAAAGCAGAGCAATGGTTAACTAAAGCAACAAAATACGGTGATGCAGAAACTAAATTTTATTTATCTATTACTTACTTTTCTCTAAAGAAAAATACAGATAAAGCGGCGGATCTTCTAATTGAATCTTGCAAAAGCGGATATTCAGATGCTTGTGATTTGATAGAAGAAGCCAAAAAGAATTTAAATTAGCACTTATAAACTTACCCATAATACAAACCAAAACCTGTTTCTGAAAAAATTTCAAAAACAGGTTTTTTATATTTTTTGCTATCTCCGAACAGATCGGGTATAGTTTCTTTTCATATAGTAACGGGCATTAATACAGAAAAAATGACAACACTCTACCCTTGGCTCACCCCCACTTACCAACAAATTACTCAGTCTTTTTCACAAGGGCGGGGCCATCATGCTTTGCTGTTTAAGGCAGAAATGGGCGTGGGTGTGGAGCAATTAATTGATGCGGTGGCGAAGTTTTTGATTTGTACCGAATCGGAAAAGCCTTGTGGACATTGCCATGCTTGCCAGTTAAGCCAAGCGGGGAATCACCCTGATGTCCATTTGCTAGCGCCTATAGAGAACAAAGATATTGGTGTGGATCAAGTACGTGAAATTAACGAAATCGTCAATCAGCATGCTCAACAAGGCGGTAATAAAATTGTCTGGGTGCAAGGTGCAGAGCGGTTGACCGAGGCAGCAGCCAATGCCATTTTGAAAACGTTAGAAGAACCTCGTCCAAATAGCTATTTTTTGTTGCAAGCGGATTTGGCGTCACCTTTAATGGCGACCATTTACAGCCGTTGTCAAATGTGGTTAGTCAATGTGCCAGAGACGGCGTTGGCGGAACAATGGTTACAAACGCAAACCAATGAAAAAATAGAAGAAATTTCCACCGCACTTCGTATTAGTTATCAACGGCCGTTGTCAGCATTGACTTTCTTACAACAAGGCTTAATGGAAAAACGGCGAGAATTTTTACGCCAATTTTGGGTATTTTATGTGCGTCGTTCGCCATTGGAATTATTGCCGCTATTTGAAAAGGAATTGATTTTTCATCAAATTGATTGGTTATTAGCATTTCTAACAGATGCCTTAAAAGATAAATTAGGCGTTCAAGAAAATTGGATTTGTCAGGATTTAGCCCGAGGCGTGCAACAATTTAGCCAAAAACAGACCATGTTGGGATTATTACGAGCCAATCAAATTGTGCAAAATATGCGGTTGGATTTAATTCAAATTAATGCCGCCAATCAAGAGATTATTTTATTAGACGGTTTAACTAAACTGATTACAGAAGTATTTGAACAATAAGAGGAAATATGTTTATTGTAGATAGCCATTGCCATTTAGACGCACTGGATTATGAAAATATACATCAAGATGTGAATGATGTGATTAACAAGGCAAAAGCCCGTGACGTACAACATTTGCTCACCATTGGCGTCACATTAAGCCGTTTTGAAAAGCAGCGGGACAGTTTGGCGCACCGTGATGACGTATCCTTTGCTTGTGGCGTCCATCCCTTGGATTTAGAGGACGAACCCTATGATGTGGAGCGTTTAATTCAGTTGGCACAACATCAAAAAGTGGTGGCTATTGGCGAAATCGGCTTGGATTATTATTACAGTGCGGATAATAAAGCCTTGCAACAGGCCATTTTCGCCAGCCAAATTCAAGTGGCCAATCAATTAGATAAGCCTGTGATTATTCATACTCGTACAGCGGGTGATGACACCATTCGATTGTTGCAAGATAATCAGGCGGAAAAGTGCGGTGGCGTCATTCATTGTTTTACAGAAACCATGGATTTTGCCAAACAAGCGTTAGATTTAGGGTTTTATATTTCTTGTTCCGGTATTGTGACCTTTAAAAATGCCGAGGACATTCGGGAGGTGATCCGCTATGTGCCGTTGGATCGCTTGTTAGTGGAAACGGACAGCCCTTATTTAGCGCCTGTGCCTTATCGTGGTAAACAAAATCAACCCGCTTATACTCGTGAAGTGTGCGATTATGTGGCCACCTTAAAAGGGTTAACGCCAGAACAATTTGCCGAACAAACCACCAAAAACTTTGAGCGTTTGTTTAAAATTCAGGTACAATAACAGCCTCTCCCCTTGGGAGAGGACGAAGAAAATCCGTCAGGATTTTCGGGCGGTGAGGGTTAAAACTCATGAAATCCCCCCTAAAAAAACACAAAAAAATTTTATTTTTGTGATCTCGATTCCAGAATTGAATTAAAAATCTTGCCTATTTACCACCGCACTTGATAATGCTCCCATTCACTCAACACATGGAGCAAGCAATGAAACAACCCTCACGCTATATTGATCTCACCACCGACTACGGCTTTAAACGCATTTTTGGTACCGAAGTTAACAAAGACTTACTGATGGATTTTCTCAATGAATTATTTCAAGGTAAGAAAATCATCAAAGACTTGGTTTACAACAAAAATGAACACGTAGGCGACACCGCAGAACAAGGCAATGTTATCTTTGATCTCACTTGCACAACAGATGATGATTCTCAATTTATTATTGAAGTGCAACGGAGCAAGCAAACGTATTTTAAAGAACGCACTATTTACTATGGTAGCAAACTGATCAGCGATCAAGCGCCACAAGGGGGAATCAGCGGTTGGAATTATGCGATTTCTGAAGTTTATGTGATCGCCCTGATGGACGGTTTTCATTTTTCCGATACTGATGAATATTTACACGATATTTGCCTATTCAACAAAAAGACAGGCGAAATTTTTTATGATAAACTTGGGTTCATCTATATTGAATTACTGAATTTTCACAAAGCTGAATATGCGTTGGAAAGCGATTTGGACAAGTGGTTATACGTATTGAAAAATATGGCGAACTTAAAAAAATTGCCTGCTTTCTTAAAAAAACCGGTTTTCCAAAAATTGTTTAAAATCGCCGAATACACCAATTTAAGCAAGGGAGAAAAAGAAATGTATGATGTGAGCTTAAAACGTAAATGGGATGAATTTTCTGCGTTAGAATATGCCACAGAGCAAGGGATTTTGCAGGGGATACAGCAAGGTATGCAACAAGGAGAGCTAAACGGGTTACGGAAGAGTGCTAAGAATATGCTTTCTCTAGGATTGGATTTAGAGATTATTTCTAAAGCGGTCGGCTTGCCTGTTGATGAAATCAAGAAATTGGGACATTGATTAGAATTTAATCATAGAGGTGTAAAAACTTTCCCCTCTCCCAAAGGGGGGACTTTTAATAGGAACTTTTATTATGCGTAAAACAATCAAATATTTTCTCTTTTTGGTGGTGATTTTATTCCACGCAGTATTATTTTCGGGTATCCATTTTATTTTCCCCCATTACGACACGACCTATATTACCGGCGTAGAAGTCAAACGAGTGGATAAAGACGGCCCGATTACCAAAGCCAATCCAGCAGATGGTCCAACTCGTGATGTGTATTATATTTATACCCAAAAAGCGGGAGAAGAAAAACCCATGGTGTATCGCAATGAAGATACCCGTTGGGGTTTTCCGTTCTATTTCAAATTTGGATCAGCGGATTTACAAGCCAAAGCGTCGAATTTTGCTGGCAACAAGCAAATGGTGGAAGTGAAATACTATGGCTGGCGTTTAGTGATTTTTGATGAATACCGCAATATGGTGTCCATGAAAGAAGCAACAGACACGAGTCCAAGTATGCCGATTTTAAGCTATATTTTCTATTTCTTAGGCTTGATTACTTTGTTCTTCTCCATTCAATTTATCCGTGGTTGGTTTGATAGCGAATAAGTCTATGGGATTAAGTTTCATTGTCGCCACCACCCTAAATGGGGTGATTGGCAAAGATAACCAAATGCCGTGGCACTTGCCTGCGGATTTGGCGTGGTTTCGCCAAAATACCCAAGGAAGAACGGTCATTATGGGGCGGAAAACCTTTGAAAGTATCGGCCGTCCCTTGCCGAAACGCACCAATATCGTGCTTTCACGCCAGCCATTTGAGGCGGAGGGCGTTATTTGGCAAAACAGCCTAGAAACTGCGGTGCAATTTGCTCGAGATTTAAACCCTGACCAAGAGATGATGTTGATCGGTGGCGGGCAATTATTTCAGCAATATTTTCCCCAAGCAGACAAACTTTATCTTACGCAAATTCAAACCGAACTGGATGGTGATACCTTTTTCCCTGCGATTAACTGGGACGAGTGGCATATTGAAGTGGAACAATTTCGGGAAAAAGATGAACAGAATGCCTATGATCTGCGGTTTTTGGTATTAACCAGAAAATAGTCAATTTATGCTTGTTTTAAACTCAAAACCATTCTAAACTAAACCCATAGTCGGGGTGCTACTATGACGACATAGCGACGACATAGCGGCTGAGAAAATACCCGTAAAACCTGATACAGCTAATACTGGCGTAGGGAACTATCTTCATTTTATCCGCCCATTATGCTGCATCTTTTCTTTTCACGGATAGGTAAAGGAAATTCTATGCAATTCAAGTATTTAAATCTTGTTCGAGAACGTAATCCACTGGTACATTGTATGACCAATATTGTGGTCACCAACTTTTCTGCCAATGGATTACTGGCGCTCGGTGCCTCCCCTTTTATGTCGACCATGTCGGAGGAGGCGGCAGAAATTCAACAATTTTCCAACGCACTTTTGCTCAATATTGGCACCATTCATGATTTTGATGTGGAGGCCATGATTATCGCTGGGCAAGCCGCCAATCAACACGGCGTACCTGTGGTGTTAGATCCAGTGGGTGCAGGTGCAACAGCCTATCGCCGTGCCACGGTGCGGAAGATTTTAGAGCAGGTTAAGATTTCTGCGATTCGTGGTAACGTGAGCGAAGTAGCGTTTTTGGCGGATGTAGCTTGGCAAACAAAAGGCGTGGACGCAGTCGAGGGGCAAGGTGATATTGCCGACATTGCTAGAGTCGCCGCTCAAAAATACCAATGTTGTGTGGCGATCAGCGGTGAAATTGACTATATCAGCGATGGCAAACGGGTTGCCAAAATTGCCAACGGCACGCCACTATTTCCTAAAGTCACGGGGTCAGGTTGCCTACTCGGTGCCGTGGTTGGGGCATTTCTCGGTGTGGCGGAAAAAGACGATGAATTTAACGCTTGCGTTGAGGCTTGCACCGCCTATGCCGTAGCTGGCGAACTCGCCGCCCAAGGATTACACAATCAATTAGGCGATTTTGCCGTACAATTTATCAATCAATTAGCCGATTTAACCCCTGAAAAAATTAACCAATTAGCGAGGATTGATCATGTCTAACGTAGTAGCACAAGCCTTAACCATCGCAGGATCCGATAGCGGTGGCGGAGCAGGTATTCAAGCGGATTTAAAAACTTTTCAAATGCGAGGCGTATTTGGCACGGTGGCGATTACTGCAGTGACCGCCCAAAATACTTTAGGTGTCTTTGATATTGCCCCGATTCCCCTTGCCACCATTTCTGCGCAAATTAAAGCCGTGGCGGAAGATTTTGATATTCATGCAGTAAAAATTGGTATGCTTGGCAATGCGGAGATTATTCAATGCGTGGCGAAAAATCTGGAGCAATATCAGTTTCCTCAAATTGTGTTAGATCCGGTGATGATCGCCAAAGGTGGAGCATCTTTATTGCAACAAGATGCCGTGACCGCCTTAAAACAGTTTATTTTGCCAAAAGCCACGGTGATTACGCCGAATTTGCCTGAAGCGGAAGCCTTAACGGGCATTAAAGTGGTGGACGATGCCAGTGCGGAACGTGCCGCTCGCTTATTACAACAATGGGGCGTGGAAACCGTAGTGATTAAAGGCGGACACAGTGGCAATTCACAAAGTGCGGTCTGTTTGGACTGGGTTTTCACCCCGACCGAACAATTCCGCCTACAAGCCGAACGTTTCCCGACCGCCCAAACCCACGGCACCGGTTGTACGTTCTCCGCTTGTATTACCGCCGAACTCGCCAAAGGCAACAGCGTTGAACAAGCCATTCGCACTGCCAAAGCCTATATCACGGCGGCGATTAGTCACCCGTTAAATCTCGGTCATGGACACGGACCGACTAACCATTGGGCGTATCAAGATGAACAATAAGCAACAAATTCAACAAATGTTGTCGGTGTATTTTATTGCGGGTACGCAAGATTGCCTACACTTGTCGGGTGATCCCGCTCAAAATCTACTGGAGATATTAAAACAAGCCTTGCAAGCGGGCATTACCTGTTTCCAATTTCGGGATAAAGGTAAACATTCGTTAGCACATCTGCCAGAACAACAAAAACAGCTCGCCAGACAATGCTTAGCGTTATGTCGCCAATATCAAGTGCCATTTATCGTTAATGATAATGTCGCATTAGCCGTGGATATTGGGGCAAATGGCGTACACGTCGGGCAATCGGATATGGCAATTCAGCAAGTGTTAGAAAAAACGCAACACAAACTGATCGTTGGCTTATCCACCAATAACTTAGATCAGGTTTTAGCCGCTCAACAACAAGGGGAGATTGATTATATTGGTGTGGGCCCGATTTTCCCCACTGGCTCAAAAGCCGATCATTCCGCTGTGTTAGGTGTAGAATTTGTAGAAAAATTAAAGGATTACGCATTAAGTAAGCCTTTTGTGGTGATTGGTGGCATAAATCAGTATAATGCTCACACATTAAAACAAGCGGGCGCAGATGGTGTGGCTGTGATTTCTGCCATTACCCAAGCAGAAAATATCCAAACTGCGGTGGAAAAATTGAAATATTAAGGAATAAGATGACAGATAAAATATTTATCCATGAACTGACGGCCTTTGCCCGTATTGGCGCCTATGATTGGGAACAGACCATTAAGCAAAAGCTAATTTTTAATATTGAAATGACGTGGGATTTTCGTCAAGCGGTAGAAACTGAAAATCTGCAATATTGCTTGGATTATGCGGAAATTTCGCAGAAAATCATTGATTTTGTCGAAAGTCAGCCGTTTAAGTTAGTGGAAACCGTCGCACACAAAGTGGCGGATTTGTTACAACAACAATATGGTATTCAATCCTTACGCATTGAATTGCATAAACCGAAAGCGGTGGCGCAAGCGCGTTCAGTGGGTGTCATTGTGGAAAGATAACCCCTATCAACAAAAAAGTGCGATGATTTCACCGCACTTTTTTGACTCTCATTTCAATAATTTATCTAATGCCGTGACCCAAATGGCGGTCTAGCAAACCACACAACAATAATTAAAGACAAATACAACATGGCAGATAGCCAAAAAATTTCATTGGCACCAATAATAAAACCTTGTCCTGAAATTGTTTGTGCTAATTGAATAGAGCTTTGTTGATCACTAAAACCGAGATTCGCCATCTGTTGATAGTATTGATGCGTGTTGAAGTCATATTGGGTAATGTTTTCCGTTAATCTCGTATGATGCAAAGCCTCTCGCCGATACCACATAAATGTGGTCAAGGATGTCCCAACGGAACCCGCCAAGGTCCGTAAAAAGTTAAACAAGCTCGAGGCAGAGGCAATTTTTTGTGGTAGCAAACCTGACAACGTAATGGTCGTCAATGGCATAAAGAAACAAGCCACTGCAAAGCCTTGTACAAACTGTGGTAATGCAAAATCCCAGAATGTACTTGCGGTTTCAAAGGTCACTGCTCGCCAATAGAACGTTACCGCATACATAATAAAACTAAAAGTGACCAAAATCCGCATGTCAATACGATGCCCAAATCGGCCGATAATCGGTGACAAGAAAATTGGCAATAACCCCACCGGTGCGGCTGCCAGCCCCGCCCATGTAGCGGTGTAGCCATAAACCTGTTGAAATAACAGCGGCAGTAACACCACGGAGCCTAAATACACCAAAAAAGCAAGGCTCGTACACAAACAACCAATCACAAAATTTCGCTGTTGAAACAAGGAAATATCCACAATTGGATTGTCATCGCCGAGCGACCAAATCACCAAGGTAATCAATGCAATAGCGGAAATAATGGTTAACACCACAATTTCGGTGGAATTAAACCAATCCAGTTCTCGTCCCTCATCTAGCATTAATTGCAAGCAACCTACACCTAATACGAGTAAGCTCAGGCCCACCAGATCCACTGGGCGATGTTCCGTTGCGGTTTCACGGTCGCCTAAGGTTTTCCATGTCATAAATAGCACAGCTAAACCAATCGGAATATTAATAAAGAAGATCCAACCCCAGTGCATATTATCGCTGATCCAACCGCCTAAAATCGGGCCAAAAATCGGTGCCACCACCACGGTCATGGACCAAAATGCCAACGCCATGCCACGTTTTTCTGGAGGATAGTTATTGAGCAATAAACTTTGCGAAAGGGGAACAATCGGGCCGGCCGCCAAGCCTTGCAGAATTCGACATAAGATCAACATACCAAGACTATGCGAGATACCACATAACCAAGAGGCCACCACAAAGCCAAAAACCGCCCATAAAAATAACCGCACTTCGCCAAAGCGTTTAGCTAGCCAGCCGGTAATCGGAATAGCAATCGCATTCGCCACCCCAAAGGAGGTGATAACCCAAGTCCCTTGACTGCTTGATGCCCCGAGATCACCGGCAATGGTGGGGATCGCCACGTTGGCAATGGTGGAATCTAATACTTGCATAAAGGTCGCCAATGCCAAAGCAATGGTCATGATCGCAAGTGCGGCCCCATGAACTGGTTTTTGCATCGCCAACCGCCTTAATAGGTATTTTGTGAAATAATCGAATTCACTAAATTTTCCACCGCAGTTTGATCATAGACTAAACTTGATGTGGAATAGCGGGTTTGCTGTTGGTTTTGATCATGAGCGGTTCGTAATACCTCACCATCAGTTTGCTGGACATTCACTTCCACCTGAGAAGACAAACCGATACGGAGCGGATATTTTTGCAACTGTTCAGGATCTAACGCAATGCGAACTGGCACACGTTGCACTACTTTAATCCAGTTCCCTGTGGCATTTTGTGCGGGCAACAAGGAAAACGCACTGCCTGTTCCCATATCAATCCCCGATATTTTTCCATTAAATTCAACGTTATCACCGTATAAATCTACTTTGATTTTCACCGGTTGGCCAAGTCGCATATGTCTTAACTGGGTTTCTTTGAAGTTCGCATCAATCCACATTTGATCCACTGGAATCACCGCTAATAATGCCGATCCAACCGCCACTTTTTGCCCCACTTGCACCGAACGGCGTGCCACATAGCCATCAATCGGACTGACGATTTGACTACGTTGTAAATTTAACCACGCCTGTTTTAATTGGCTGACGGCACTCAATACCGCAGGTTGCTGTTCTAAGGGTACATCAAGCAATAAGGCCTGGTTCGCTGCTAATTGATTTTGTGTCGCCAGTAAATCTACTTTGGCTAATTCAACCGCCTCTTTTGCATGTAAATAACTTTCTTTATCAATAGATTGGGTTCTATTTAGCTGTTCACGACGTTGTAAATTTCCACGTGCTTGTTCAAGACTAACAGTCTTACTTTGTACCGTGGCAGAAAGTTGTTTTATACTATAATTTAATTGTGAAATCTGACGTACTGCACTGGCTAAATTACTTTGAGCTTGTTCAAAAGCAAGCTGTAAATCACTGTTATCTAAAGATAATAACGGCTCACCGGCTCGCACAAAATCCATGTTATCCACATTTATTTGCTGAACATTACCGCTGACTTGTGATGAAATCATCACTTGATTTCCACTCACATAAGCATCATCGGTCGTTTCATAGCCTTTGACAAAAAAGAACCAATAAAGCCCTGTGGCTAAGGCAATTAACAATAAAATAACGATAAAAATAGATAGTGCTTTTTTACGATTTCTTTTTTTGCTGGAAGGAAAGTTTTTTTCTTCTGACATATTATGTTTCCTTATTTGACAGATTCGTTTACAAGACGACTGCCTATTTTAACGCAAAAAGCGGTCAAAAATCTCATTTATCTTGTTGATTAACACAAATTTTCCAGCAATATTCTCTTTTTCCCAACCGGCTAATAAGATTTCTGGGGTAAATTGCTGTTGTGCCACTGCTGCCAAAGGCAAATAGCTAATATGCCAAGGTTCACGCCCGACTTCTTGATATTGTTCGGGTTGCATAAACGGCAAACCGAAATCAAAGTGCGGTAATTTTTCTTGCAGAAATTGGCTCAACTCAAAGAAATAGCCACCCTGTTGATATTCCCAAGGTTCAAGTTGCAAATTCTGCCCTACTGGCAATAAATCAGGATCAAAAAAATCAATTTCTGTCCCCCAATGATGACGGCTTGCCCCCGGCATGGCTGACCAACGCAAGATCGCTTGTGCTTTTTGCCAGTCATCTAATGGGCTTAAATCAAGTGGGTTACCTTGATCGTCATGGACTTTCCGCTCGCCGTTAAATTTACCATTCCAAATTAACTGCTGGCGTTGAAAATCCCGAAAACTACTGGCTGGCTGTAAATTAAAGCCATTTTGCACCGCACTTTGTTGTAACCCTTGAAAGGCTTTCACCGCCTGCGGTTGCAAAAAATGATTTGACGAGTGCGGACAAGGCAATGGCACTAAATGCGTGCGAGATTTACCGGTTAATTGATCGATAGTTAATTTCATATTTTTGTCTTGATTTTTAGTAAACATAACGCTATTATTTAGGAACTGCCTAGCAGTAGTTGCAGCTACTGCTAGGACTTTACGTTAAATCATTAGTAAGCAGGTAGTGCTATAACTAATAAGATAACGAGGATTAGTATTTTAACTGTCATAATCCAGTTCCTTTTTGTAAGCCCCACTCGCCAGCGTGGGGTTTGCTGTTTCTAGCCCCATGCTAGCGAGTGGATTATATCACAACTGGATTTTAAACCACTATATTTATTTTCACTATTTTAGTTAAGTAAATTCCTCAACATTTCCCGATACACTTCTCCTAATGTCACCAAATCACTGACACTCACACATTCATCCACTTTATGAATCGTGGCATTAAGCGGTCCAAGCTCCACCACTTCACAGCCCATTAAGGCGATAAAACGAGCATCGGACGTACCGCCGCCTGTGTCTAACTGCGGTGAAATGTTGACGATTTTTTCAAGAGCATCAACGACCGCTTTCACCAATTTATTCGGTTGGGTTAAAAACGGTTTTCCCGACAAATTCCACTCAATTCGGTGTTTTAAGCCGTGTTTTTGTAGCAGTTCAGCGACCTTGTTTTTAATGAAATCATCGGTGACTTCGGTGCAATAGCGTAAATTAAATTGCACAAAAAGCTCGCCAGGAATCACATTATTACTGCCTGTGCCCGCTTGAATATTGGCGATTTGCAAACTGGTAGGCGGAAAAAATTCATTGCCGTTATCCCATGGGTAAGTGGTCAGTTCCTGCAAAAAGGGCACCGCTTTATGTACAGGGTTCTCAGCTAGATGGGGATAGGCAACATGTCCTTGAATGCCTTGAATATAGAGATTGCCCGTGATCGATCCTCGTCTGCCGTTTTTCACAATATCACCGAGCGTTTTTGAGCTAGACGGCTCGCCCACAAGGCAATAATCAATGTTTTCACCACGAGCCATTAAGGTTTCCACCACTCGCACCGTACCGTCTTTGGCGGCAGCTTCTTCATCAGAGGTAATTAACAAGGCAATGGTGCCTTGATGATTTGGGTGAGCTTTGACATAGTCTTCTGCCGCCACCACCATCGCCGCCAGCGATCCTTTCATATCCGCTGCCCCACGGCCATACAGCATATCACCCACAATGTCTGCAGAAAAAGGTGGATACGTCCATTGGCTTTCATCCCCCGCCGGTACTACATCGGTATGCCCTGCAAACGCAACAATCGGAGCGGTTGAGCCGTGTTTTGCCCACAGATTTAAGGTGTCATTAAAGGGAAACCATTCAATGCTAAAGCCTAATTTTTCAAGGCGGTCAGCAATCACCTGTTGGCAACCTTGATCGTCAGGGCTGATAGAGGGACGGCGAATAAGATTTTGAGCGAGAGAGAGAATGTCGTTTTTCATTTTATTTTCAATATGTTATTTTTCTATATTATGAGTAGATGATGTGGCATTAATGACTTGCAATCCATTCAAGCAATGCACTATTCATTCGAGTTTGCCAGCCTTTTCCAGTGGATTTAAAATACTCTAATATCTTATCATCAAGGCGAATTGTTACAGGTTTTTTAGGATTTACCGAATAGGGGCGACCTATTTTCTTTCTTAACTCATTTAAATCTGAACTCATCATCGCATTGTCCCAATCAAACTGTTGCTCAGAGTCATCTTTTACTACCTTATCAGGAGCGTTGGCAAGCAGTACATTTTTATCCATAAATGATGTCAATGAATTTTCTCGTTTCATATTTATCCGCCTTTCTAATTGAAATAATATGGGGAAATTCTCTGTCCACCCAAACCATAAAAACAACTTGATGATGTAATATCCCATAGCTTTGTAAGCGTTGTTCACCATAAAAAAGTCTTTTATCTTCAGTGGTTAACATAGGATTATCAAAAATCACTTCACAGCCAATAAAATCAATACCGTGTTTAGCAATATTGATAATTCGTTTATTTTCATCATAACTAATTAACATCTAAACGCTCACGAATCCTTTAATAATTGTATGTACAAAAAATAAGAATGTCAAATAAGTGAGAGAATACAAAAGAGAATGTTAAATAGCTATATTCCTTTGTCATTTTTGGAATACAGATCACAAAAATGAATTTTATTCAGGGGAAAACCACCTATTATCCCCTGTGATCTTTACAGATTAAATGCGTGTTGATATTCAGTTTGGTCAAATCCAATTAACGCCACGCCATCTTGCAAAATAATCGGACGTTTAATCAGTGTAGGTTGTTCTACAAGCACTTGAAGTGCGGTGTTTTTTTCAAGATTTTTTTTCACCGTTTCATCTAAATTTCGCCACGTGGTGCTACGTTTATTAACCAGATTTTGCCAACCGAATTGGCTTTCTGCTTTAGCTAAAAAATCAGGTGCTAAACCGTCCACACGATAGTCGTGTAGTTGATGTTCAATATGATTATCGGTCAGCCATTTTAAGGCTTTTTTTACCGTGTCGCAGTTTTTGATACCGTAAACTTTTATCATCATTTCTTCCTTTATGAAAAAAAGTGCGGTTAAAAATTTTCGCTTTTTTTCACCGCACTTTATCTGATTATTTCAACAAATACGCTCTTAAAGTGGCAAAATCATTGTCCATTTCATCTGACAATAACGGCAATTTGTTGTGTTTATCAAGGGCTTCTGGCAAGGGTAATTCAATGTCTAAAATTCGCTCTACGCTTTCTTTGAATTTGGCTGGGTGAGCGGTGCAAAGGAATAAGCCTGTTTCGCCTGTTTGCAACTGATCTTTTAACACTTGGTAAGCAATCGCACCATGTGGTTCACACAAATAACCTTGAGCGTATTGGGCTTTCAGTGCGGTTTCCGTTTCAGCGTCATTTAATGCTCCTGAACCTAATTCGCTTAACTGCCAGCCGTTGCGTTTAAATAATTCTTCTACCCGAGGCCAGTTGTTTGGTCGGCTTACGTCCATGGCATTAGATAGCGTAGCCACGGTTGCATTGGGTTGCCATTCGCCTGTTTGTAAGTAACGTGGCACCGTGTCGTTGGCGTTGGTGGAGGCAATAAAGCGTTTGATTGGCAAGCCTAAGGTTTTGGCAATTAAGCCAGCAGTTAAGTTACCGAAGTTACCACTTGGCACGGACACCACCAAATTTTGGCGTTGTTCGGTGTTCAACTGGGCTGCAGCTTCAAAATAGTAGCACACTTGAGCCAGTAATCGACTGATATTAATCGAGTTAGCCGAATTTAAGCCGATAGCTTGACGGAGTTCTTCATCATCAAAGGCTTGTTTAACAAGGGTTTGGCAAGCATCGAAGTCGGCGTTAATCGCCACCGTGCGAATATTGCCACCGAGTGTGCAGAACAGTTTTTCTTGTAATGGGCTGATTTTGCCTTTCGGATATAAAATCACCACGTCAATATTGTCTAATCCGTAAAACGCATGAGCCACCGCCGCCCCTGTGTCGCCTGAAGTTGCCGTTAAAATCGTAATTTTGCCATCCCCACGCACGGTAGCAAGGGCTTGTGCCATAAAGCGACCGCCGAAGTCTTTAAAGGCTAATGTTGGACCGTGGAATAATTCTAAAGCATAAATATTGTCCGCCACTTTCACCACGGGAGCAGGGAACGTAAAGGCATTTTTCACCATAGCATTGAGTTTGTCGGCTGGGATTTCATCACCGATTAATGCAGCTAAGATTTTTTGGCTACGTTCCACTAAAGGCAATGCCAATAATTCGTCAATATTGCTTAATTGCGGAATGGTTGCTGGAAAAAATAAGCCCTGATCTTTACCTAAGCCTTGACGGACGGCTTGGGCGAAGTTGACTTGTTGTTCTGGGTGTTTGATGTTGTATAAATTCATTTTTGTTCCGATTCTGTCGTTTTCTTCATTTGACTGGGTGATTTGGGCGTATGCAATACGCCCCTACAATGTTATTTTTATTCTACGCTAATTCCCTTGCCCCTGCATTATCCACTTTGCAAATATGCACAAAACCCTCGTTATTTTGTAGATAATGATTTTCAAGGTAATTTGCCACTTTGGTGGCAGTCGCAAGATCAGGGGTAATGCTAAACATGGTCGGTCCTGATCCTGAAATGCCACTGACTAACGCCCCTAAATCTCGGCTGGCCTGTTTCACTTCGGCGAAATTTGGCAGTAAGGCGGCACGATAAGGCTCAGCAATAACATCTTTCATCATTAAGGCTGCCAATACATCTTGCCCTGTATGGCAAGCGTGCACAAAGCTGCCTAAATGGCGACCGTGGGCGATCATATCCTGACGAGTATAGCTTTTTGGTAAAATGGCACGAGCTTCTGCCGTGGAGACTTCAATACCGGGGTACGCCAACACCCAATACCAACTGTCAAAAAAAGGCAATTTTTGACTGATATTGCCTAGACTTTGCACCATTAATTGCAAGCCACCGAGATAACAAGGGGCAACATTATCATAATGGATGGAGCCTGAAATTCGCCCCTCCAATTCGCCCATCATTTCTAATAATTCCATTTTGGAAAACGGCTCATCATGGAATTTATTTAACGCCACCAAGGCTGCCACAATGGAACAGGCACTGGAACCCAGTCCCGAACCAATTGGCATATTTTTTTCCAAGGTTAAACGCAAGCCTTTGGTTTTACCACCACGCAATTTAAAGCGTTCGCTGAATAGCACGTAGGCTTGATACACAATGTTTTTTTGTGGCTCTTTTGGCAATTTTCGCACAAAATAGCCCGCACTTTCTAACTCAAATCCTTGCGGAATGTCTTCAATTTGCACCACATCGCCGAGCAATGAGCCATCAATCGGTGAAATTGCCGCCCCGAGGGTGTCAAAGCCCACATTGATATTGGCACTGGAGGCTGGGGCATAAATTCGTAATGTCGTCATTGTGTTTGTCCTTAGGATTTTAAGGTTCTTAAAATATCCGCAAAGATCCCTGCGGCAGTCACCGCATTACCTGCACCATAGCCACGTAATAACAATGGAATTGGCTGATAATAGCGGGTATAGAACGCCAACGCATTTTCACCGTTTTTCACTTTATATAAAGGATCATCGCCGTCCACGGCGACAATAGACACCTTACATTTGCCATTTTCAATCTGACCCACATAACGCAATACTTTTCCCTCGGCTTTGGCTTTTGCGACTCGCTCTGCAAATTCCGCATCTAATTGCGGTAACATAGCCATAAATTCATCGACATTTTTACCTTCGCTAAAGCCTTTTGGTAGCACGCTATCTACTTCAATGTCGGCTAATTCAAGGTTTAAACCAATTTCACGAGCTAAAATTAATAGCTTACGCGCTACATCAGTTCCCGATAAATCATCTCTTGGATCAGGTTCAGTAAAGCCTTTTTCACGAGCAAGTGCGGTGATTTCTGATAAGGTTTTGCCCGTTTCTAATTCACCAAAAATAAAGGACAATGAACCAGATAAAATTCCGTTAAATTTTACCACATCATCACCTGCGGCAAGCAGATTTTGTAAGTTTTCGATCACTGGCAAACCGGCACCCACATTGGTGTCATACAAGAATTTACGCTGTGTACCACGTGAATTTTCACGCAGTAAATTATAGTATTCAAGTTCTCGAGTGTTGGCCTTTTTATTCGGCGTGACCACATGGAAACCCTCGCTTAATGCTCTAGCATATAAAGCTGGTACCGAATCGGAAGACGTGCAATCCACAAATACTGGATTAACCACGTGATGTAACTTAATGAAAGACAATAACACATCAAAATCTGACGGTTGAGTGGCATTGGCTAAATCGTCTTTCCAATTATCCAAATTCAAGCCGTTTTCATTCAATAGCATTTTGTTGGAATTGGCTAAGGCACAAACTCGGATTTCAATGTCCTTTTTTGCCAAATATTCTCTTTGACGTTTGATTTGTTCGATTAATTCGCCGCCGACACCGCCGACGCCGACAAGAAACATGTCCACCACTTTTTTATTATTAAACAAGGCTTGGTGCGTCGCACGCACTGCCTCAATGGCTTTATTTAACGGCACCACGGCAGAAATAGAACGCTCGGAAGAACCTTGTGCAATGGCCACAATGCTGATATTCGCACTAGCCAAAGCAGAGAAGAAATTCGCCGCAATGCCTTTGGCTTGTTTCATGCCGTCACCGACCACGGAAATAATCGATAAATCATGGATGACTTCCACGGGGTCTAAGGCTTTAGAGGCTAACTCTTGGGCAAATTCGGCGTTTAATGCGGCTTTGGCTTTCTCCATGGCTTTCGTTGGCACGCAGAAACTGATACTGTATTCGGAAGAAGATTGCGTAATTAAAATCACGGATACGCCGGCTTTTGACATGGTCGAAAATACTCGAGCGGCCATGCCCACCATACCTTGCATACCGGCACCCGATACATTAAACATAGCAACGTTATCTAAATTGGTAATGCCTTTCACTTGTAGGCCGTCTGAAACACGTTCATTGCCATCAATCACTGAACCCGGAGCGTCTGGATTGCCGGTATTTTTAATTAAGCATGGAATTTGTGGTTCAACTAATGGCCCGATCGTCCGTGGGTGAATCACTTTGGCCCCGAAATAAGACAACTCCATGGCCTCACGATAAGACAAACTTGGTAACAAACGAGCGTCAGGCACTAAACGAGGATCGCAAGTAAACACGCCGTCCACATCGGTCCAAATTTCACATACTGAGGCATGTAAACAAGCGGCTAAACAGGCAGCAGAATAGTCAGAACCATTACGGCCTAATAACACCAATTCGCCTTTTTCATTACCGGCAGTAAAACCTGCCATCAGCACCACATTTTTCGCTGGAATAGAACTGGCATCCACACGTTTGGTGGATTCCGTAATATCCACACTGCTTTCTAAATAAGAACCATGGGCTAATAATTTTTGCACCGGATCAACTAAGGTCACCTCATAACCGCAAGCCTCAAACCAGGCTTTCATCATAGCAATAGACAATTTTTCCCCACGACAATCAATGGTCGCTTTGACGCTATCTTCTACTTTACCCGCTTGACGAATTTGGCTATCTAATTGTTTAATTTGAGCAAATTCCGCATCAATTAAGGCTTTCGTCCCTGCCAGATCAAATTTATTATTTTTTGCATGTAATCCGTTAATAATATGATAGAAAATATCAAGGGCTTCACTAAAATGATCTTCGGTAGGTTGATTTAGACTGGCTTTTTCTGAAATGGCGACAAGGTGATTGGTGATTTTGGCAGGTGCCGATAAAACCCCTGCAGCCTGTTCTTCTAAATGGGCTTTTTCGATCAGCTCTGCGGCTTGTAAAAAACGTTCTGGGTTGGCTAAAGATGTGCCACCAAATTTGAGTACTCGCATAATGTTTCCTTAATGTTGTGAATGTTTAAAATCTTGTATAAAAAAACCCGCACTTTATCGTTGTTGCGGGTTTTGTTGAATTTGATTACGCACTAACCCGCCCCATTCATCGTCATAATGGTGGTGGTCATAATCATGGTAAAAGTGCGGTTTAATTTCATTATTTTTTTCCGAAATTTTTAACTGACGTTAGAAATACCGAAATTTTATAACATTGTCAAATAGAAAATAAAAAATAATACTAAAAAATTATCTTTGGTGCTTATTTTTTAGAAATCAGCTAAAATAGCGGTTCAAAATTAAGGAAAATTAAAGGCTCGCTATATGCAAATTAAAAATAATTTAGATCAGATTCATCAGCAAATTGAACAAGCCTGTCAACAAGCCAACCGCTCACCGCATTCTGTACAATTATTGGCGGTATCAAAAACCAAAACCGTGGAAGATATTCAGCAAGCGATTGACGCCGGTCAATGGGCATTCGGTGAAAATTATGTGCAAGAGGGCGTGGATAAAATTCAACATTTTAACGCAGTCGGTGTCGCCTTAGAATGGCATTTTATTGGGCCGTTGCAATCCAACAAAACACGTCTCGTGGCGGAAAATTTTGATTGGATGCAGACCTTGGATCGTGCCAAAATTGCGGATCGTTTGAATGCTCAACGACCTGAGGGGAAAGCACCGTTAAATGTATTAATCCAAATTAATATCAGCGATGAACAAAGTAAGTCGGGCATTCAACCGAAAGACATGTTGGCTTTAGCAAAACATCTCGAAAATTTACCGCACTTACGTTTACGTGGATTAATGGCCATCCCTGCACCAACCGATAAAATTGCGCAACAAAAAATGGCATTAAGTGCCATGCACGCCTTATTTGAGCAACTGCGAAAAGCCTTGCCAACACAACAAATTGACACGCTTTCCATGGGGATGACCAGTGATATGGAAAATGCGATTCTTTGTGGCTCAACCATGGTACGAATTGGCACGGCGATTTTTGGTAAACGCAATTATTCCAGTAACTAACGATTGTATTTAGCAAAACTATGTTATAATCGACGGGTTTAACTTTACATGAATTTTAAGAGCAGACATGAATATTCGTTGGACAGCGATTCTCGCTATTATTATGCTGAGTTTATTGGGGTGGTATTATTCCTTAAATCAGACAGATAGCGGATTAACTGAATTAATCAAGAAAGAAGAAAGCCCCGAATACACCGGTGACAAAATGAGCACGGTGGTATATTCGCCCACGGGGGCAAAACAATATGTGGCCATTTCCGATAAAGTAGAATATTACGAAAATGACGGTCATACGGATTTCCAAACGCCGATTGTGTATTTATTCGACATAGAAAACGAAAAAACACAACAAAAAGAAAGTTGGAAATTGCAGGCCAATAAAGCCACCTTAAGCAAGGATAATATGTTGTATTTAGAGGGAAATGTACTGGGCGAAAGTTTGTTACCCTTGTCTAAATTACAACGCATTGAAACGGAAAGTGCGGTGGTCAATTTAACCACACAAGACATTCATTCCGATAAACAAGTGAAAATTAACGGCTTAAATTTTACGTCCACAGGGCTAAAATTAACCGGCAATTTGCAACAACAAGTAGCGACATTGAAAGAACAAGTCAAAACACACTATGAGATTAGTAAATCAAATGATGAAACAAAAAATACACCATAAACTTATTTTATTAACGGCAATGATGATGACTTCCGTGTCAGTGTTTGCCTTAAAAGATGATACCAATCAACCGATTAGCATTACCTCTGACAACCAGTCTTTAGATATGGAAAGTAGCGTGGTGACATTCACGGATAACGTGGTAATTACCCAAGGATCGATTTTAATCAAAGCCAGCAAAGTCACCATCACTCGCCCACCAGAAAATTCGGGCAAAAAAGAAACCGTGGAGGCCTTTGGTAGCCCAGTGAGTTTTCACCAGAAATTAGACAACGGCAAACCGGTGGATGGCAAAGCCAATAAAGTGCATTATGATTTAGGCGCTGAATTTTTAACCCTAACTGGCAACGCAGAGCTTAAACAATTAGACAGCAAAATCAATGGTGACCGTATTACCTATGATGTGAAAAAACAACAACTTAAAGCCAACAGCGCAAAAGGTAATCGAGTGAAAACCGTGTTAATTCCAAACCAATTAAACGAGAATAAGAAAAAATAAGGTCACCAATTATGTCTGTGTTAAATGCGGAAAACCTCGCAAAAAGTTATAAAAGCCGTAAAGTTGTGTCGGACGTGAGTTTCACTGTCAAATCTAACGAAATTGTCGGCTTACTCGGCCCTAACGGGGCGGGCAAAACCACGTCATTTTATATGGTGGTGGGCTTGGTTCGCCATGATGAGGGCAAAATTACCATTGATGGCGAAGATATTAGCCTGTTACCTATGCACAATCGAGCGCAAAAAGGGATCGGCTATTTGCCCCAAGAGGCCTCTATTTTTCGCCGTTTAAGCGTCTATGACAATTTAATGGCGGTGCTAGAAATTCGTAAAGATTTGAATACCGCACAACGCCGTGCAAGAGCCGATGAACTCATTGAAGAATTTAATATCGGGCATATTCGTGATAACTTGGGCCAATCACTTTCTGGAGGCGAACGTCGCCGTGTGGAAATTGCCCGAGCCTTAGCCGCTAACCCGAAATTTATTTTATTAGATGAACCCTTTGCGGGGGTTGACCCAATTTCGGTGATCGATATTAAGAAAATCATCACAGACTTACGTAATCGAGGCTTAGGCGTGTTAATTACCGATCACAATGTGCGTGAAACCTTAGATGTCTGCGAACGAGCCTATATTGTCAGTGCTGGCCACATGATCGCCACCGGTACACCAAGCGAAGTGATGAATAACGAGCAGGTTAAACGTGTTTATCTCGGTGAACAATTTAAATTATAAAGAAGAAAAATATGACAAAATTCACCGCACTTTTAACCCCCGAAACCATTCGTCAAGGCGTTATTTGTACGAGTAAAAAAACCGCACTAGAAATGGCCGCCAACCTCTTAGCCGAACAAGTCAACATAGACGATTTTGGCGAAATAGAATGCTTTGAAAGCCTATTTAATCGGGAAAAATTAGGCTGCACAGCGATAGGTAATGGCATTGCCATGCCTCGTTCACGCATGCCAAACGGTGATAAAGTCTGTGCCGTATTTTTGCAATTAAGCCACGCCATTGATTATGACGCAGCGGATAAACGAGAAGTGGATCTCATTTTAGCCATTCTTATTCCCGAGGCATTTTGCCCCGATTATACGCCAGTGTTGGTGGAATTTAGCGAAAAATTAAAAGACAAAGCCTTGCATAAACAGCTCCGAGCAGCACAAAGTGCGGAGGAAATTTGGCAAGTTTTCCAACAGTTTGATGAAAAAATAACGGAAGATTCAGATTTACCCACATAACCACATTATTGAGATAAATTATGGAATTAATTATTGTTAGCGGACGCTCAGGGGCAGGAAAATCCGTCGCCCTACGTGCTTTAGAAGATATTGGTTACTACTGTGTCGATAATTTACCCATTGAACTCCTCCCCCAGTTAGCCCAAATTCTCTCTAAAAATCAACAGCTCGCTGCGGTCAGCGTGGACATTCGCAACTTACCAGATTCAGCCGAATCCCTCGAGCAGATGATCAACCTGTTATCCACCCAACATCAGGTTAAAATTATTTTCCTCGATACGGATCAAGATGTCTTAATCCGCCGTTACAGTGATTCCCGCCGCCCTCATCCGCTTTCATCCATTAAAGATATTTCCCTTGAAGTGGCCATTAATGCCGAACGGGATTATTTGGAACCGCTATATCAACAAGCCAATATTATTGTGGATACCACCGAATTATCCACCCACGAACTGGCCGAAAAATTACGTAATTTCTTACGTGGCAATCATAATAAAGAACTGAAAATTGTGGTGGAATCCTTTGGCTTTAAATACGGCATTCCCCTTGACGCCGATTATGTATTTGATGTGCGTTTCTTACCCAATCCCCACTGGGATCCTGCGCTACGCCCGATGACCGGCCTCGATCAACCCGTGATTGAATTTTTGGAACGGCATACCGAAGTCTATAATTTTATTTACCAAACCCGCCATTTTATCGAAACATGGTTGCCAATGTTGGAAAAAAACAACCGCAGTTATTTAACCATTGCCATCGGCTGCACGGGCGGAAAACACCGTTCGGTGTATATTGCGGAACAAATTGGCAAGTATTTTCAAGATAAAGAAAAAAATGTGTCGATTCAGCATAATTCGTTGAAAAAGCAGGTATAATGGACAAAATGGTTGCTATTTAGCATTTTCTTTAACTGAATAGCAACTTTTCTTATTCAAAAAATCCTGTATAAACAAGATCTTATTCTTTGTTTTTAAACCGCTATGTGTAGCTAATTTCTTCTTCAGTTCTTTAAATAGCCTTTCAATCCGATTTGTTGTTTTTTCAATCTTTAGTTCAGGATATTTCTCAAAAGTAAACAGGACATTTTCATGTCGTTTTAAGCTGAAATAGGCACTTCTAAGTTGCTTGTGTTTGAACGGTTTTCTACCATTTTGTTCAGCTTTTTCTGAACGCTCTAGCAAGTAATTTTTGTGCTTCTGATGCCATTCATTTAGATTACGATAAAATATTTTTTAGTACTTTTTTTAAGCGTTTTTATCAGCTCTTGTAGCTCTTTTCCTGCTTCAGATTTTGGTTTCCTTGTGAGCTTTCGCATAACGAGTACAACTTGATGAAACTGGCAAAGTTGACATGTTTCCCATCACAAGTAATGGATTGAATTTTATATCCTTTTTCTCGCAACTTGTTCATTACAACTTTGTAATAAATAGCTTTTTCTGTTTTGACAATTTGATGATAGATCACTGTATCGGTAAGCGAATTCATAAAAACCATAACCCCAAATTTACGTCCAAAGAAGGTAACATCCATGATGATATTGATAGGGGTGAATTCAGGCTTAATAAGCACCGATTTGGGGGCTTTTTTGATGTGTCTTTGAATGGTTCGTATTGAACGTTGGTACGTTTCTGATAGCTCTTTTAACGTTTGTTTTTTAACAGAGTAATCGTGCCAAATTTGAGCAGAATTTAGAGAAGAATTATTGCTAAATAATTTCCCACAAGATGTGCATTTGAAACGTTGGATCTTATTTCTGATTCTGTATTTTTTCGTGGTATTTTTTAAGCAAAATGGGCAATTTTTTTGTGCATCATTTTGGAAGCAGGTTAAAGCCTTATACTATAAGGCTTTAATTTACTACTTAGCAACCATTTTGTCTATTAAGCCTAGATATTTAAAAAATAGCATAAACAAAAACGACCCTAGGGTCGTTTTTTGATGGTTATTTTTCCATAAAGCTCGAATTTTGCTGATACACATCAAGGAATAGTCCCAAAGGTGGACGGTTAGACGACTCTGGCTGATAAGTGCGGTCGTATTTTTGATAGTTTCCTTTATTATCAATATGATATTGTGTACCATTTGGCGTAATAATCACATTCCAACGGTAATTAGAGACCAATACCCACTCGCTTGGTGATTGGGTGTGGTCGAATAAATTATGCCCTTGGGTGTAATCTGCATTGCTGTTTTTCACCCAAAATAGGTTATACATCAAGGCCGGCACCACATCAATATGACTGGTGAGTTTGTCCTCCTCACCAGTATTTAACTCTTTCCACGCCACAATCATTGGCACATGAATTTCTTCTGGCGCAAAATAATTAAGCAATTCTCCCTCGGTTTTTTGGAACGAATAACCTTGCTCGCCTGTGATAATCACGGCAGTATTCTCCAATGCCTGTTGAGCGTTTAAATCGGCCAAGATAAGGCTAATTTGCTGATCTAATTGCGTTAATTGCGCCTGATAAAAGGCTTGTTCTTGTGCCTCAGTCGGCAAGTGTTGCTGACGAGTGAGTTCACCGATATCTAAATTCAAATAGCTAAACCAAGGTTGATCGGCCGATTTTTGTTTAAACCAAACTTGCCAATTTTTCACCGCACTTTGATTATCAATTTGACTATTTTTCGCCTTCAGTTTGGGTAATTTCATCTGATGAAATAAGGCTTGGTGGAAAATGCTCGGTTTAAAATTTGTGGCAGAGAATAACCCGAATTGATAGCCATCTTGTTGCATTTTTTCAATCAAGACCGAGGTTTGTTTGTGATTTAACAAACTATCGGTATAGTTCGCATTTAAGCCATAGAATAAACCGGTAATCGCCGCATTATTGCTACTGCCCGTGGTGTAATGGTGCGTAAATTGCGTCGCTTTTTCGGCAAATTCCGTTAACGCTGGCATTTTTTCTTTTTGCACCGCATCTTGGCGTAAGCCTGACACCGTGATAATGAATAAATTAGGTTTATTTTCAACGGGTTCGTAACTCAATGCCTGTTTCGGATAGTTGATCATTGGCGTATCGGGACGCCCCTCTTGATCTAAGGTGGTTTCATATTGTTGTTTATCTAATAGGCCGTGTTTTTCTAAGAACGTGCGGGCAGTCATGGGATAAGACAACGGAAAATTGGATTTTTGCATGGTAATCGGGCGATATAAATAAGCGTCCGCCCAAGCATAGATTAAATGCGTGGTAATAAACAACCCTGTCAATAACACACCGACGCCACGGATCCATTTTTGCCGTTCTAAACTGCGTAATTTATACCAAGCCCAACGGGAAAACAGCATTTGCGCCAATAGCATTAACGGCATAGGCGTAAAGAAAATCTGCCAATCTCGTGACAGTTCGCCATTTTCAGGGTTAACCAGCAAATTCCATACCACGCTAGAAAGGTGCAAGTTAAAACGTGAAAAGACTTCAGTATCGACTAACAATAACGTCGTGGCAATGGTGGCAATAATCACGCTCACGCCACGGAAAGTGCGTTCATTTTTAATGATAAAACTGAGCGGAAACAGCACCAATAAATAGGCACCAAAGGCAATAAAACTAAAATGGCCGAGAATGCTGATAAAGAAATAAAGTCGTCCGAGAAAAGTATGTGGCCAGTCAATCAAAAAAGCGTAGCGAGAGCCAATGGCGACCGCCCAGAGAATATTAAAAAAGGCAAACCAATGTCCCCAAGAAATTTTTTGGGACGTCTGTTCACGGTATTGTCTGCCATTTTTAATCCAAAACATAACGCACTCTTAACTTTGTTATTTTGTGGGTTTGACGGAATTGATTAACGCCTCAGAAAAGGCTTGGGCGAGGGCCTGTTGTTGCTGTACGCCCACGCTACTGATCAGCAAATTCGTCACCATATTACCTAACACCATTAAAGACAAATCCACCGGTGCTTGATGTTTTTCTAACACGGCGATCATTTCATTTAAGATTGCATCTACTTGTTTATCTTGATATTTTGAGTTGCTAGCCATAATTGTATTTATTTTCTATCATGTATTTGCAAATACTACCACATTTTTAGCCAAAGTGCGGTTATAATTAACAGGATTTTACTATTTTCAAATAACAAAGAAGAAAAAATGAGCATTACCGTTAATCAAATTGTATTACATCAAATTATTAAAACCGCCAGTGAGGACGAAACTTCGCCGGTGAAATTAGATAGCATTTTACGTGAAACCTTGTTGCCAATTACGCCAGAAGTGGAGCAATTAATGCTTGAATTACATCAAGTATATCAAAGCAAAGCCAAAGGCTATGGTGTGTTCCAAGCACAATCGGTTTTTGCACAGGCACTCAATCGATTACTGGAAAAAGAAACGGATTTTTTACCGTTTAGCTATCAATCGACCCAACTGTTAGTCAATGAATTGGGCAAATATCCCTTTGCAGAAAGTGGTACGTTCGTGTTGTGTCAGTATAATTTCTTGGCAACGGATTATTTATTTGTTGCGCTGTTGGACAGTCGGATCAGCATGTTAGTGGACGAACAATTAGAAATTCACCGCACCCAATATTTGAACATTAACCAATTCGATATTGCCGCACGGATTAATTTAACGGATTTACGTGTGAACGCCACCTCAAACCGATATTTGACTTTTATCAAAGGCCGTGTCGGTCGCAAAATCAGCGATTTCTTTATGGATTTCCTTGGCGCTGAGGAGGGGTTAAATCCGAAAGTGCAAAATCAATGTTTATTGCAAGCGGTGAGTGATTATTGCGAACAGGGGGAATTGAACAATGAGCAGACACAAGCCGTGAAAAAGCAAGTGTTTGATTATTGCAAAGGACAAATTAATTGCGGTGATGATATTGAATTACGGGAACTTTCTGAAGAATTACCTACTCTAAATGAGCGTCCTTTTGTGGAATTTACCCAACAGCAAGAATACGGCTTGGAAGAGAGTATTCCGCCTGTGCCAACGGCGTTAAAATCTTTAACCAAATTTTCCGGTTCAGGCAAAGGCGTAACCTTGAGTTTTGATGCGTCGTTGATCAATAATCGCATTATTTGGGACGAACAAAATGACAGCCTCACGATTAAAGGCTTACCCGCGAATTTGCGTGATCAGTTACAGCGGAATGTAAAAAATTAATTTGGCAATAGCGTTCAGATTCGGTATTATCACAATCATAACAACGATTAATAAAAAGGTAGAAAAATGCAGTTAAAATCCATCACGGCGGTGATCGTACTCGCTTTAAGCGTTTCAGCTTGTTCAACTGTCAATAAAATTGTTTATCGCATTGACGTGCCACAAGGTAACTATTTGGAATCCTCCACGGTACAAAAAGTGCAAGCAGGCATGACCAAAGAACAGGTGCAATATTTACTGGGTACCCCTGTGTTAATCGATCCCTTTAGTAATAACACGTGGTACTACGTTTATTTACAACAACATTCTTATGAAGACCCTGTGCAACACAACTTTATTGTGAATTTCGATAGCAAAGGTATTGTCACCAGTACAGATTTAGATAAACCGTTGCCAGATGTGGAGAAACAAGAAGTGAATAACGCCATTATTGAGGCGCCAGAGGGCAGTGCCAAACGTTGGTGGCAGTTCTGGAAATAGGGAAAATCTTGTGTGATTTTCACCGCAGTTTATCAACAAAAAGGCTATTCTTATAAGGGAATAGCCTTTTTCACTCCTCTATAATATCTATAACGAATACACAAAAATCACCAAAATCAAAATTGGAATGACATATTTCACATAGTTAAACCAAATCGTGGTGAGTTTTTCACCGGCATTTAACTCTTGTTTGGCTTCGTCTTTTAACACAAAACCCACAAATAAGGCACAGCCAAGTGCGGTTAAAATAAACAGAATATTGCCACTGATATAATCGAAAGCGTCAAAAATACTGCGTCCGATAATGGTGACATTGCTCCATTCATTATCGCCTAATACAGAGGGAATATTGCCCAATAAGAATGTCCCGCCTAATACTAAGGCAATGGATGTTTTACGTCCTAAGCGGGTTTTTTCTTGTAATGCGGTAATTAACACTTCATAAATGGTTAATGAGGTGGTTAATGCTGCAATGATTAATAAGCCAAAGAAAATCACCGCAAAGATGGAACCGCTCCACATGTGGGAAAAGACGATTGGCAAACTTTGGAATACCAAGGTTGGGCCTGAGTTTGGCGCTACGTTAAAGGTGAATAAGGAGGGGAAAATCATAAAGCCCGCAGCTAACGCAATCAGCGTATTCATTACTGCCGTAATCGAGGCGGTTTTGACCAGATTTTCTTTTTTATCTAAGTAACTGGATAAGGTAATTAGCACACCAAAACCAAGGCTTAAGGCAAAGAAAACTTGCCCTAACACAAACACAAATAATTCTTTGGTGATTTTGGAAAAATCAGGTACCAAATAAAATTCAATCCCTTGTCCGGCGCCCGGTAATGTGATGTTGCGTACAATCATGACCAACAAGAAAATAAACAGAATGGGCATTAAATATTTCACCGAACGTTCAATCCCGTCCATAATCCCTTTGGCTAGAATGATATAGTTCGCCAGTACAAACAGGGCAGTATAACCTAAAATGGTCAACGGGCTGTTGTGAATGTAGGTGGTGAAAAATTGTGCTGTGGTGTCTGGGCTAACGGGGGAGGATAAATCCAAAGAACCGTTAATAATGCTCCCAATGTAAGTGAGCACCCAACCGCCTAATACCATGTAATAGGCCAAAATACCAAAGGAGCCTAATAATCCCATATAACCTAAGATTTTCCAACCCGCATGAATGGGTTTGCCATTCGCGGTGCCACTAAACGCATCCACCGCATTTTTGTGCATGCGGCGACCAATCACATTTTCCACTAAAATCATGGGAATACCAATGACAATCATGGCAATGCAAAACAACAAGACATAAGCACCACCGCCGTTTTCCCCGACTAAATACGGGAAACGCCAAGTCGCCCCAAAGCCCACAGTAGCGCCTGCCACCGTCAGCACATAGGTTAAGCGACTTGACCATGTTTGACGTTTTTCTGTTCCATTTACCGACATAAGATTCCTCTTTCCTAGATAAAGCACACTTTCCACGATGTGATAAACATAGCGGAAAGAGCGGTTAAAATTTAATTAAAAATTAATGGGTTAAAGCTGTTTTTGGATCCACATAGTCTAAATCTAACGCATCCGTCACCCCTTTGAAAGTACAGTGACCGCCGTAAGTATTAAGGCCTTGTAACAAGGCGGGATCGGCAAGACAGGCTTTCGCAACACCGAGTTTGGCAATTTCTAAACCGTATTGTAAGGTGGAATCCGTTAAACCGAGCGTAGAGGTGCGTGCGACGCAACCTGGCATATTGGCCACGCAATAATGGATCACGCCATCTACTTCATAAATCGGATCAACGTGGGTGGTGGCTTTGGATGTTTCAAAACAGCCGCCTTGGTCAATCGCAACGTCGACTAACACAGAACCTTTTTTCATTAATTTCAGATCGTCACGGGTTAATAAGTGCGGTGTTTTTGCTCCTGGAATTAACACCGCACCAATTACCACGTCTGCCTCTGGCAATAAACTAAGAATATTACCACGAGAACTGGTCAATGTTTTAATTTTCATTGAAAAAATTTGATCAATATAGGCTAAACGAGCAGCATTTATATCTAAAATGGTCACATCTGCACCAATGCCCACGGCAATTTGTGCGGCATTTAAGCCCACCACGCCACCACCGAGAATGACCACTTTGGCTTTTGGTGTACCCGCCGTACCGCTTAATAAAATCCCTTTTCCGCCAAAGGTTTTTTGGCTATATTTGGCGGATTCTAAGGTGGCTAAACGGCCTGCAATGGAACTCATTGGCGCCAAACAAGGCAAACCGGTTGGGGTTTTAATGGTTTCATAGGCAATGGCTTGAATTTTTTTCGCAAGCAACATTTCTGTTAGCGGACGATCAGCGGCAAGGTGAAGATAGGTATAAAGAATTTGATTTTCACGGAAATAGTGGAATTCACTTTCAATCGGCTCTTTCACCTTAATGATCATCTCACTTTTGGCAAAGAGCGTGGCTTTATCCGTTAATGTGGCACCGGCAGCTTGATAATCTGCGTCGCTAAAACCAATTTCAGCCCCCGCATTATGTTCAATGTAAACCGTATGACCCGCCTCTACATAGGCTTGTACGTTGGCGGGGGTTAAGCCCACACGGTATTCTTGTACTTTGACTTCTTTTGGACAACCAATAATCATAATTTCCTCCTGAACGGAATGTTACTGACAAATAGTTTAAATAAGGATGTCATATTTTCTTAACATCTGGGTAACATTATAAAACGTCAAAAGAGAAATTAATGTGAAGTAGAACACAAATTCTGAAATTAATTGCTAAATATTGATAAGCTAATAATATATTGTATTGATTATCACAATATAATTAAGAATTAAATTCTCCGGCGACGACGGTGGAAATTCTGGCTTGCCTTGCTTTTGGTCGCTTTTACGGGCAACGTCACCGCAGAATGCTCAAGCCGTTTGACTCGACGAAAATGACCTAAAAAATAATGTACGGAACTGGCGAGAATCACGCCGGCTAAGAAAATAATCAATAATTCGCCATATAATTGGTGAAAAATCTGGTTAATCTTGCTTTGCGTGGTTTGTCTGTATTTCGCATCAAAGGTTACCCGTAAAAAGCCCTCTAAGCCATTGGTGGAATAAATGGGTTCCACGATTTGTTGGGTGAGTTTGTCATCATTCGACTTGTCGGTGAAGGTTGGACCATGGTTACTTTGTGCCAATAATGCGCCATTGGTGGCGTATAATGAGGCATCAAGGACAAAATTTTCTTTGGTGAGATTATCCAAATTTTCACTTAATTTGTCTGTATTCGCATTATTGACTAACAGCATGGAAAAGAAGTTGGTTTGTTGGCGCACCAATAAATGGGACAAATTGGCCACTTGATTAACACTGGCTAATTGTGAGCCGATTTGAAATTGTTTCACGCCAAATAAAATCACCCCCACCACGCCGAGGCACAAGCCAACAATCAGCAAGAGTAAACTTGATTTGACCAGTTTCTGTTTAACGATTTGCAAGTTATTTACCCAAAATAATGTAGAATATTGTATGATTGTAACATTCCAATAAAAAATTAACAGGATTTCTTATGCAAACAGTTCTTGAAAAATTGTCGCCTTTTCCCACCGCACTTTTAAGCGATCAACCGGTGGCAGAAAAAAGCGGTTATTCTATTTTATTTAGCCCGCATTTCACTTTCGAAAAATTACTGGCATGGCAACAAAAGTGCGGTGAAAATTTTCAGATTTTTGACGGTTGGAAAATGGCCGGAAATGTCGTGCTGTTAATTCAAGGCGAATTTAAGCCTGAATTTATTGCTTATGCCCATGAATTACAACTAGATGCGGCGGTGATCAACTTTCATGCCAAATTAAGCCAAGCGGGCTTGTTGGTGATGGATATGGATAGTACGGCGATAAAAATTGAATGTATTGATGAAATTGCCAAACTGGCCGGCACGGGGGAAGAAGTCTCTGCCATTACGGCGGCCGCCATGCGAGGTGAATTAGATTTTGAACAAAGTTTACGCCGTCGAGTAGGCACCTTAAAAGGCGCCAAAGAAAGCATTTTAAGCGAAGTTCGCCGCCATTTACCCTTAATGGAGGGGTTACAAACCACCATCACTGAATTACAAAAACAGGGCTGGAAAACAGCGATTGCCTCTGGTGGCTTTACTTATTTTGCAGATTATTTAAAAGACATGCTCGGTTTAGATTATGCGGTGTCGAATCAATTTGATATTGTGGATGGCGTGCTGACCGGCAAGGTTAAAGGGGATATTGTGCATGCGCAATATAAAGCCAATGTGTTACAACAATTAACCCAACAATTTCAGATTGATCCGCAAAATACCGTGGCCATTGGTGATGGTGCCAACGATCTTGCCATGATGAGCGTTGCGGATCTTGGCGCCGCATTTCATGCCAAACCAAAAGTACAACAACAGGCGCAAGTTGTGGTAAACTTTGCGGATTTAACAGGGTTACTGTGTTTACTCAGTGCCAACGATCATATTGCTAATTTAAATCAATAGGAGAATAAAAAATGCCATCATTTGATATTGTATCTGAACTCACTATGCACGAAGTGCGTAATGCGGTAGAAAATGCCAACCGTGTATTAAGCTCACGCTATGATTTTCGTGGTGTAGAGGCCGTTATTGAACTCAATGAAAAAAACGAAAGTATCAAAATTACCTCAGAATCGGATTTCCAACTGGAACAGTTGTTAGAAATTCTTATCGGTTCTTGCGTGAAACGAGATATTGACAGTACGTCTTTGGACGTTCCGGCGGAAAGCGAACACCACGGCAAATTGTATTCCAAAGAGATTAAATTAAAACAAGGTATCGAAACCGACATGGCGAAGAAACTGGTGAAATTAATCAAAGACAGCAAAATCAAAGTACAAACCCAAATTCAGGGCGAACAAGTGCGTGTTACCGGAAAATCTCGTGATGATTTACAATCTGCCATTCAATTAGTCAAAGGGGCCGAGCTAGGACAACCGTTCCAGTTTAATAATTTCCGAGATTAAGCCGCTTGTTTTTTACTAAACGAGATGAGTAAAAGAAAGTGCGGTGAAAAAATTTGAATTTTTAGGCCACACTTTTTATGTGATATTGAATTTAATATAGGAATATTGGCTATTACTGCTTGTTATTTTGGGTTGTCGGCCATATTGGCGTTGACAATATGCGGAAATCCACCCAGTTGTTTAAGGTGGTTCACCATATAACAAAATAATTCTGCGGTACGTTCAGTATCGTATAAGGCAGAATGGGCTTGTTTGTTATCAAAGGGGATCTTGGCTACTTGACAGGCTTTCACTAACACGGTTTGACCGAACATTAATCCGCTTAAACTGGCCGTATCCATGGTACTAAAAGGATGAAACGGATTACGTTTGACCCCTGTTCTTTCCGCTGCCGCCATGATAAATCCCTGATCAAAGGCCGCATTATGTGCCACGATAATCGAACGCTGACAATCGGCATCTTTTTGTCCACGACGCACAAGTTGGAACAGGCCTGTAATAGCATCTAATTCTGAAACCGCCACCGCCTGACGGAGCGGATTATCTAAATCAATACCATTGATTTTCATGGATTCAGGATTAATATTCGCATTATGAAAAGGCTTAATATGGCAATGATAGGTTTGATCCATTTCGAGCAAACCTTGATCATTCATTTTTAAGGTAATCGCCGCCAATTCTAACAACGCATCCGTCTGACAATTCAGCCCAGCCGTTTCCACGTCAATAATCACTGGGTAATAACCACGAAAACGATTTTTCAGTAAGTGATAATCAGGGATTTTATTTTCTTCTGTCATAAATAATAAGTCACCAAAAGTCCCCTCTCCCTCTGGGAGAGGGCTAGGGTGAGGGTTAATTGCCTAAGGCCGATTTTGCTTGTTTATTTTCGATAAATTCGATTTTGTAACCGTCTGGATCTTCCACAAAAGCAATAACCGTGGTGCCACCTTTGACAGGACCTGGTTCACGAGTGACATTGCCTCCAACGGCTTTCACAGCCTCACAAGTGGCATAAATATCATCAACACCGATAGCAATATGCCCATAAGCGGTGCCGAGTTCGTATTGTTCCACGCCCCAGTTGTAGGTTAATTCAATCACGGCTGATTCGTCCTCGTCTGCATAACCTAAAAAGGCAAGGGAATATTTGTATTCGGGATTTTCGCTGGTGCGTAACAAACGCATGCCTAATACGTCTTGATAAAATTTAATGGAACGCTCTAAGTTACCGACACGTAACATGGTGTGTAAAATTCGCATGATTTTTTCCTTTCTACTAAAAAAAAATTTGTGGCAATTATGCCACAAATTTGCGTAAAAATCAGGTTTTAATCGGCTTATTCTGCGTCTTTATATTCCGCCATAAACTCTTGGGCTTTTTCCACCATGTTTTTTGAACCGATAAATAACGGTACACGTTGGTGCAGTTCATTTGGTTGAATATCTAGGATCCGACCATAACCGTCACTGGCTAATCCGCCGGCTTGTTCGGCTAAGAATGCCATTGGGTTACCCTCATAAAGTAGGCGAAGTTTGCCGTTTGGATAATTGGTTGCACTTGGATAAATATAAATGCCACCTTTTAACATATTACGGTGGAAATCCGATACCAATGAACCGATATAACGTGAGGCATAAGGGCGTTGTGTGGCAGGATCTTCTTCTTGGCAATATTTGATGTATTTTTTCACCCCTTGTGGGAATTTGAGATATTGGCCCTCGTTAATGGAGTAAATTTTGCCTGAATGTGGCATTTGGAAGTTTTCGTGGGATAGGCAGAATTCCCCTAAGGTTGGGTCATAAGTAAAGCCATTTACGCCGTTGCCCGTCGTATAGACTAACATCGTCGAGGAGCCATAGACCACATACCCCGAGGCCACTTGTTTATTCCCTGGTTGCATAAAGTCCTCCAAGGTAACAGGTGTCCCTAGTGGAGTCACACGGCGATAAATAGAGAAAATCGTCCCCACTGACACATTCACATCAATATTAGATGAACCGTCCAGCGGATCGGTTAAAATCACATAACGTGCATTACGCCCACGTTCGGTGTCAAAAGCCACGATTTCATCTTCTTCTTCGGAGGCAAAACCGGCCACATCTTCACGCGCCATTAAGGCATGTTTAAAGGTGTCATTGGCAATCACGTCCAGTTTCATTTGGCTTTCACCTTGCACATTTTGGTTGCCCGCATAACCTAAAATATCATTGGTTAAGCCAGCTCGATTAATGTCACGGTGAATCACTTTGGCCACTAAACGAATGGAAGAAAGAATACCCGATAACGCCCCTTTGGCATTCGGGTATTCGGCTTGTTTTTCAATAATAAACGCATCTAAGGTTTTCATAATTAGCATCTCATTTTAATAGTAGAAAGAAAAGTTAGTGATTTTTCACCGCAGTTTATAGACGAAACCACCCTGTTGGATTATGATAGCAACATTCCAGTTTTATCAACATGACAAATATTCAAATATGTGATCTAACGCACAAATTTTTGTCTTATTTGTCTATTTTCAATCAGATTAAAGAGCAAAAAATGACAAAACAACATATTCATATTTTAGGCGTGTGTGGTACTTTTATGGGCGGTGTCGCCATGATTGCCAAACAAATGGGCTATCATGTCACCGGTTCAGATACCAATGTGTATCCGCCTATGTCCACGTTTTTAGAGCAAAGTGGCATTGACATTATTCCCCATTTTGAGATTTCTCAACTGCAACCGGCTCCCGATATGGTGATTGTGGGCAATGCCATGAAACGTGGCAACCCTTGTGTCGAGTATGTGTTAGAAAATCAACTGCCATTTATGTCAGGACCGCAATGGTTGCATGATCATTTATTGCGTAACCGTTGGGTGTTTGCGGTTTCAGGTACGCACGGCAAAACCACCACCACAGGCATGTTAACTTGGATTTTAGAGCAAAATGGCTTAAATCCAGGTTTTTTAATTGGCGGCATTGCGGGTAATTTTGGTGTTTCTGCACGTTTTACTGATAGCCCTTATTTTGTGATTGAGGCAGATGAATATGATACGGCCTTTTTTGATAAACGTTCTAAATTTGTCCATTACAACCCAAAAACCTTAATTATCAACAATATCGGTTTCGATCATGCGGATATTTTTGATGATTTACAGGCGATTCAACGCCAATTTCACCATATGATTCGTACGATGCCACAATCTGGCTTAGTGCTTTCGGTGGCGGAAGAACAAAGTGTGAAAGAAACTTTAGACATGGGTTGTTGGTCCGCACAACAATTTTTAGGCAAAGATCAAGAATGGCACGCTGAACGCATTAGCCATGACAGTACCCATTTTGCCGTGTTTCATAAAGGCGAAAAAGCGGCCGAAGTGCAATGGAACATTGTGGGTCAACACAATATGCACAACGCCTTAATGGCCATTGCGGCAGCACATCATGCCGGCATTTCAGTGCAAAATGCAGCCCAAGCCTTGAGTTCCTTTGTGAATGCCAAACGCCGTTTAGAAGTGAAAGGCACCGTAAATGGCGTCACGGTTTATGATGATTTTGCCCATCACCCAACAGAAATTCAAGCCACGTTGACCGCACTTCGTGACAAAGTCGGCGGTGGCGTACGAATCTTAGCCGTGCTAGAACCTCGTTCCAACACCATGAAAATGGGACATCATAAAGATGAAATTGCCCCTGCTTTAGTGCGAGCAGATAATGTGTTTTTACTGCAACCGGATAATATTCCTTGGGAAGTGGCCGAAATTGCCGCCGATTGTGTTCAACCTGTTAAATGGGCTGCCAATGTGGATAAACTGGTGGAGTTTGTGGTGGCAGAAGCCCAACCGACTGATCATATTTTAGTGATGTCTAATGGTAGTTTTGGTGGGATTCATCAGAAATTGTTGGATGGGTTGGCGAAGTAAAATCGCTAAATAAAAATAGTACAAAAAGCACCGCAATTTAGGCCTAAACTGCGGTGCTTTTTTAAGACTTTTTGAATTTTTAATCCGCCGAATAATACAACTTCCCAATCTCAATTCGTTCACGGCCTGTTTCTAGTCGCCATTTGTTGCTGTCACGCAAGGAATACACGCAGCCGCAATATTCTTGTTGATAGAAACGTTCACGTTTGCTGATTTCAATCATACGGGCCGAGCCGCCGCCTTTTCGCCAGTTGTAATCCCAATAAACCACGTCATCATAATGACTGGCGGCACGGTGGCCACAGTCGTTGATTTGGTTCATGTCTTTCCAGCGAGAAATGCCTAAGCAACTGGTGAATACAGGAAACCCATTTTCGTGGGCATATTGTGCGGCTTTTTCAAAACGCATGTCAAAGCACATTGTGCAACGAATGCCACGTTCGGGTTCCCATTCCATGCCCTCGGCTTTTTTAAACCACGTTTTACGGTCGTTTTCGTAGTCGTCATCCACGTCAATAAAAGGAATGTTATGTTTTTCTGCAAAGCGAATATTTTCTTCTTTACGGATCATATATTCTTTCAATGGATGAATATTGGGGTTGTAAAAATAAATGGTAAATTCAATGCCCGAGGCTAAAATCGCCTCCATGACTTCGCCTGAACAAGGGGCACAGCAAGAATGTAATAACAATTTATTGTGGCCATTTGGCAAGTCTAATTTCGGGCGAACGAAAGGGGCGTTGGGATCCTTGCGTTCTTTACGTTTTCTTTGTTTCGGTTCAAAGTGAATTTGATTATTTTCCATATTAATAACTTCTGTCCACAGATAAATAAGCCAAGGAAATCAAGGCTTGTTTGTAAATACTATCAGGCAATACGGCAATGGCATCTACGGCATTTTGCGCCTCTTGTTTAGCTCGTGCCATGGCATGATCTAAGGATTTATGTTCCGCCATAATCGCCAATACGTCATCAATAATTTCACGCTGACCGCCTTGTAAAATGGCGTTGCGGATCAGTTCACGTTGGCTTGCTTTGCCTTGTTGCATGGCGTGTAACAATGGCAATGTTGGCTTGCCCTCGGCTAAATCATCACCGACATTTTTGCCCAACGCCACAGCATTCGCACTGTAATCCAACACATCATCTACCAACTGAAATGCGGTGCCAACATAGCGACCGTAAAGCTGTAAGCCTCGTTCAATTTCTTCGTTTGCATTCGCCAATACCGCTGCCGCCTGAGCTGATACTTCAAATAAGCGTGCGGTTTTGCGGTAGATCACTTTCATGTAATCTTCTTCTGAAGTATCCGGATTATGCACATTCATTAATTGTTGCACTTCGCCCTCGGCCAGTACATTGGTGGCATCGGACATGATTCGTAACATTTTTAATGAATTTAATTTTGCCATTAATTGAAAGGCACGAGTATAGATAAAATCGCCCACTAAGACGGCTGCTGCATTGCCAAACTCAGCGTTCGCTGTCGGCTTGCCACGGCGTAGCTCAGATTCATCTACTACATCATCGTGCAACAGACTGGCGGTGTGAATAAATTCAATAAAGGCTGCACTGGTGGGCATTTGATCGCCTTGATAATTCACGGCTTTCGCTGCCAACAGGGCAATGGTCGGACGAATGCGTTTGCCACCGCCTTGAATAATATAAAAGCCGAGCTGATTCACCAAGGGCACGTCAGAATTAAGCTGAGCCAAAATTTCTTCATTGACTTTCTGCATATCCGCTTCAATCAATGCTTGGATAGCTTGTTGATCCATTAAATTGTTTTGCATAATATTGTTTATTTTTAACCAAAAGTGCGGTTGATTTTACCTGATTTTTTGGGATTACTAAAATAAAACCGTCGCAAAATTCGCATAATTTCGACTTTTTTTATTTTATTGCAAATTAACGCTTGCCATTTTGATGAATTTTCCGTAGAATTTGCGACCTATTTATATGATTTTGATGTGCTAAAAATGAACTAAAACATTATTCAGCACAAATTTAGCGGAGTATTTATGTACGCAGTTTTCCAAAGTGGCGGCAAACAACACCGAGTAAGCGAAGGTCAAGTTGTTCGTTTAGAAAAACTTGAACTTGAAGTCGGCTCAAATGTTGAGTTTGATTCAGTGTTAATGGTCGTTAATGGCGAAGATATTAAAATTGGTGCCCCAGTTGTGACTGGAGCGAAAGTAGTGGCTGAAGTTGTAGCGCAAGGTCGTGGCGATAAAATTAAAATCGTTAAGTTCCGTCGTCGTAAACACAGCCGTAAACAACAAGGTCATCGTCAGTGGTTCACCGAAGTGAAAATCACTGGGATTTCAGCATAATTTCAGAGGAGTTATAGAAGATGGCAACTAAAAAAGCTGGTGGTTCAACTCGTAACGGTCGTGATTCTGAAGCTAAACGCCTTGGTGTAAAACGTTTTGGCGGTGAATCTGTATTAGCAGGTAGCATTATCGTTCGTCAACGTGGTACCAAATTCCACGCAGGTTCAAATGTCGGTATGGGTAAAGACCACACTTTATTTGCAACCGCTGATGGTAAAGTGAAATTTGAAGTGAAAGGCGATAAAAGCCGTAAATACGTAAGTATTGTCGCTGAATAATTTACACGATTAACCGAATTGAAACGCCTCACTAAGTTATCTAGTGGGGCGTTTTTGTATTTTTTACCTTATTTCATGTTATAGTAGATTTAACAGATCCTAATCTACAAGGAAAGATGATGCCACAAAATCCCCTTTTGGGCTTTTTTTTAGCACTCACGGCTGCCATTTCATGGGGGGCATTGCCCATTGCCTTGAAAAAAGTGGCGACCATTGTCAGTGTGGAAACCATTGTTTTTTATCGTTTCTTGGTGGCGGCTAGCGTGTTATTGGTGGTGTTGGGCTGGAAAAAGAAATTGCCTAAATTATCTCAATTTAATCCTCAAGTCATCACTTGGTTTGTACTCGGTGTGATCGGGTTGGCGGGGAATTTCTTTTTATATAATTCTTCACTAAAATACGTAGAACCCTTGATTTCACAAGTGTTTAGCCCTGTTTCGTCTTTCGGCATGATGTTAGTGGGTATTTTTCTGTTTAAAGAAAAACTGGGGATACATCAAAAAATTGGGTTGATTTTGTTGATCCTTGGATTAGGATTGTTTTTTAATGATCGCTTTGCCTTGTTTTTACATCTCAATATTTATTCTATCGGGGTGTTGATGAGTTTCGGTGCGGCGGTGATTTGGGTGCTATATGGGTTGGCTCAGAAAATATTGATCCGATTTTTTACCACCCAACAGATTTTATTGTTAATGTACGTGGGCTGTGTTGGCGTGTTTATGCCTATGTCCGTGCCACAGCAAGTGGCAGAATTAACCCCCTTTGCTTGGGGTTGCTTTATTTTTTGCTGTTTAAATACGCCCATTGCCTACGGCGCCTATGCCGAGGCGCTTAATCAATGGGAAGTGTCAAAAGTCAGCGTGGTGGTAACCGTGGGGCCACTTTTTACGTTATTATTTAGTCACGTAATTTATTGGATCGATCCGATAGATTTTGCCCACCCTGAATTTAATACATTGAGTTATATTGGTGCCTTCGTCTCTGTTTTCGGAGCCATGTTGGCCGCCATTGGACATAAGTTATTTCGAAAATCGGCTTAATAGCTGATCGTCATGGAGAAAAAGAATGAAATTTATAGATGAAGCCTTAATTCGAGTCGAGGCCGGTGATGGCGGGAGTGGTTGCGTCAGTTTCCGCCGTGAGAAGTTTATCCCAAAAGGGGGGCCAGACGGTGGTGACGGCGGTGACGGCGGGGATGTGTATTTAATTGCCGACGAAAACCTCAACACCTTGATTGATTACCGCTTTGAAAAACGTTTCGCCGCTGAACGGGGCGAAAATGGACGTAGTTCAGATTGTACGGGAAAACGAGGAAAAGACATTACATTGCGTGTGCCAGTCGGCACTCGAGCGATTGATAATGATACGAAAGAAGTCTTGGGTGACTTAACCAAAAATGGCGCTAAAATGTTGGTGGCAAAAGGCGGTTATCATGGTTTGGGCAATACCCGTTTTAAATCCTCGGTCAACCGTGCGCCTCGCCAAAAAACCTTAGGTACACCAGGGGAAAAAAGGGATTTGCAACTGGAATTAATGTTATTGGCGGATGTGGGTATGCTCGGTTTACCCAATGCGGGGAAATCTACCTTTATCCGTGCGATTTCGGCAGCAAAACCGAAAGTGGCCGACTATCCTTTTACAACGTTAGTGCCCAGTCTAGGGGTGGCTCGTATCGGTTCGGATCGTAGCTTTGTGGTGGCGGATATTCCGGGTTTAATTGAAAATGCCTCAGAGGGGGCGGGTTTAGGTATTCGTTTCTTAAAGCATTTAGAACGTTGCCGAGTGTTGGTGCATTTAGTGGATATTGCCCCGATTGATGAATCGGATCCCGCAGATAATATTGCGATTATTGAAAATGAATTATTTCAATACAGCGAAAAATTAGCTGAAAAACCTCGTTGGTTGGTGTTTAATAAAATTGATACCATGTCGGCAGAGGACGCTCAACAATTAGCCAAGGATATTGTCGAACGTCTGGGTTATGAGGAAGAATATTTCTTGATTTCTGCCGCAACGGGCAAAAATGTGGCCGATCTCACCCGTGAAATCATGGATTTTATTGAGGCGAACCCAAGAGAAGTGGAAGAAGAAAATCCACAAGCCGAGGAAGTGAAATTCAAATGGGATGATTATCATCAACAAGCCTTGGAGACTGCAGAAGAGAGTGATGATGACTTCTGGGACGATTGGTCAGAAGAAGATGATGAGGGCGTCGAAATTATTTACGAACGTTAATTTCTCACAAAAGACAGGCACCGCACTTCATCATAAAAAGTGCGGTGTTTTTTTGGCTAATTTTGACGGAATTTGCTAGACGAGAGGAATTTTCCTTCAGTTTGGGCTGACATAGCCCGAATAATTATGTTAGTATTTTCCCTTTATACTTTTTTGGAAACTTATTTTATGTTAAATCTATTACAACGTTTTTTCAAAATGGAATCCGCCAGTGGCATATTGCTATTAGTGTTTGCCGTGCTTGCCATGGTATTGGCCAATAGCCCTTGGCAAGCGGATTACTTTGATTTTTTAGATATTCCCGTTAGCGTACAATTTGGTTCTTTTGCCATTAATAAAACCTTTATTCATTGGATTAATGATGGCTTTATGGCGGTATTTTTTGTACTTGTTGGGTTGGAAGTCAAACGTGAGATCTTAGAGGGATCCTTATCCAGTTATCAGCAAGCGATTTTCCCCGCCTTTGCGGCAATTGGGGGAATGGTGATTCCCGCTGTGATTTATTGGTTACTCACCCAACACCAACCAGAATTGGGTAATGGTTGGGCGATTCCGATGGCGACGGATATTGCCTTTGCCTTGGGGATTGTGGCCTTATTGGGCAAGCGTGTGCCGTTGCCGTTAAAAGTATTTTTATTGGCTCTGGCGATTATTGACGATCTGGGCGCTATTGTGGTGATTGCGCTGTTCTTTTCCTCTGATTTAAGCGTCCTTGCCTTAACGATTTCGGCCGTGGCAATTCTGGCGTTGGTGGTGTTAAATCGCCTTAAAGTCGGTCATCTCTGTGCCTATATTATGGTGGGTTTAGTCTTGTGGGCAGCCGTGTTAAAGTCGGGTGTTCATGCGACATTGGCAGGGGTGATTATTGGTTTTTGTATTCCTTTAAAAGATAAAAACGGCCACAGTCCGTTGCATACATTGGAGCATATTTTAGCGCCTTGGTGTTCTTTCTTTGTGTTGCCATTGTTTGCTTTTGCCAATGCGGGCGTATTTTTAGGTGGCATTAGTCGTGATATGCTGTTTTCCGCTTTACCGCTCGGCATTACCTTAGGCTTGCTAATTGGCAAACCGCTCGGGGTGTTTGGATTTAGCTATTTCTCCATTAAATTGGGTGTCGCCAAATTGCCAGAGGGCGTTCAACTCAAACATATTTTTGCTATTGCGGTGTTATGTGGTATCGGGTTTACGATGTCAATGTTCTTAGCCAGTCTGGCCTTTGAGGGGGAAGTGGATAATGCAATTAACACCCTATCTCGATTGGGCGTGTTATTAGGATCTTGCTTATCGGCTATTTTAGGTTATGCGTTGTTAAGATTAAGTACCAAAAACACTTAAAAATGCACCGCACTTTCAAGCTAATTAGGTAGAAAGTGCGGTGATTTCATTTCATACATGTTATAAACGTGGTTAAGGCAATTTTGCCAACACACAATATCCTATTTCTAGTCCAACAATTTGGTATTCCGTATCGGCACAAATAAAGGCAGATTCCCCTTGTTTGAGTTCAAGTGCGGTATTTTTATCGCTGATTTTTAGACTGCCTTGCATGACCAATAAGATGGTCGCACTTTCTGCCTTCTCATTGATTTGGACTGCATTATCATAACGTACATTTGCCAAGGCAAAGTCTTTAGCAGGTGTGGTATAGGTAAATGATCCATTATGTTGTGGGGCAGTTGGAATTAATTCAGGAATCACTTCACGGCAATCAATCACTTTTAGTAATTCATCAATATCCACATGTTTAGGCGTTAAACCGCCACGGATCACGTTATCTGAACAGGCCATTAATTCAATATTTTGTCCACGTAAATAAGCGTGCGGAATGCCGGCATCTTGAAAAATCCCTTTGCCTTGTTTGACTTCAACAATATTGAACAGGTAAAAACACATTAAGCCTGCGTCTAGGTTATCCAGTGAAATATTCATGTCTTTTTGGCTATATAAGACCCAATAATCAGGATTTTCTGGACGTAAATCTTCAAGCCGATTATCTTCAAAGATAGGCAATAGCCAATTTGCTAATTGCGTTTGGTTTGCTTGCATAATCTCTGAATAGAAATGGTGTAAATCCTGCGTTTCTAACTGATCGGCTAAGGCTTTCAATGAGGCACGTTCACGTAATGTTTTTAAAATTTCTGTTTTGGGTTTGAAACCATGTAATAACCAGAAATCGGATAAGGCAATCATCATTTCGGGTTTATGGTTATTGTCTTTGTAAGTGCGTTTCGGATCTTTTAAATCAATACCACGTTCATTTTCTGTCGCAAAGCCAATTTCAGCTTGCTGTTTGGTTGGGTGTAGTTGAATAGAAAGCGGTTGTTTAACATCCAAAATTTTGAGTAAATAGGGCAGTTCATCACCGAAAATAGTACGACTTTGTTTACCAAGAACCGTTGGATTTTCACGGATAAAGTGATCTAAAGGTATTTTTTGACCAGCGACTTCAAGCATAGATGGCGAAGAAGTATGTGCACCAAGCCACCATTCGGCATAAGGTTGATTTTTTTGAGCGGTAAAGCCGATTAAATGGGGAATATAGTTTTCGCCACCCCACGCATATTGTTGGGCGGTGCCGGTTAATTTATAAAGTGCGGTCATTTTTGTTCCTGTTTTTCTTGTTTTGGGCGTTGTGATTTTTGCTGTTTGTAACCACCGAAAAATTGTACCACTTGATCGACGTCAGTTTGTTCGGTGAGTTGTGCCACAAGGCGTTTGCCGTTGGTGAGATCAAACACCAGTTTGAACTCATCGGCTAAATTAATTTGGCTTATTTTAGCAAATTCAATGAAAAAGTTCTCAAAGAAAAAGCCGTCTTTTTTTAAGATCAACATGGGTGAGCGGAAAAATGCCATATAAAGACTGAGTAAAATTAAAAAAGCCAGTAAATACAAGGTATTTGGGGCAATATTTCCCTCAGTTTGCCAAATAATAATGCCAATTAAGGCGACAAAGATTAAGCTGTCTAATTTCGTGCGTTTTTTTAACCGCACTTTGAGTTGGGTTGTGCCTTTTCTTTTGTCTAAGCCGAATTGTTCGTAGAATGCGTAGGCAAAAAAGGCAAGAATGCAGAGAATGAGAATAGAATTGGTCATAACGAAAAAATGTAGGGGCGTATTGCATACGCCCTAAATAATGTACAAAGGGCGTATGCAATACGCCCCTACAAAAATAGAAAGATTACGCTAAAATCCCTGTTGCTGCACCAAGGATACCGATAACGAAAATACCGATAATAATCCAAAGGGCATTTACACGGTTACGCAATAACCACATACAAGCAAAGGTAAACAGCAATGGCAATAACCCTGGCATTAAGCTGTCTAAAATGCTTTGTACGGTGGTGATTTCGGTAGTGCCGTCTTGTTTTTGAATGGTAGAAACCACAAGTGGGACGTTAATGCTAGTCCATTTTTGGACTAATGCCCCCATAATAAACAAGCCGAGAATAGAAGCCCCCTCCGTGAGTTTTTGCAATAAGCCACCACTCATATCTTGTACCACGTCCAAACCTTTTTTGTAGCCGTAAGTTACACCATAATAACGTGTACCTAAACGTACAAGGTTGAACAGAATAAAGAATAATAAAGGCCCTAAGATACTGCCGGTTAAGGCTACACCTGCACCTAATGCAGCGAATACTGGACGTGCCGTACCCCAATAAATTGGGTCGCCCACACCGGCTAATGGTCCCATCAGACCCACTTTGATACCATTGATTGCAGCGTCATCAATTTCTTTACCGTTCGCACGTTGTTCTTCCATCGCAATGGTCACACCTAAAACAGGGGCAGCCACGAATGGTTGGGTATTAAAGAATTCAAGGTGACGTTTAATTGCATCTTTACGTTCTTGTGAGTTCGGATCTGGGTATAAACGTTTGATTACAGGCACCATTGAATAGGCGAAACCTAAGGCTTGCATACGCTCAAAGTTCCAAGAACCTTGGAATAGGTTTGAACGTAATACCACGGAATTTAAATCACTTTGGGTGACTTTTTTGATTTCTGTTGTCATTTTTTCTTACCCCATTAATCTAATCTGTTGTCCAGATCGTTGTTGTTTGCGACCACTTGCACCACTTGTTGCGATTTGTTGTATTTCGGGTGAAGTTGAATGTAAAGTGCGGCCATAATGGCACCAAGAATACCAAGGGCAACAAGGTTGAAGTCAGTAAAGGCGGCAACCACGAAACCTGCGTAGAAGAATGGCATTAAGTGACCTGCACGCATCATATTAATCACCATGGCATAACCGACCACGGCAATGATACCACCGGCAATTTTTAAGCCCATGGTGACCACTTCAGGAATGGCACCTAACATGGCTTGAACAGTGTCTGTTCCTGCGGTTAAAGCAACGATTAAGGCTGGGATAGCAATACGCATAGCTTGTAATAACAAGGCAGAGCAGTGGATCCAGTCTAAACGGTTAAGATTACCGTCTTCAATGGATTTATCTGCCGCATGTTGGAATGCCACGGTAATCGCACGTACCACATAGGTTAATACTTGACCGGCTGCTGCTAATGGAATAGCTAAAGCAATCGCCGTTGGGATTTCTTGTCCACCTACGATAACCAAAATGGTTGACACCACAGAGGCAAGAGCGGCATCTGGTGCAAGAGCGGCACCAATGTTCATCCAGCCTAAGGCTAATAATTCTAATGAACCACCAATGATGATCCCGGTTTTCATATCGCCTAGCACTAAACCAATAAGTGTACAGGCAATTAACGGACGGTGAGTTTGGAATTCATCCAAAATCGATCCCATACCAGAGATACAGGAGACTAAAAATACAAGTACGATTTGTAACGTTGTAATTTCCATAATAATTTCCTTAGATTAAGTTATTTTTCTTTAAAAGATCCATCATATATTGACGGCTATCGTTAGAGACTTTACGTACATCCAACTCAATACCTTTGGCATCAAGGGCTTTGAATGCCGCAATATCTTCGTCGTTCACGGCTACCGCACTGGTCACCATTTTCTTACCTTCTTTGTAAGAAATACCGCCGATATTGATAGACTTAAATTCTACGCCTGCGTCAGATAAACGTTGTACATCCGTTGGGTTGGTGAATAACAACATCATACGCTCGCCAGCATATTCAGGGTTGTTATAGACACGGATCATTTTGTCCACCGGCACCACGTGAGCGGTGACACCTGGAGGGGCAACGCTTTTTAACATGGTGGAACGTACGCTGTCTTTGGCAACATCATCATTCACCACCACAATGCGAGTGACTTTGCTTTCTTTGGTCCAACGAGTGGCCACTTGACCGTGAATTAAACGGTCATCAATACGAGCTAAGCCGATAACTAAATGCCCTTCGGCGTTTGGTGTCACTACTGCTGGTTCAGCTGGTTTTGCTGGTGCAACAGGAGCGGCTACTTGAACCGGTTTTTCTTCTGGTTCATCAAAACGCAATGCACGCACGCCAGTACGACCTGTTTCAAGGGCGATGGCGGTGAGTTCTTCAAGGCTTGGATTATCATCACGAGCCATAAAGGTTTCCACTAACATTGGCACGTTCACGCCAGTGACCACATTCATATTGTCCTGATCGTTAGCTACACGGTTGGCCGCATTAAACGGACTACCGCCCCAAGTATCTACCAAGAATAACACTTGATCACAATGAGCAAGCTCATTGGCCAGTTTTTCTTGGTATTTGCCCATAATGGTTTCTGCATTTTCACCTGGCACAAAATCAATTGTGGCCACGTTTTCTTGCTCACCAATCAGCATTTCGGTGGTTTTTAGCAACTGATTCGCTGCCACACCGTGGGTTGCAATAATAATTGCAATAGTCATGGTTGACTCCTTTGGTCTGAAATTAAGGTGAGCTATTTTAATATGAATTAGATTGCTTTGCACGTTTCAGCACCATATTTTCATTAATATGTGATCAAGATCAGTTTTTTTAAACAAAGTGCGGTAAAAATAAACAAAAAAATAGGTATCACAAGGATACCTATTATGTATTTAAGAGAGTTTAGCGTTAGATAGCAATCACTAAAGCAACCACAGCAATAGAATAAATTGCAGCTAAACCATAGAAAATTAATCCACCGTTTGGTACGTGTAATTTCACGTCGTGCATACCATGATGTACACGGTGTAAGCCCATCCACATTGGGAAAATAGCTAACGCTAAGATGACTAATTTTCCTAACCAATGATGGCTAAAGGCAATAATGCCATTCGCTGAAATAATATCAAAAGGTAATAAAATACCTAAAATTAAGATTAATGCAGGGAAAGCTAATGCACTAATGGCACTGCCTGCACTAAACAATAACCAGACAGGTGGCTCTTGCGAACGTTTTGGATTTTGATCTACCATCGTTATTTCTCCTTACATGAACGCTAAAATCAACAGCACAACACTGACCACAGCGAAAACCACATAAAATCCTTTGCGGATTAATTCTGATTTCACGCCTAAGGTACCAGACATTACTTCACCCGACATATGGAAAAATGTCACCGAGTGTAGAATGGAGGCAGCGATTGACACGAGATTTAAAATAACCACGATAGGGTTTTGTAAAAATGGCACAAAGTTTGTGGTAAATCCATTTTCACTGCCTAAGGTGATGATACCGTAAAGCAATACTAAGCAGAACCACACGGCAGCGAAAGCTGTGGCTTCACGCAACATATAGAATTTATAAAAATCCCATTTTTTCCACCAAGTTGCGGTCATTTCACGGCGGTATTTATTACGTTTACTTACTAATTCAGTCATAATTCCCCCTACGCTTTTGGTTTAAGCATGGAAATTAGATAGTCTTTGGCACTTTCTAATTTGCTTTGGTTAATGGCGGCGGCTGGGTTGACGTGTTTTGGACACACTTCAGAACATGCCCCTACGAACGTACAAGACCAAACACCGTTGTCACCGTTGATAATTGGCATACGTTGTGCTTTAGCGTGATCACGGTTATCTAAATTATAACGGTGAGCCAAGGTTAACGCTGCTGGACCGACAAACTCAGGGTTTAAACCAAATTGTGGACAAGCCGCATAGCAAAGACCGCAGTTGATACACATGGAGAATTGACGGTATTTTTCCAATTGTTTTGGTGTTTGTTTGGTACGACTTTTTGCCAATTCTGCTGACGGATGTGGTTGACCATCTAACTCTGGCATTTTGTTGCCAATAATATAAGGTTTGATGGCTTCTAGGCTTTCAATAAAGTGGCTTAAATCTACCACTAAATCACGCTCAATCGGGAAATTCGCTAATGGTTCAATCCGCATGTGACCACTGTAATCACGTAGGAATGTTTTACAAGCGAGTTTAGGTTTATTATTCACCATCATACCGCAAGAACCACAGATCGCCATACGGCAAGACCAACGGTAAGAAAGCTCAGGTTCAAGTTTATCTTTAATATAACCTAACGCATCTAATAAAGAGGTTTGGTTATCGTAAGGCACTTGGTAAGTACATAAGTGCGGTGCTTTATCCACTTCAGGATTGTAGCGTAGCACTTCTACGGTCATCATAGATTCATTAGCCATTTGCATTCTCCCCTTTGTTAGCGGCAGCTTTGGCTGCTTCAGCGGCATCCGCTTCCGCACCGTAAACACGTTTCGCCGGTTGTGATTTCGTAATTTTCACTGGGCTGTATTCAATGCGAGGTGCATTGTCGCCATTGTAATAGGCTAACGTATGTTGCAAGTAATTCACATCATCACGTTCTACAAAGTCTAAACGTTGGTGAGCACCACGTGATTCTTTACGTTCAATCGCTGAGTTGGCAATAGATTGTGCCACGTCTAAAATGTAGCCTAATTCAACGGTATAAAGCACGTTGGTATTGAACACGCTTGAACGGTCTTGAATACGAATACGTTTATAACGTTCTTTCAATTCGGCAATTTTATCCACGGTGGCTTGCATGCTTTGTTGGTCACGATAAATACCACAACCTTCTTCCATGGACATGCCCATTTCTTCACGAATTTCTGCCCAGCTTTCGTTACCTTCTTGGTTGTATAAATCTTCCAAGCGTTTAACAATATCACGAGCTTGGGCATCCACTGCGGCTTGATTGATTTGGACATTTTCAGTGGCACGTTCAGCGGCATATTCACCGGCTACACGACCTAATACCACTAATTCTGCTAAGGAGTTAGAACCTAAACGGTTGGCACCATGTAAACCAGAAGACGCACATTCACCGACTGCAAACAAGCCTTTAATACGAGTTTCACTGTTGAAATCCACTTCAATACCACCCATGGTGTAATGCACCACTGGACGCACTGGAATTGGTTGCTCAACTGGGTTGACACCTTCATAGGCTTGGGCTAATTCACAAATAAACGGTAAACGTTCGTGTAAATATTTTTCACCCAAATGACGTAAGTCCAAACTCACCACATCCACACCTTTAGCGGTTTTGAGTGTGTTGCCTTTACGCCATTCTTGCCAGAACGCTTGGGATACTTTATCACGTGGGCCTAATTCCATATATTTGTTTTCAGGTTTACCCACTGGCGTTTCAGGGCCTAGACCATAGTCTTGTAAGTAACGGTAGCCATTTTTATTTAATAAGATACCACCTTCACCACGACAACCCTCGGTCATCAAGATACCGGTATTTGGTAAGCCAGTTGGGTGATATTGCACAAATTCCATATCACGTAATGGCACACCATGACGATAGGCCATAGAAAGACCATCACCGGTCACGATACCGCCGTTAGTATTAAATTTAAATGCACGGCAACCACCACCAGTGGCAATTACCACGGCTTTGGCGTTAATTTGGATGAGTTTTCCTTCCATCATGTTCATTGCCACTAAACCACAAGCATGACCATTATCGGTTAAAATATCTAACACGAAATGTTCATCAAAGCGTTGGATTTGTGGATATTGAATAGAGGTTTGGAAAAGTGTGTGTAACAAGTGGAAACCGGTTTTATCGGCCGCAAACCACGTCCGTTCGATTTTCATCCCACCGAAACGACGTACGTTTACATCACCATCTTGTTTACGAGACCAAGGACAGCCCCAACGTTCAAGTTGCGTCATTTCCACGGGTGAATGTTTCACAAAATATTCTACCACATCTTGTTCACATAACCAGTCACCGCCCGACACGGTATCGTTAAAGTGTTTATCGTAGCTATCTTCTTCTTTGATAACCGCCGCTGCACCACCTTCGGCGGCCACAGTATGGCTACGCATTGGATAAACTTTTGAAACTAAAGCGATTTTAAGATTCGGATTTTCTTCTGCTGCAGCGATTGCAGAACGCAAACCACCACCACCAGCACCGACTATCGCAATATCTACATTGACTATTTGCACGATAATGTTCCCCCACAGTTGGAATAAAATGATTAAGGATAATGTTACTTAAATTTTAATAAATTACTATCTCTTTTTTCATCTAATGATTAGAAATGTGATCTAGCTCAAATTTCTCATAAAAAACACCGCACTTTAATAAAAATGAGAATTATTATAGGGTTAGATTCAGGGCTTTTATGTTGATTATTTATGGCTAACTGGGCGGAAATGATCTTTTTATGGCAGGATTATTGTATTTCTGGGTTTGGTATTTTAGGTAATTCACGTTAAAATAGCGACACTTTTTATTTATTGATTATCTATTTATGTCAACAGAAACCCAATGGCAGCCCACTGCCCCGATTAAAAACCTCTTGGCGCGCGCCAAAATTATGGCGGAGATCCGCCGCTTTTTTTCTGAACGTGGCGTGTTAGAAGTGGAAACCCCGATTTTAAGCGAATTTGGGGTGACGGATGTGCATTTGTCTACCTTTAGCACGGAATTTACTGCCCCTTTTAATGCACAATCTAAAACCCTCTGGCTCAATACTAGCCCTGAATACCATATGAAACGCTTATTAGCGGCGGGTTCAGGTGCCATTTTTCAGCTTTGCCATGTTTTTCGTAATGAAGAGGCGGGGCAACGGCATAATCCAGAATTTACCATGTTAGAGTGGTATCGTCCGTTCTTCGATATGTATCGTTTAATTAATGAAGTGGATGATTTATTACAGAATATTTTAGATTGCGAACCTGCTGAGAGTTTAAGCTATCAATTTGTTTTTCAAGAATATGTGGGTTTAGATCCGCTGTCTGCCTCTAAAGCGGAATTGGTTAATAAGGCGAAACAACATCATTTTATCTGTGATGAAACGGAAGAACGAGATACATTATTACAATTTCTGTTTAGTGAAGTGGTGGAACCCAAAATTGGCCAAGATCGTCCCGTGGCGATTTACCATTTTCCCGCCAGTCAAGCCGCATTAGCTCAAATTAGCTCAGAAGATCACCGAGTAGCGGAACGTTTTGAGTTTTATTACAAAGGGTTAGAGTTAGCCAATGGTTTCCATGAATTGACGGATGCCCATGAGCAAGCTAATCGCTTTGAGCAAGATAATCAATTGCGCCAAAAATTAGGCTTACCGACTCGAGCGATTGATACACGTTTGTTGGCCGCCCTACAAGCTGGCATGCCGAATACATCAGGGGTTGCATTAGGCGTGGATCGTTTGATCATGATTGCATTGGGGGCAGAACGCATTGAACAAGTGCTGTCCTTTGGGATCACAAACGCCTAGCGCTAAATAACAGTTGCAAAAGCAAGGCGACAACTTTAAACTTAACAGCTTAATTTTATCTTTTATTTTTAGGGAACAAAGGCTATTTATGGATACGCAGAAGCACGTTATCGAAAATTCTACCGCAACCGTCGGTGAGGTTTTTCGTCAGGCGCGTCAGCAATTAAATTTAACGATTGAGCAAGCCGCTGAACAAGTGAATTTACGCCCGTCGGTGATAGAACATATTGAAAACAATGAATTTGTACAGAAAAATATTCCTGCCACCTTTATGAAAGGCTATGTGCGTAATTATGCTGAATTCTTGAAATTACCCGCCACATTATGGACTGATGGCAAGATTGATTTTGGTGGCACCGCAAGAAATGATTTAAATAAGCATGTTAAAGTCAAAAAAGTGGTAAATCCGCATTCCTCGCATAGTCGTTGGATTGGCTGGTTAACAGCCTTGGTGGTGTTGTTTGTTATTGGTATGACCGCACTTTGGTGGTGGGAAAATTACCAACAAACCAATGCGGAACGGGATAATTTAGTGCAAAATTATGTGCCTGCGCAAGAGTCAACTCCGACCGCAAGTCAAGCGACCAACACAGCAGCTCTCGTGGATAATCAGGCAACCTTGGTCCCTCCACCTCAGACGGAAAGTGCGGTGGAAATGGGGATAGAAAATAACAACACGGCCACGAGCAACGATCTTAGCGCAACTTCGGGGCAAACGGATAGCACTGTTACGAGTAATACGGCGCAAGCCATGTTATTACAGCATAGCGCCTCGGATAATACCGTTGAGAATACCACCGCAGACAATGCTGTGACAGAGAATTCAGCGAGCGATAATAATACGTCAAGCACCGCTGATAGCGCATTGACAGGGGATTTACAAATTGAAATAACCGCCGCCACCAGTTGGATTGCGGTGCGTGATAGCAAACGTCATAATTTAGTGACACAAAAAGAATATAAACAAGGTGAAGTGATTACATTAGATGGCAAAGGCCCTTATGCCTTAACCATTGGGGCGCCGTCGAATGTGAAAATTACCTATAAAGGCGAAAATTACCCATTGAAAATTGATGGGCGAGTGGCTCGCATTAAATTACAATAATCACGGAAATTATGTCAGCTTTTAAACCAACCATTAAACGTCGTGAATCGACAAAAATTTATGTAGGCAAGGTGCCCGTGGGCGGTGATGCACCGATTGCGGTGCAATCCATGACCAACACCCGAACCACGGATGTGGATGCCACCGTGGCACAAATTAAAGCGCTTGAACGAGTCGGGGCAGATATTGTACGTGTTTCCGTGCCAACCATGGACGCCGCTGAGGCCTTTAAGTTAATCAAGCAACAAGTGAATGTGCCGTTAGTGGCGGATATTCACTTTGATTATCGCATTGCTTTAAAAGTGGCAGAGTACGGTGTGGATTGTTTACGGATTAACCCTGGTAATATTGGACGTGAAGATCGTATTCGTGCCGTAGTAGATTGTGCGAGAGATAATAATATTCCCATTCGTATTGGCGTGAATGCTGGTTCGTTGGAAAAAGATCTGCAAGAAAAATATGGTGAACCGACCCCCGAGGCCTTGTTAGAAAGTGCATTGCGTCATGTGGAAATTTTAGACCGTTTAAACTTCGATCAGTTTAAGGTGAGTGTCAAAGCCTCTGATGTTTTTTTAGCGGTGGAAAGTTACCGTTTGTTAGCCAAAGCGATTAAACAACCGTTACACCTTGGTATTACCGAGGCAGGTGGCGCCAGAGCGGGGGCGGTCAAAAGTGCGGTGGGTTTAGGCATGCTTTTAGCGGAGGGTATCGGCGATACCTTGCGAGTATCATTAGCCGCCGATCCTGTGGAAGAAATCAAAGTCGGTTTTGATATTTTAAAATCCTTACGTATTCGTTCGCGTGGCATTAACTTTATTGCTTGCCCAACCTGTTCTCGTCAAGAATTTGATGTAATTGGCACCGTGAATGCCTTAGAACAACGTTTGGAAGATATCATCACCCCAATGGATGTGTCGATTATTGGCTGTGTGGTGAATGGACCAGGCGAGGCTTTAGTGTCGGATTTAGGCGTGACCGGTGGTAACAAAAAAAGCGGTTATTATTTAGACGGTGAGCGTCAGAAAGAACGTTTTGATAATGACGCATTGATCGATCAGCTTGAGGCTAAAATTCGAGCTAAAGTGTCTCAACAAGATCCCAAAAACAGAATTATTTAAGGAAATATTGTGGCAAAAACCATTCAAGCGATTCGGGGAATGAATGACTGTTCCCCAACAGAAAGCCCATTATGGCAATGGGTAGAAAGTCAAGTACGCCAAGTGTTAGCGAGCTATGGTTATGCTGAAGTGCGTATGCCGATTGTGGAAAGTACGCCGTTATTTGCACGTGCCATTGGCGAAGTGACCGACGTGGTATCAAAAGAAATGTATACCTTTTGGGACAATGATGAACAGCTCACCTTGCGCCCAGAGGGAACCGCCGGTTGTGTGCGTGCGGCAGTAGAACACGGTTGGATTTATAATAATGAACAACGTTTGTGGTATATTGGCCCGATGTTCCGCCATGAACGTCCACAAAAAGGGCGTTATCGTCAATTCCATCAAGCGGGCGTGGAAATTTTTGGTATAGCGAATCCCGAAATTGATGCGGAATTGATTTTACTCACTGCACGTTTATGGAAAGCCTTAGGGATCGATCAGCATGTAGCGTTACAATTAAATTCCATTGGTTCATTAGAGGCTCGCCAAAATTACCGTTCTGCCTTAGTGGATTTCTTGCAAAATCATTTGGATTTAATGAACGAGGAAGAAAAAGAACGCTTAGTTAAAAATCCATTACGTATTTTAGATACCAAAAATCAGGCGTTACAAGAGGTGTTAAACAATGCACCGAAATTGTTAGATTATCTAGACGAGGAAAGCCGTGAGCATTTTGCTCAACTCTGTGCTTTACTTGATAACATGGGGATTCAGTATGAAATCAACCCGAAACTGGTACGTGGCTTAGATTACTACAATAAAACCGTGTTTGAATGGGTGACTACCGCCTTAGGTGCGCAAGGCACGGTTTGCGGTGGTGGCCGTTATGATGGCTTAGTGGAACAACTAGGCGGACATGCGACGCCAAGTGTGGGTTTCGCCATGGGCTTAGAGCGTTTAGTGTTGTTAGTACAAGAAGTGAACCAAGCTATTCCAGTACAAAGTGCGGTGGATATTTACCTTGTTTTTGCAGGTGAAGGAACCACGTTGGCAGCGTTTAAAATTGCTGAAAAACTCCGCTCAGAATTACCGCACTTACGAGTTATGACTCATTGTAGCGGAGGCAAATTCCAGAAACAATTTAAACGTGCCGACAAAGTCGGGGCAAAATTTGCTATTGTGATTGGTGAAACTGAAGTACAATCTAACCAAGTGGTGGTAAAAGATTTATTAGGCAATGCAGACCAACAAACCGTTGCTGTTGATGAATTAGTGGCTTATTTAACTCAAGCATTTAAGGAATAAATTATGGCTTATAGCAGTTTAGAAGAACAAGAACTGAATGAAATTAAATCTTGGTGGAAAGAAAATTATAAAAGCCTGATTGCTGCCGTGATTATCGGCGCTGGCGGTGTCTTTGGTTGGCGTTTCTGGCAAGATTATCAAGCAAGCAAAGCGCAACAAATGTCTGCACAATATGAGCAAGCGGTGTATAGCAATGTGGATGCTACGACAAAAAATACGCAAATTGATGCGTTTGTGAAAGAACATAGTAAAACAGGTTATGCGACTTTAGCCTTATTGGAAAAAGCCAAAAGTGCGGTGCAGAATCAAGATTTTTCTCAAGCAGAAGTGGCATTAAAAGACGCCATGGCACAAGCACCAGATGAAATTTTGTCCTCTATTGCAGGCATTCGTTTAGCTGAAATTCAGTTACAACAAGACAAATTTGATGAGGTATTAAGCACCTTAAATTTAGTCAAAGACGCAACATGGGAAAGTCGGAAAAATTTACTTACGGCAAAGGTTCAATTAGCTAAAGGCGATAAGGCTACAGCTAAACAAACCCTTGAAAGCGTCTTGAAAAATGGTTCGGCATTGGAACAGCAGGAAGTGAAAGTGTTGTTGAATAATTTGTAATCTTTGCATAAAAAAACGGGCTTTCGCCCGTTTTACTTTTTTCAGACATTAGTCTGCTTTCCGAACACTAAACACTTCAATTTCTGCGGGTTTAAACACTTCTTGATCCACTTTGCCTTGAATGATAATTCGATCATCTGGGGTGATGGTAAAACCATTCCAGGCGTGATCATCTACTTCAATTTTAATTTGGCCTGTGGCATCTTTAAAATAAAATTCATCATCATCAATTTGGCTAGCGATTTGACCCGTTAAGCTGACAATCGTATCATCACTGGCTTTTAATGCTTGAGCAACGGTCATCGTCGTGCCAGCATAGCCACCTGCGAAACCGCCTTTGTGGTTATTATCAAAACCCGCCAATGCGGTACTTGAAATCGCAATCAGTGCGAGAGTGAGTAATTTTTTCATCTGTTGTTCTCCCTTTAATACCTTGATCTATCAATTAATGTTTACGAAGTTCAAAGACTTCAACTTCATTTGCTTTATGTGAATCACGATCTACTTTACCCCGAATGGTAATACGATCACTGCGAGTCACGGTTTGATTATTGAAAACATGGTCATCAATTTCGACTTTGATTTTGCCAGTATTATCTTTGAAATAAAATTCGTCGTTATCTACTTGACTGACAATATAGCCTGTCAAGGTGACAACGCTATTATCACGGGCTTGCAAGGCTTGAGCAACCGTCGTTGTCCCACTAGAAGATGACACAGTATTGGTTGTCGCTGTGTTGCTAAATCCAGCAAAGGCGGTAGTTGATGCTGCGATAAGTGCGATAGCTAATAGTTTTTTCATTTTTTCTCCTTGTTAATATATGTTGCCGTGCGAGTACACTGCTTGGGAAAGCTGTTTGGCTTTCATTGGTGTTAATTAGAACATGTAAATCTTAATTAAATATTAAGAAAGGAAGAATTTTTTGAAAAAAAATCGGCTCATTTGAGCCGATTGCTATTATATCTTAGTAAAAATTACTTCGCATGTTTCTCAAAACGTTCGCTAACAAAATCCCAGTTCACAACATTCCAGAATTCTTTAATGTAGTCTGGACGGCGGTTTTGGAATTTCAAGTAGTAAGCGTGTTCCCAAACGTCTAAGCCTAATAATGGGAAACCTTCGCAACCTGCAATATCTTTACCCATTAATGGGTTATCTTGGTTTGCAGTAGAAACCACCGCTAATTTGTTTTCTGCTGTTACGACTAACCATGCCCAACCTGAACCGAAACGTGTAGCAGCCGCTTTTTCAAATTCTGCTTTAAACGCATCAACTGAACCAAAATCACGTTCAATAGCGACTTTTAATGCACCTTGTAAGGTCGTGCCTTTTTTCAATGATTTCCAAAATAAGCTGTGGTTAGTGTGTCCACCAACATTGTTACGCAATGCCGCAAATTTATCCGCAGGTACATTCGCCAAATGTTTTTTCAAAAATGAACCTGGGCAACTTTGAGCCGCAAGTTCTGCTAATGCAGGATTTGCTTCTAATACCGCATTGGCATTGTTAACATAGGCTTGGTGATGTTTGCTATGGTGAATTTCCATAGTTTGTGCATCAAAATGGGGTTCTAATGCGTCATAGGCGTAGCCTAATTCTGGTAGAGTGTATGCCATGATATTTTCCTTTTTTAATGAGTTATTATGTATTTTTGTAGAATCTCTCTACAAATTCCAACACCATATTAACAAAAAATTTGATTTATATCATTAAAAATGTAAATTTTTTGTTAAAAGGGCGTGATGGATAACTCACGCCCCGAATATTAAGTGTGATATTACTTCTCTTGTTGTGCTTTCACCGCTGCCACGGCCACCATATTGATAATACGGCGAACAGAAGACTTGGACGTCAACACATGTGCTGGTTTTTTCATTCCCATAAGAATTGGGCCAATAGTAATCGGCGTATGGGTACCTTGCAACAAGTTCAAGCTAATCCGTGCAGATTCCATATTTGGCATAATTAATAAATTAGCCGCGCCTTTTAATGGGCTATCCGGCATGATTTCGTTACGTAAACTTTCCGTTAACGCCACGTCACAGTGCATTTCGCCGTCAATAATTAATCTTGGATCTAATTCTTTAACTAATTGTAAAACTTGACGCATTTTCACCGCGCTTGGGTGATCAGAAGAACCATAGTTAGAATGTGAAATTAACGCCACTTGCGGTTCAATACCAAAATGACGAACTTGATCCGCTGCCATCAAGGTAATTTCAGCTAATTCTTCTGCACTTGGATCAGTGTTCACAAAGGTATCGGCTAAGAATAAGTTGCGATCAGAAAGCACCAAACCATTCACTGTGGCTGGCACTTTAACGTTCTCTTTCACACCGATAATCTCGGTTAATAAACTGAGACTTGATGAGAACGTACCGACTAATCCACATAGCATGGCGTCAGCATAACCTAATTCTAATAAGGCAGAACCAATCGCCGCAGAATTATTGATCATACGACGTTTTGCCATAGCGGCAGTCACGCCATTGCGTTTCATTTTGTTGTGATATAAGCCCCAACATTTTTCAAAAATTACTGGATCAGTTGTACTTAACACATCAAAATCTTTACCGGCTTCAATTTTTAAACCGAGTTTTTTGATTTGTTGCTCAATCACTTCATGGCGACCCACCAACACTGGATAAGCAATACCAAGGCTGGTAATTTCTTGTACCGCATGCAAAATACGCGTTTCTTCGCCGTCTGCTAATAAAACCCGTTTTTTGTCTTTTTTCGCCTGATCAAACACCGGTTTCATAAACAAATTGGTTTTGTAAACGAATTGGCTTAATTTTTCTAAATAGGCATCCCAATCAGTTATCGGGCGAGTTGCCACGCCGCTGTCCATTGCTGCTTTCGCTACTGCTGGAGCAATACGCACGATTAAGCGTGGATCGAATGGTTTTGGAATAATATAATCAGGGCCAAAAGATACTTCATTGCCGCCATAAGCTGAGGTTACGACTTCGTTTTGTTCTGCAAGGGCAAGATCCGCAATAGCATGTACCGCCGCCATTTTCATTTCTTCATTAATGGTGGTGGCACTCACATCTAATGCACCACGGAAAATGAATGGGAAACAAAGGACATTGTTGACTTGGTTAGGGTAGTCAGAACGACCGGTACACACAATGGCATCTGGGCGAACCGCTTTGGCCTCTGGTGGGGTAATTTCAGGATCTGGGTTCGCCAGTGCTAAAATCAATGGACTCGCCGCCATGGATCTTACCATTTCAGCCGTTAACACGCCTTTGGCTGAACAGCCTAAGAAAATATCTGCATTTTCAATCACATCACCTAAAGAACGTGTGCCGTTGTCATCAATGGCATACAGTTTTTTGGTGTCATCCATACGGTCATCACGGTTTTTGTAGATCACGCCTTTAGAGTCGCACACCACGATATTTTCTCGTTTCATGCCGAGTGAAACCAATAAATTCAAACACGCAATAGAGGCAGCACCGGCACCAGAGGCCACTAAACGCACATCTTCAATTTTTTTGCCCACAATGCGTAAACCATTGATAACCGCTGCCGAGCTGATAATCGCCGTACCATGTTGGTCATCATGGAATACCGGAATGTGCATGCGTTCACGCAATTTTTGCTCAATATAGAAACATTCAGGGGCTTTAATATCTTCAAGGTTAATCCCACCGAAAGTCGGTTCTAGAGAGGCGATAATCTCGACTAATTTATCAGGATCTTTTTCATCAATCTCAATATCAAACACATCCACGCCAGCGAATTTTTTAAACAACACGCCTTTCCCTTCCATCACCGGCTTACCTGCTAAGGCACCGATATTGCCTAAACCTAACACCGCTGAACCGTTAGAAATCACCGCAACCAAATTGCCTTTCGCTGTATAACGATAGGCATCTGCAGGATTTTTCTCAATATCCAAACAAGGTTCTGCTACACCTGGGGAATAAGCCAAGGCTAAATCACGTTGAGTGGCGAGGGATTTGGTGGGAGTAACCTCAATTTTTCCGGGAACGGGGAATTCGTGGAAATCTAATGCGGCTTGACGTAAATCTGACATAATATACTTCCTTTTGAAATGATGAATTAAAAAACGATTTTTCTATTATAAAACGAATTAAAATAAAAAAATGTGACCTAGCACAAATTTTTAACAAAAATTTTATATTTTTTAGTGTTTGTGATGTGCTAATAAATAATCCAACACCACCTGATGATGTTCCCCCGTTTTGAATTTATCAAACACCTGTTCAATCTTGCCTTGTTCGTCAATTAAAAAGCTAATGCGGTGGATACCGTCATAGGTGCGCCCCATAAATTTTTTCTCGCCCCAAACGCCAAATTGTTCAGCAATGTGATGTTCAGGATCGGCGAGCAGATCAAAATTGAGTGCTTTCTTTTCTACAAATTGCGCCAGTTTTTTGGGGCTGTCAGGGCTAATGCCAAAAATCACCACGCCGAGTTTATCCAATTCCGCTTTGGCATCACGTAAACCGCAGGCTTGCGTGGTACAACCTGGGGTGAGTGCTTTAGGATAAAAATACACCAAGACTTTTTGACCTTTAAAATCGCTCAGGCAAATGGTTTCATCGTGTTGATTTTGTAATGCAAACTGCGGTGCAATGGCACCTATTTTTAAAAAATTCATCAATAAATTCCTACTATCTTGATTCATTTTATTATTTTTGCACAAAAATAATAAAACTTACTTGCAAATTGTGATTATTTTAGCAATGATAAAGGAAATTTATCAAGCAAACATCAACAAAATATCACGAGAGGTTTTTATGTCTTTAACACCTTTATTTCACGGCAGTATTGTTGCACTCATTACCCCCATGAATAGCCACGGCGAAGTCGATTATCCAGAGTTAAAAAAATTAGTGGATTTTCATGTGGCGGCAGGCACCCATGGCATCGTATCGGTGGGCACTACCGGAGAATCTGCCACCTTAACTCCTGATGAACATTTGAAAGCCATCTTGAAAACAGTCGAATTTGCTGCGGGCCGTATTCCTGTGATTGCGGGCGCTGGCGCCAACGCCACAGCAGAAGCCATCACTATGACCAAATTATTGAATAACAGCGGTGTGGCGGGGTGTTTATCCGTGGTGCCTTATTATAATAAACCGACCCAAGAGGGGATGTATCAACATTTTAAAGCCATTGCTGAATGCACGGATTTACCGCAAATTTTGTATAACGTACCGGGCAGAACGGGGAGCGATTTGAAACCAGAAACCGTGGGACGTTTAGCGAAAATTAAAAATATCGTCGGGATTAAAGAGGCCACAGGTGATGTGAGCCGAGTACGTAAAATTAAAGAATTAGCCGGTGAAGAGTTTATTTTCTTGAGTGGTGATGATGCGACCGGTTTAGAAAGTATTAAATTAGGCGGTCAAGGTGTGATTTCCGTGACCAATAACTTGGCGGCTGCCGATATGGCGAAAATGTGCGAACTGGCATTAGCGGGCCAATTTGAGCAAGCGGAGCAAATTAATCAACGTTTAATGGCCTTACATCACGATTTATTTGTGGAGGGCAATCCGATTCCTGTGAAATGGGCTGCCTATAAATTAGGCTTGATTAGTCAACCTGTTTTACGTTTACCATTAACCGTATTGAGTGAAACGGCACAACCAAAAGTATTAGCCGCCTTACAACAAGCAAAATTACTTTAATTTTCACCGCACTTTAGGGCTATCTGATTAGCCCTAAACTTTTTACCGTTTTTGTGGTCTATAAGTGCGGTATATTTTACAAAAACTTTTTAAAGGGATTGATGATGAAAAAATGGCTTTTAGCATTCACCGTGTTAGCCACTGTGACAGCTTGCTCAACCAGTAATGAAAGTAAGCAAACGGCGAATGACAGTTATGAAAAACGTGGCATTATTCCCGTGTTCACCACCTTAGATACGGGGGGCGTCACGATTTTAGGGCAAGAAAACACCTATCAATTACCCACCAATGTGACGGTGAAAACGGATGGAACTGATATTCGTCCGCCATCTACGCCGATGGCGATTATTGGCAATTCCGTGGCACAATTTGATGGTGAGCGTTCTTCTATTGTTTATCCTGCCGAGAAAAAAGCGGTTTATAATATTCAGCAAGTGAAACGTTTGTTAACCGAGCAAGGCATTCCATTCACCACCTCGGGCAATCAGGTGCAAACTGATTGGGCGAAAACGGGGCGTGCTGATGATATCGGTGATGTACAAGCACGTTATATCATTGAGGAAGTCGGCACGAGCGATTCCAATGCGTTAGTAGTGGCATTGGCGCAAATGAAACGTGATGAAGTGATTTTTACGCCAACCGTAAAAGATAAAGAACGTTATACTTCAGATCGTTTAAATCAATTAGTCGGTGAACTGAATGCGGCTTATCGTCAACAGCAGCAACAAGTTGCGACCGCTGATGTGGCCGCCGGTGTAGTACAATCCGCTATTGTGACCGACAGCAATCAACATACAGCTTTGGCAATGAATATTACTTTCCGTCAAGCATGGCAAAAATTACAACAAGCGTTACCGCAACTCGGTTTTGAATATAAAGAATCCACGGCCGGTAAAGGTTATGCGTTGTTAAAATATAAACCGCTTGATGATACCGAATGGGCACGTTTTGGCTTAACGAAACCTGATCTTGAAAAGGGCGAATATTCCATGCAAATCAGTGCTTATGGCAATGAAAGTGCCGTGGTGCTCAGCGATGAAGATAAATTTGCCTTGAGTGGCGAGAAAGCGCAAACCTTGTATCAAGCGCTACAAAAAGTGTTATCTAAATAGTCGCAAATTGTTTAAATAAAAAACCTAGTGCGGTGTTAATGCACTAGGTTTTTTTGTGGAAAAATTACAGGCTAATGGCAAATTTTTGTTGCGCAAAGGCTTGGAAATCTGTGCAACCGCCAATCGGTTGGTTATCCACCACCACTTGTGGAACGGTTTTCACTTCGGCGACACCAATGGCTTTGGCAATATCCTCTTTGCTCATGTCTTTTTCGATAATATCAATAAATTCATAGCTAAATTCCTCAACTTCCGTTGAAAGTTTATCGGCTAAGGTTTTTGCACGCACACAAAATGGGCAAGTCATACGACCATAAATTTTAACAAACATCGTTTTTTCCTTTTTAACTAAATGTGGTGGTATTTTACGTGAAATTAAGTAAAAATATAAATTGTTTTTTTCTAATACTTAAGTCGCCAAAATCTTATGAATATTTTAATGCTATGCCGAGAACCCCGTTTATACAGTTGCCAACGCTTAAAAGAAGTCGCAGAACAGCGTGGACATACCATGGATATTCTCGATCCGAATCGTTGTTTATTAAAACTCAGCGCAAATGCACCGCACTTTGCTATTTACTATCAAGATTCAGCGCAAGCCTCCCCTCGTTTATTGCCTCAATATGAGGCGGTGTTACCTCGTTTTGGTATTGCAAGCACTCAAATGGGTTGTGCCGTGTTACGTCATTTTACCGCACGGGGGGCGGTGTGTTTAAATGAGGATCAGGCCTTTTTACGTGCTAGAGATAAATGGCAAAGTCTGCAATTATTGCAACAAGCGGGCGTGGCAGTACCAAGTAGCGGTTTAGCTGGCTGTGAATTTTCCGCCAAGCAAGCAGTGGCACAAATGGATAGCCCAACGATTTTAAAAACCCTCACTGGCTCACAAGGGATCGGCGTGATGTTGGCGGAAAAAGCACAAAGTGCGGTGAGTATTTTGGAAACATTGAAAGAGGCTAATGTGGTGGCGTTGTTACAAGATTTTGTGGCAGAGGCAGAAAATATGGATATTCGTTGTTTTGTTGTTGGCGAAGCCGTCGTTGCTAGCATGCAACGTCAAGGACAGCAAGGCGAGTTTCGGGCCAACTTCCACCGTGGTGGACTGGCCGAGAAAATCACCCTCACACCACCGCAGCAAAGTATCGCTATTCAAGCGACCAAAGCCTTGGGGTTAGATGTGGCAGGGGTGGATTTAATTCGTTCTGAACAAGGTTTATTGGTGCTAGAAGTCAATGCTAGCCCCGGTCTTGAATTAATTGAAAAAACAAGCGGTGTGGATATTGCGCAGGCCATGATCATGCAGTTAGAACAAAAATATCATCATGCCATGAAAAAGCCCTGTTAAACAGGGCTGATAGCAAAATTAAGACACCACTTCGGGTTGTTCATCTAACGGGTATTCCGGAGGCAACTGCGGATTGATGTTTTCTTCATCTAACGGAATGTTTTCTCGTTCTATTTTGGGTTCTTCGTTGTCGAGATTTTGTTGATTTAACAACATGTCACGCATTTTACTAAAATTCGTTTTATCAGATAGCCAAACTGCGGTTAAAATTGGGGCAAATTCGGGCTCAAATTCATAATCTAACACCGTATCATTTAGCACAAAATAGCTTTTATCCTTTAACGCAATAAAGCTCAGTTGGTCTTGTGGCGAAAAGTCAGGGAAAATACGTTGCAATTCTTTTAACCAAACGGATGTATCCGCTTGCGTCAGTTTCAAACTTTCCATTTCCCGCACCAACGTCACCGCAAAATTTTTCCCTTCAACTTGCTTATCGAAAGTAAATGTCAGCATTAATGGACGTTGATTTTCTTGATATTGCCCCGTTTCGGTTGACAGCGTAATGCTATACACCAAAAACGGCCCCCAGTTATAATCTGCCTTGCCGACAGATTTCCATTGTGCTAACACAACAGAGGGCAATAATCCGCATAATAAGCCTAAAATCAGTTTAAATTTCATTGAATAAACCGTGATGGAATAAAGTATTGTGCGGATTATAGCAATAATTTAACCGATAACATACCGTCTTTCGGTGAAATTTTTCACCGCACTTTGGTTGTTTACCAATTTGAGATAGGTTTGAACGGCATAAACTACGCATCTTTGCCTGTTATGCCGCCCCATAAAAGCGCTTATTTAAGCCGAATTAACTGCTTATCTTTATACAAAGTGGGAATAAGCCAATCTTTTTGGGTTGTCTTTTGTGCATTCATTTCATAAAACAAGCATAATATTCTTTGCATTTTTGTCTCAGGCGTCATTTTTTTGCCTGTGGAGAAGGTAAATGTAAGATGGGGAATATAATTCACGGTTCTTATGGCAGTATTGCAGCCGACTAAATTTGGCGCATGCGATAAGCGTTTGAAAATACCACGATCGTGATCATGCCATGCCTGAGCAATAGCTATGGCGATATTTCGCTTAATCGCATAACAATTCGTATCCACAAAGAAATTGCTATTTAACGTATATGAATTTCCTTCTTCATCAATGTAATTTGGTCGGCCCATTTTCCAAAAGCCAATAGAATCAAAATTATCATCACAGATAAATTCGCCGTTTTCATCATATAAACGTCTTAAATGATAGGCATAATGCAAATCGCTATGTTCGTGAAAGAATGGCACAAAACTTTCAATATGATTTTCATCATACCAGTTATCATCATCAAGATAGCAAATTATATTTTCTTTGACTAAAAAAGGGGCGGTTGCATTAATTCGACTATTGCTGCCACCGTTTGCGCCAGTGTTCATCGGTAAATAAGTAAAAACGACATCAGGATATTTTTCTTCTAACGGTTTTACTTTATCCCAAAACTGTTTGCCATCAACAAAAACATAGTGTTTGCACGGATAAGTTTGATTTTGCACGGAAAGAATCGTCCGCTCTAATGCTGGGCGACCGACAGTGGCAGTAATGACTGCGAAAGTGAGAGGTTGGTTAGACATAAATCAAGATTCAAAATAAAATTCATAGTTCATTATAACAATATTATGCCATGTGTTGAACCAGTGGCATCAATTCATTATTATGAAATAAAGTTGGCGTGAGCCAATGTGGTGTATTATGTTGCAACGTATATTCCTGTATTTTTCTGACTAACTCATTGTGTACGGCGTGATATTCCGTTAGTGCATCAGGGGGTAAGCGGCGTGTAGCAAGCAGATCATACACATAGTTGACGCTATGTTGTGCGGTATTACAGCCCGTTAATCGGTCATTTGCATCAAATAATGCTTGTGTTATGCATCTATCATTGCCATGGCCTCTTTCTATCCAAATATGAGCAAGTGCCATCGCCAACGATCGTTTTAACATCAAACAGTTCACATCAATTAAAAAATAGTCGTCATTATTAAAGACATAGGTAAACGTAGAATACTCAATGTGGGCCAATGGCACTTCTGCTCGCCAGAAACCCAACGCATTAATATCATCATTGCAAATAAATTCCCCTGAGTGATCGTAAAGTTTTCGTAAACTATAAGCATAATCAAGAGAATATTTTTCAAAAAAATACAGCGCACTTGTAATATGATTTGTATCATACCAATTATCATCATCCAAATAACAGACAATGTCTTCTTTTACCAAAAAGGGGGCAATGGCATTGATATAACTGTTATAGAATCCATTTGCTCCCGTATTCATCGGCAAGTAAGTAAAAATGACATCAGGATATTTTTCTTCAAGTGGTTTTACTTTATCCCAAAACTGTTTTCCATCCACAAACACATAATGTTGGCACGGATAAGTTTGATTTTGCACAGAAAGAATAGCACGCTCCAATTCAGGACGGCCAATAGTTGAAGTGACGACAGCAAAGGTTAAACTGCTATTGATTGATTGATTGATTGATTGATTGATTGATTGCCATTCATTACTCGTCAGCTCATAAAATACAAGAATTTCCACTGATTATATAATAAAAAAAGTGGAGATCCTAAAATCTCCGCTTTAAATGCAGGTGGGCTAGCAAAAGTGCGGTGTTTTTTCTGTATTTTTTACGCCCCATTTTCTAACCCCATTTGCCAAAATGCCACTTCCATTCGGGTCGCTGTGGTGAAAATATGCTGAATATTGGCTAATTGTTTTGGGTTTAAATCTTGGCAAAGTGCGGTTAAAAAATCTTGATATTTTTCCACCGCAGTTTGAAAACTTTCATCGGCGTAAGCATCTATCCATTTTTGGTAAGGATTATTGGGCGCGCTATTTTGTTGTTTTAAACGTAAGCCAATTTCCGCATAACCAATAGCACAAGGGGCAATAGCCGCATAAAGTTCAGCAAGTCCACCCGTGATACCACAATCTAGTACATAACGAGTATAGGCCACGCAAGCGGGATCTTCAGAAAGATTCTGTAAGTCTTGTTCAGCAATTCCCCATTCTTGACAGAAATCGATATGTAATTGAATTTCTTCTAATAAAACCGTAATGGCCTGATGAATTTCTCGCATTTGCTCAAAATTTTCCGCTTTAAATATCGCTAAGGCTAAGGCACGATTGTAGTGGAAAAGGTATAAATAATCTTGCTTTAAATAATATTGAAAACGGCTGACTGGTAGCGTGCCTTGCCCGAGCTGTTGCACAAAATCATGTTCAACATAATCATGCCAGTGAGGTTGAGCTTGTTGGATAAGGGTTTGAATAAAATGAGTTTTATAGATCATAATTTAGTTTCCTACGGCAGTATTAGCTGTTTCAGGTTCAACGGGTATCTTCTCAGCTCTTGATGAAAAAGCACCCCGACTAGGGTTTTGAGTGTAACAAAAAATAATCAACAAAAAAAGCCCTGTATTTTTACAGGGCTTTTCATTCAACGAAATCTTACGCTAATTCAGCACGCAATTTTTTCGTCACGTTCATCATCACTTCTAATTGCGCGATAGTTTCTGGCCAGCCACGGGTTTTTAAACCGCAGTCTGGGTTAACCCATAAACGTTCTTTTGGCACTACGTTTAATGCTTTGCGTAACAAGTGTTCCACTTCTGCCTCTGTTGGCACACGTGGGCTGTGAATATCGTATACACCTGGACCAATGTCGTTTGGATAGTGGAAATCGCCAAAGGCGGTTAATAATTCCATATCAGAGCGTGAGGTTTCAATGGTGATTACGTCAGCATCTAAGCCTGCAATGGCAGGTAAGATGTCGTTAAATTCAGAGTAACACATGTGAGTGTGGATTTGCGTATCGTCTGCCACGCCCATGTAGCTCAAGCGGAACGCCTCGCCTGCCCATTGTAAATAGGCATCCCAGTCCGCACGTTTAAGTGGCAAGCCCTCACGAATGGCAGGTTCGTCGATTTGAATCACTTTGATGCCTGCTTTTTCTAAGTCTAATACTTCGTCAGACAAGGCCACACCGATTTGTTTACATACGGTTGAACGTGGAATATCGTTACGCACGAATGACCATTGCAGAATAGTAACAGGACCAGTCAACATCCCTTTCATCACTTTTTGGGTCAGGCTTTGCGCATATTGTGACCAACGTACGGTCATTGGCTCTGGACGGGTGACATCACCGAAAATCACAGGTGGTTTCACACAACGTGAACCGTAGCTTTGCACCCAACCGAATTTAGTGAATGCAAAACCGTCTAATAATTCGCCAAAGTATTCCACCATGTCGTTACGTTCTGCCTCACCGTGCACCAACACATCTAAGTCTAATTCTTCTTGTTTACGCACCACATATTCGATTTCTTTTTTCATTGCTGTTTCATAATCGGCTAACGATAATTCGCCTTTTTTGAAACTGGCACGTGCGTGACGGATTTCGCTGGTTTGTGGGAATGAACCGATGTTGGTGGTCGGCAATAAGGGTAAATTTAACCACGCATTTTGTTTAGCAATACGCTCTGCGAATGGCGATTTACGTTGATCCGCATTGGCTGGAAGATTGGCTAAACGTGCTGCCACTTCCGCTTTGTGGATCACTTTGCTGTTCGCACGAGCATCAGCCGCCGCTTGGCTGGCGCCTAATTGGGCTTGCACTGACGCACGGCCATTGTTTAACGCTTGTTTTAATACGTTTAATTCTTCCACTTTTTGTAAGGTGAACGCTAACCAAGAATAAAGATCAGGGTTGTTCGCTTGTAATTGGGTTTCTACGCTCAAATCATAAGGCGTGTGCAATAATGAACAGCTTGGGGCAATCCATAAACGATCCGCTAATTTTGCTTTTAATGGTTCTAACACATCAAGCACGCTGTTTAAATTCGCACGCCAAATGTTACGACCGTCAATTACGCCCGCAGAAAGCACTTTGTTATAATCGGTGAAAGCGGCTAATTGTTCTGGTGCACGTACTAAATCCAGGTGTAAACCTGCCACTGGCAAGGCTTTCAATAATGGCGCATGTTCTGCCACAGAACCGAAGTAAGTGGCTAATAAAATTTTCGCTTTAACTTGGCTTAATTCCGCATACACAGATTGGAATGCGTTGATCCATGCTTGTGGTAAATCTAAGGCTAATGCTGGTTCATCAATTTGAATCCATTCGGCGCCCTCGTTGGCAAGTGCGGTTAAAATTTGTTGATAAACTGGCACTAAATCTTTCAATAAATCAAAGCGATTAAAGGTTTCGCCTTTTTCTTTCCCTAACCAAAGGAATGTTAATGGGCCAACAATCACAGGTTTGGCTTTATGTCCTTTCGCCACTGCCTCACGATACTGATTCACATAATGAGCGGGGTTAGCTTTAAATTGGGTGTTTTTGGCAAATTCAGGTACTAAATAATGGTAGTTAGTATCAAACCATTTGGTCATTTCAATCGCAAATTGATCTTTGTTACCCCGTGCTAATTCAAAATATTGGCTTAAGGTTAAATTCTGGCTATCAAAGCCGAAACGTGCAGGAATGGCGCCAGTGGCCACTTGTAAATCTAAGATGTGATCGTAGAACGTGAAATCGCCAGTTGCCACGAAATCGGCATTGGCATCCGCTTGGTGTTGCCAATTTTTTTCACGCAAGGCTTTGGCTAAATCTAATAAATCTTGCTCGCTTAATTCTTTACGCCAGTAGCGTTCCTGTGCAAATTTAAGTTCACGTTTTGCACCAACACGAGGGAATCCTAATACATGAAATGTGGTCATATCTTGCTCCTATTATAATGGGAATAATAAATTTCTATTTAGACGGCTAAACGTCCGCTTGATTGAGATAATGCCGAATTCTAGTTTATTAAGCAAACTCATAATTTTCATTTTTTGTATGAATAATTTTAATAATTGAATATTGGATAAAGAATCGATAAACAAAAGTGCGGTGAAAATCTTTTTTGTTTTTGAAAAATAAGTTTTGCGAAATGCGCCTATTTAGGGTAATATTCGCAGTCTAGTTATTTTTCAATAAAAAATAAGGTGTAAATATGAAAAAAGGAATCCATCCCGATAATTATCGTACCGTGTTATTTTATGATAGCAATGCCAAACAAGGCTTTTTAATCCGTTCTTGTGCCAGAACCACCAATACCATGAAATGGGAAGACGGCAAAGAATATCCTGTATTTATGTGTGATACGTCCTCTGCCTCACATCCGTTTTACACGGGTAAAACACGTCAAATTGGTAATGAGGGCCGAGCCAGTGACTTTACCAACCGTTATGGCAAATTCGGCGCATTAAAATCAAAATAAGGAGTCAGCATGCAAGTATTATCCTCATTAAAAAGTGCCAAAACACGTCACCCAGGCTGTAAAGTTGTGCGCCGTCATGGTGTGGTGTATGTGATTTGTAAGGAAAATCCTCGCTTTAAAGCCCGTCAGGGAATGAAGAAAAAAAGAAGATAATAAAAAATGCCCCGTTGTTGAAAACGGGGCATTTTTTTGTCAGCTTAAAATAACACACTGGCGCCCATGGCAACATTTCGTCCCATTAATGGAATATGCGAGAGATACGAGGTACTCGCATACACTTTTTGATTAAGAATATTATTCACATCAAGGGTCAAGCGATAATTAACCCGTTGACCCAAATCGCCGACATAACTCAAGGCTGCATTCAGCATATTATGTCCGCCGACGGGTAATTCATTATGTGCGGTTTTGTGTTGGCTGAACGTATGCGTATATTCAAGGCTAGCGGATAAATTATCGGTTAAATCCGCATTAAAGCGACTGCCTAAACGGGCGGCAGGCATACGAGGCACGTTGCCATTGTCCAATTTCCCTCGCACATAATCACCGAATAAGCTCAGGCGATATTTGGGGTGAAAACGATAACTGATATTGCCCTCGGCGCCATAAAAACGAGCCGGTTGTTGAGCATAACGCAAGAGGCGGAAATGCGCAAAACGATCCATGGTATGGGCGTAAATGTAGTTACTAAAATGCTTATAATAAATGCCCACATAGCTTTGCCATTGGTCATTGTTAAATTGTAGGCTGATATCCAAATTATTGGATTTTTCTTTTTTCAGCCGTTCATGAATGCCAAATTGATCGTAAACTTGGGTATCAATCAGCAAATTATTAATGGTTCGGTCATACTGTTCATCACCAAATTCATAGGAATTGGTGGCCACGTGGGTACCTCGGGCATAGAGTTCTTGTACACTTGGCGCACGTTCTTGGTGTGAAAAGGTCAAGCCACTTTTCCATTCTGAGGTGAGTTGCCAGTCTATTCCCGTAGCAAAAGAATACGTGGTGGTTTCATATTGCATGCTGCGTAACGGATCCATGCGTTTACCTCGGTGTAGCTGTTTATCGTCGGCAAGTTGAATTTTTTGATGATCAATTCGCCCTGATAAGGAAAAGGTGAGATCCCGCCATTGATAACGTTCAACGCCAGATAAGCCGTATAAGTGCGTGGTATTTTTATCTAAAATCCCCTCGTAACCGGCACTGTCGATCAGATCTTTACTGTATTGCAAAGCGATAGTTCCCGACCATTGTGCAGTGGGTTGATGATCCATTTCCATTCGCAAAGATTGACCATTATGGCGGAAACTCGACATGGTGTATTGCCCCTCGATTTCCTTATGTTCATAGCGACTATCATTGGCCATAAAGCGAATTTGCTCAATGCCTTTGATTGGCTGATTTAATGCACCACGCAGATCGACCCGTTTCAAGTGTAATCTAAGTTTGGCATATTGCTCTGGTTGACTTGGATCGTGATTGTGGAAATCTTCATCAATATTGACGCTAGTATGCTCACAATGCAGGTTAATCCCCTCCAAATATTCGTCATTTTCTTCATGGGTGTGAATATGACAAAAATGGGCTTTATGTTCGTGTCCGGTTAATCCATAGCGATCACGTCTGTCGGTGTAAGCGATACCCAAATAGCCTTTTTCACCAATCCAAGATAACCCAATCGCCCCCTGTTTCGATTTGGCCTCAGAGTTATTGATATAACGATAATCTTTTGATTCTTCAATATTTTCTTCATAGTCATCAGCGAAAATAGCCTCAATACATTCTGGTGTATCGGAATTATTACAAGGGTTTTCCACCGTGTATCGTTCCGTATAGCCCGCTGATTTGTAATTTTTAGCCTGACGGTGTAGGCCCTCAAGGTGCAAAACCAGATGGTCAGATAATTTGACATTGGTGGCGAGATTATATAATTGCTCTTGATTATTGGCGTTATAATGCGCATCTAAGCTGCCCTCCACCGTGCGTGTTGGACGTTGTGTAGGAATCTTATCATCTTCCACATTCACCACGGCGCCCGTAATTCCCGAGGCATATAATAGCGTATCCACACCTTGAATAATTTTGATGTCTTTTGCCAGAGTTGGATCCACCATAATCGCATGATCGGGCGACATATTGGCCATATCCACTACATCACCGCCATTTTGCACAATCTTGTTGCGGTAACTTTCTTGTCCCCGAATAACTGGCGTCGAGGCCCCCGAACCAAAGTGATTAGATTGAATGCCCATTTGTTTCGCTAAAGCATTCCCCAACGACGTTGGCCCGTTTTTGAGTTCAGTTTGCTGAACCGTTTTCATGGGGCTTTGGTTTGTTTCAGTAACTTGAATGATCTCTAAAACTTCTGTTTTTTCCACCGCACTGACAGAGGGAATGATTCCCAAACTGAGCATGATCGCCCAACTTATTTTTTTCAATTTCATTATTGTTATTTCCCTATATAAATAATTCGCACAGAAAAATAACTGTATTTGCTGAAATTTGCAAGCATTTTTTTTGATGAAAAATAAGATCGGTGGATTTTTATGCAAGATAGGTAAGATAAGTGAATTAAGGAAGATATTGAATGATAAAAGTAAAGGCATACGTTGATAGGTATGCCTTTGAGTGAGTTTGTCTACAAAAATGGTTGAGTACGACGTCGGATTAGAAACGATAGCTCAAACCAATTTTTGCCGATTTTTGTTGGTATTTATTGGCGCCACTTTGCCATTCCAAGGCCGTGCTTAACTCAATTACTGGGGTGAGATGAATGTTCGCCCCTAATTGTATCTTGACAGCATGGCGTTTACTATCAATGGCAGAATTCACATTCTCAATACGCACTTGACTTGGTTTTGTATCATGTTGATAGAATACGCCTAATTTTCCCTCAATAAAGGCACCATGCGCCACAAACTCTGCACCGGCTAAGGTTTCTACATTGGATTGTTTGGCTCGAATTGTTGCAGCACGATCATTGATACTTTTATCAAACAGATGGCTATATCCCACGGTAACTTTTGGACGAATGGAAACAGCCTCATTCAGCGCTATACTATAACCAACTTCCGCACTGACAGACAGCCCGTTAGTACGGTATTCAGTGCTAATCAATGGTGCATTCACTCGGTTTTGATACCAACCATATTTGGCTGAGCTAGCCACATAGGCGCCCTCATATTCATGGTTTAAGAAATAGGCGCCGTAGGTACCCAAGGTGGTATATTTCACTCGGCTGTTGGCCGTAATGTCAGTCACTTGAGAACGGCTTTCTCCTGTGCCTAATCCTTGGGCGACGTTCATTCCTACATAACCGTTGTTAAGTTTGATATCGGCACCTAATTGAACTTCCGTAGTCTTGGTTTTGGAATGAATTTGCTGATGGGTTTCACCAAATTTATTGTGTTGCACCTTGCCAGTTGTCCACACATTCACTGAACCCGCCGTGCGATTATTTACTGCAAGGTTATCCAACATAGAACGCAGTTGCAAACTTTGCATGGCAATTTCACTGTTAGCTAAATAGCCGTTAAATTCTGCACGTAGATTCCCTTGAGTATGGATTGGGGGCGTCGGTCCTTCCACTTTATTATCAGGTTCGGCCATGAGCACATCTTCAGGGGGGGTAATCATAGGTGCGTGATCTGGTTCATCGGTCACGGTGAATTCTGGTAATTCAAGGGTTGGCACATCTCCTGGTACATGGGTAATCATCAGTTCAGGCAATTCAAGCGTCGGCGTATCTTCTGGTACGTGGGTGACGGTCAGTTCAGGCAATTCAAGCGTCGGTGCATTTTCTGGTACGTGGGTGATGGTCAGTTCAGGCAATTCAAGAGTTGGCGACTCTTCTGGTACCTGAGTAATCCCCCCTTCAGGTAACTCAAGCGTTGGAGCCGGACTCGGGACTGCAGTGCGGTAATTATTGGTTAATACCCAATTTCTATCGTTATTTTGTAATAACAAATAATCATAGGCACCAGCCAAGACACGCCCTGTATTTTTAAGGTTTAGGCTAGATTGTCCATCGACACTCACTATTTGCATGCCCTCAAGAGTTTGATCGCCAGTTCCTACATAGTTAATATTCACATTCGCTTGGCCAGTAGCCTTGCCTTTGATATGCAAGGTATCGGTTGGCGAATGATCATCGCCTAATAGGCTATCAAAATAAATGGTACCCTGCTGTCCAGTGTAGTTGCCGTTGATAGTGATGTTTGCATACTTATAAGCATCACCAGAATCCCGATAATCATTGCCGATAATTAATGCGCCTTTGTGGGTGACATTACCAGTAATATTACCGGCCATTTGCAAAGCACTATCGGTGTCAATGAATACTTCTTTGGCCACAATTTCCGTTGGTGTCAGTAAACCACCAGTAATATTCACATTATCAGCAGTTAAAACATGCGTATCTAGGTAACCGGAACCCATTTTGGTAAAGTTTTCAATATTTGTTAATGTTGCATAAAGTGTCGAGGTATCCGTATTATTAACGGTAAAATGGTTAACACCCACTCCTTTAATCACGGAACCCGATTCAGCATTGATATTAGAAACTGAGCCATTGATATTATTCGCAAAGTTAAGTGTCGCACCATTTTTCAAATTAAATTGATTTAATGTATCTGTTAATGCAGCATTATTGGTTACATTTAATATGCCTTTGTCCAAATTGATTGTACCTGCAAATTTAGTATTATTACCGCCGAGTTCAACTGTACCCAAATTAGTCAGATTTAATACACCATTGCCAGAAATATCAGAATTTAAGTTAGCCCTAAAGTTCTCTGCAATATTCGTATTGATCAGTGCATTTTGTGCCAAAGAAATTGTGCCAGAAATCACCGCACTTTCGTCTGTATATTGGCTTGAATTCGTCACATTCCCTGCGGTATTTAAGCTAATCGTTGCATTATCCGCCACCGAAATATTACTGGCTAACCCCGTATTACGGTTAACCGTTAAATTGGTATTTTCCGCCAACGTAACATGACCAAACTTAAAGCTACTTTGCTCATATTCTGTATCATCTACATAATTATTAGCATGTAACACAAAAGGTGCGGTTAAATTAACAGTACCTTTTGTGACATTTAATGTACCTGTTGTATCTGCCCCACCTTTTAGATTCCAAACGTGATTATCTGCATTCGGTGTATAATTGACATTAAGTACGCCATCATTTTGGCTGGTGAAATTACCCAAATAGGTCAATGTGGGTGTAAAAGCATTGCCAGTAAAAGTGAAATTTGCTGTACCATGGCTATTGGTTATCACAGGGCTACTATCCATATGGATAATATTATCCCAAGTGAGATCATGTTCATTCATATCTAATGCGCCACCTTTGGTACCAAAGGCAAAACCAATTTCACCATTTTCTTGGCGAATTTGATTGTCTTGCATCAATTGCACCGTGGCTCGTCCAGACGCCAAACGAATATGATGAGCCGCATAACCATTATCACGGTTTAATTGTACTAAGCCGTCCCCCACATTAAGTTCTGCGAGTTGATTGCCGTTACCGTTTACCACTAATGTGCCTTTGCCAATTTTACGCCAAGTGTCGCCCGTTGCTCCTGTGAGTTCGCTAGTCACGGTTGAGCCTTCGTTAATGATATAACCGGCAGAATTAAGACGATGTTCACCGCTTAGGGTAAAGTTACTATTAAATGTTATGGAACTTGCCCCTAAATTGACATCTCCTTGACTCATGCTCACTGTGCCACCTGCACCACCTAGCACAAGATCTTTATTTTCATGCCAGTTATCTTCGGCTTGATTTAATCCAACCAATTGTCTTGATGAACTTGCCGTGGTAAGCGTCACATTACCATCGCTAGCTTGTGGACCAAAGGTAATTGACTCTTGAGCGGAATTGGTTTGGATCTCTGGTAATACGTAGGTTGCCATGACGCTATTAGCATGTGTGGTAGCATGTCGCCCTACAGAAAATTTACCATAGCCATAAGAGCCACCACCAGCAGATTGGAAACCGATGACTTCCCATTGATTGGTTTCATCATTAAAAACATAAATCGGGCTACCGCTATCACCTCCAAAGGTAATGGTATCAAGTGGGGTTTTGGGATCAAGGGTACTAACATAATGGAAGTAACGATGAGAAGATTCAGCCGCATCGACGTTGACTTGCGTCACAATATTTAAACCACCGTTTAACCAACCATAACCAACAGATTTCGTCCCACTTGGATTAAGCAGTTGTTCATGTGTCCCGCCGCCCGTCCTGGCAATTAAGGTGCCCACTTTGAGCAGAGATTCGTCCGCTAAAGTGGCCGGTTCAGCCTCCCAAATAATATTACGAGTGCGAGTAATTTTATAATCACCTTTTAAATCATGATCGGCTGTGGTGTCAGCATCGGAGGTGTGTCGGATTTTTTGAACGCCATTTTCATCAAGATACATTACATCGACTGCCGCTTTTTTCGTCCATTCTCCGAGTAATGCATAACTTGATGTCGTAGGTGGTTTAGGTTCACCGTAGTCTGGCTGTTTAAAATCACCGGAGACTTGTTTTCCGTTAACGTTAAATAGTGTGCTGTCATCGGTGTAATGACGTCCACCAAAGGTCATATTTTCGGTGTAACCTACATGATTGGCAGAACCGATAAAAGAGGGGTGAATTATAGTGGCATAACCGCCATCTGAGACAGAAGAAAAGTTGGGTAAAGAGTCTATCACACCTGATAAACTACCATCCGATTTGTAGACAGAAATATGTTGTGCATCGGCAGTAAAAGCGCCTTTATTATCACCAAAATCACGATAGGTTTGTACATCAATATCATGGCGAATTCCACCGGCCAAGACAACGTTTGAAATACTGGCCAAAATAGCCAAACTAATAAGGGACTTTTTTGCTTTCATAGTTCGTTTCTCCTGAGCGGATAGGGCGTCATTCTATTACGCTATTCATAAGCTATTGCGTTAATCATAACGCATATTTTTGCAATAGGCAAACGTTTGCGCTGTGAGGGATATTTTGTAGTAACAAGAATTTTTTAATGAAACTGCGGTACATTTTAATGTAGAATGTAATTCATTCTTTTGTTGCTTTGTATGAATTACGCTCATGAAACCCATTTTCCTTGAACTACGACATCTCAAAACCTTATTAGCCTTAAAAGAAACGGGGTCGGTTTCTTTAGCCGCAAAACGGGTCTATCTCACGCAATCCGCCTTATCGCATCAGATTAAATTATTGGAAGATCAATATGGTTTGCCGTTATTTGAACGCAAAACCACCCCTTTACATTTTACGCCCGCAGGGGAACGATTAATTAAATTAGCCAACGATGTGCTACCTAAAGTCATTGAGGCGGAAAGGGATCTTTCTCGCGTCAAACAGGGCGAAGCGGGGGAATTACGGATTGCGGTGGAATGTCATACTTGCTTTGACTGGCTTATGCCGGCGATGGACAGTTTCCGTACCCATTGGCCGTTGGTGGAATTGGATATTGTATCGGGTTTTCATACGGATACCGTCGGATTATTGCTTACTCACCGTGCGGACTGGGCGATTGTGTCGGAAATTGAACCTACTGACGGGATTATTTATAAGCCCTTGTTTTCCTACGAAATGGTGGGGCTGTGTGCCAAAGATCATCCCTTAGCTCAAAAAGAAATCTGGCAAGCGGAAGATTTTGCTGATCAAACGTGGATTACTTATCCTGTACCTGATGATATGTTGGATTTACTCCGCAAAGTCTTGCGTCCGGCGGGGATTAATCCCACACGCCGTACCAGTGAATTGACCATTGCGATTATTCAATTAGTCGCCAGTAAACGAGGCATTGCAGCGTTACCATTTTGGGCAGTGAAACCCTATTTAGATCGGGGGTATGTGGTGGCTCGCCAAATTACCGAGCAACGTTTATACAGCAATCTTTATTGTGCCTATCGTGAAATTGACGGCGACAGCGCCTTTATTGATGATTTTTACGACACGGTGAAGTCACAAAGTTTTTCTACTTTGCCGGGGTTGTCTGTTTTGGAATAGGGGAGTAATCATGAAAAATCAGCCAAAAAGCACCGCAATTTGGGCGGCTGCCAAAGCTGCTTTTCCTTATTCTGTCCCCATGATTATTGGCTATCTTTTCCTCGGCGTGGCTTACGGTATTTATATGAAAGTGCTCGGCTTTGGCGTATGGTTTCCGTTTTTTATGGCAGCCTTGATTTATGCGGGATCTGTGGAATTTATTGTTGCCACCTCCTTGACCGCTATTTTTTCGCCACTTTCTGTGCTGTTGGTCACGTTAATGGTGAGTGGGCGCCAAGTGTTTTACAGCATTTCCATGTTAGAAAAATACGGCAAACAGTTGGGTAAAAAACGTTGGTATTTAATTTCAACCATGTCAGACGAAGCCTTTTCATTAAATTATATGGCCAACGTGCCAGAACATTTAGATAAGGGTTGGTATTACTTCTTTGTTAGCCTTTATTTGCAAATCTACTGGGTGATTGGTGCCGTGGTTGGGAATCTGGCCACGGACATTGTGCCTTTTAGTTTAAAAGGCATTGAATTTGCCATGACCGCATTATTTATCGTGATTTTTGCGGAAAACTGGCTGAAAGAAAAATCCCACGAAAGCAGTTTATTAGGCTTAGGCATTACCTTATTTTTCCTCGTCACCGTTGGCAAAGAACATTTTCTAGTTCCGACTTTGTTCACCATTTGGGGCCTATTAACCTTACGCCGTGCGAAATTAGAAAGCAAAATTATTCGTTTAACGGGAGAAAATCCATGACCTTAACCGAACAAATTATCACCATTGCTATGGGCGTGTTAGGCGTGCAATTTTGCCGATTACTGCCGTTTTGGATCTTCCCCGCCAACCGCCCAATTCCTGAATATATTCGTTATTTAGGCAAAGTGTTGCCTGCGGCTATGTTCGGTATGTTGGTGGTGTATTGCTATAAAAACGTCGAGATTTTGCAAGGTTATCATGGCATTCCTGATTTTATTGCGGGCATGGTGACGTTAGCTTTGCACCTTTGGAAGAAAAATATGTTTTTGTCCATGGCAGTGGGGACGGCTTTATATATGGGGTTGGTGCAAGGCGTGTTTGTGTAGTTTAAGACTGCGCCTTAATACTTTGCTCAATTTGTTTCAAACCATTTAATCTTGTGGCACTTAATCGTTGTGCAATTCCCAAGTCGGTGAAAAATCTCGTTAAATCAAATTGTTGTAGTTCTTCTATTGATTTGTTATTCACATGGTTAATCAACACATACAGCAAACCATTCATAATCCGTGCCTCACTATAAGCCTGTAATTGTAAACTGCGGTCTAAATTTGGTGAGATTTTACACCATAATCTGACTTCGCAACCTTGAATTTCTTGCCATTGGGCCAATTCTTCGTCACTGGGTTTGGTGAGGTTTTTACCAGCATGAATTAGCAAGCGATAGCGTTCTTCCCAGTTGTTAGCTTGTTGAATTTGTTCGATAATGTCCATTTTTCAGTCCAATAATTCCAGTGCTTTATCTAAGGCGGTAAAAAAGGCTTGTACATCTTGCTCGGTGTTGTAAGGAGCAAAACTGAGGCGTAATGTGCTAGGCACACCTAAACGAGCGAGATAAGGCATGGCACAATGTACGCCTGTACGTAAAGCGATATGTTGTTCGGCAAGCAAGGTAGCGAGATCAGAACAGGCGATATTGTCAAAGACAAAGCTGATCACGGTGCTCGGTTGTGGGGCAGAAAATAAACGACAATTTGGGTAAGTTTTTAACCGCACTTTTGTTTGTTCGGCGAGATGTAAAGCGTACTGTTCTGCTTTTTCAATATCCCATTTTTCTAACCATGCTAACACGGCGTTAAATCCGATCACGGCGGCAATATTCGGTGTGCCTGCCTCTAAACGATAGGGGAGTTCTGCATAGCGAATTTCTTGTTTTGAGGCAAAGGCCACCATTTTTCCGCCGTATTGTAGCGGTTGCAGTTTTTCTAAGGCGGACAGTTTGCCGCTTAACACGCCTAAGCCGTTTGGGCCGTAAATTTTGTGAGCGGAGAACGCAATAAAATCCGTATCCAATTTTTGCAGATCGATTTTGATATGGCTAATGGCTTGAGCGGCATCCACTAAAATAAGTGCGGTGGAAAATTGGCGAATTTTTTCAATCAGTTGTTGGATGGGCTGTTGTGTGCCTGTGACGTTAGACACGAAATTTAAGGCGACCAATTTTGTGCGTGCGTTTAAGGCAGAAACTAGGGCTTGTTCGTCAATTAAAAAGTTATCTAAGATCGGTAAAATATGTAATTTTGCACCGCACTTTTCGGCGATAGCGTGCCACGTGACAAAATTGGCGTGGTGCTCGGCCTCGCTGATGATAATCTCATCATCAGGTTGAAAATGGGGAAGTAAGCCGTTGGCCACGGTGTTAATGGCTTGGGTGGTGCCGGATGTCCAAACCACCGCTTGTTCACTTTCCGCATTAATGAGCTGTTTCACTCGGCTGCGAGCTTGTTCATAAAGTGCGGTGTTTTTTTCGTCATATTGGCTACGATGCACGGAGCCTGCAGATTGGTAAAACGCCACGGTGGCATCAATCAACGCTTGCGGTTTTAAAGCGGTGGCGGCGTTATCCAAATAGACGACGGCATCTGTTTGGTTAAAATAAGGGAAATCTTGACGAAATGGGATCGCATTAAACATTATTTTTTACCTTGTCGTTTGAGTTTGCGAAATTCACTGGGTGGCATGGGATTGGGATCACGCCATAAGCCGATACGTTGTTGTTGTGCGATTTGTTGCATTTGGAGATATTCTGGGTGACGCATATATTTTGTATAAGCCCAAGCCATGCCTAATTGTACCATTTTGAGATTGATATTTGCCCGATCTTTGTAGATCGTTGCCACCGTGCGACCGTAACGATCATAGTCAGAAATTTGCAAGGTGACTTGGGTTTTATGGATAAGTTGTGCTAGCATTTGTTTAGCACGATTGCCAAAGGCTTGGGCCTTTTCGGGGGCGTCAATTTCGGCCAAACGTACTTTGAGTTGCTTATTATTGGTTAATAAACAGGTGATGGTGTCGCCGTCACTAATGCCAACCACACGACAGTTGACCCAACGTTCTGCACTTAAGGCGTTGTGACTGAATAGAAAAAAGACAAGTGCGGTGAATAAAAAGGTTATTTTTTTCATTATTTTTTGGTATAAATCAAAGGTGAATGACATTTTACCGAAAAAATCACAAAAGTGAAAAAAATAAGCGTAAAATAAATTGATAAAATTTATCAAAAAAGTTGAATAAAAACGAGAGAGAAGATGAAACAAAAACTAATTGATTTAGTTCGCTCTTTAGCGATTTTATATGCCTTTCTTTGGCTCGGAAATGGGATTGTCTATTGGGTTCCACTTGGCATTCCGGGGAGTATTGTGGGATTATTGTTACTTTTTTTGGGATTAACCACGCAAGTGATTAAAGTAGAATGGATTTTTTTCGGGGCCAATTTACTTATTCGGTATATGATGGTGCTGTTTGTGCCGATTAGCGTGGGGATTATGCAACATTTTGATATGCTTATTTCACAAGCAAAAGCCTTGTTAATTCCGAATATTTTGAGTTCATTAATTACTTTGATTATTGTGGGAACCTTGACGGATTATTTATTTATGCGACGTTCTTTTACTCGCTTACGCAAAAAAGTATTACAGCGTCGAATTAAGGAGCAAGCATGATTTACGCCTATTCTTTGTTAACCATTGCCAGCTTTTTTTTGGCGGTGCAAATTAATAAACGCTTAAAATCGGTGTTGTTAAATACCTTTGTGTTGACGGCGTCCATTTTGATTGGTACTTTGTTACTTGCCAACGTGCCTTATGAAAATTATATGGCCGGCAATGCCCCTTTAAACAATTTAATGGCCGTCAGTATTGTGGCGTTAGCCTTGCCGTTATATGAACAATTACGACGCATTGCGGCGTTTTGGAAAAGCATTTTATTTGTGACCACATTGGCCTCATTAATTGCCATGTTGACGGCAGGTGGGTTTGCGTTGTGGTTAGGTGCTAACCCAGAAATCGTGGCAACCGTGATGTCTAAATCGGTCACCATGCCGATTGCCATGGCGATTTCTGGCCATTTAGGTGGCATTCCGTCCATGGCCTCGGTGGGCGTAGTCGTGGCTGGGGTGCAAGGTGCCGTGGTGGGGTATGTCATTTTGCGTAAACTTCGCCTGACCAGTTCCGAGGGTATTGGTATTGCGGTGGGAGCCACTTCCCATGCGATTGGTACGGCCGCTTTAATGGAACATGATGTGACCGCCTCGACGTATAGCTCCATTGCGTTGGTGCTATGCGGTATTTTGAGTTCTGTGCTTGCACCTTTGGTTTTTCACTTATTGTATATGGTGGCATAAATGTTAAAAAATACGTTAGATCCCATTTGGCTTGAACGCTTTATTAATGATAAACCCAGAGAGAAAGATCATCGTCCACCTTTTCGACGTGATCGTGCGAGAATTTTGCACAGTGCGGCATTTCGTTGTTTACAGGCGAAAACACAAATTCATGCCGTGGGTGAAAATGATTTTTTCCGTACAAGATTAACCCATTCTTTAGAGGTGGCGCAAATTGGCAGTAGCCTTGTTTCTCAATTAAAACTAATTGATACTTACAAAGCCTTGGCGGACCAATTACAGCTAGACAAAGCCTTGTTACAACAAGAAATCAAGCCACTTTTGCCTACGGCGGATTTGATTGAAAGTCTGTGTTTTGCTCATGATATTGGCCACCCACCTTTTGGTCATGGTGGCGAAACGGCTTTAAATTCAATGATGTATGATGTGGGGGGCTTTGAGGGCAATGCACAAACGTTCCGTTTATTAACCAAATTAGAGCCTTATACGCAAAATGCGGGAATGAACTTGACTCGCCGGACGCTGTTGGGGATCGTGAAATATCCGGCGATTTTAGATGAAACTTCACCAAAATACACCGCACTTTCTTCTTCGGAGCAAGATTTTCGGGCCTTTGATTGGCGACCTGGGAAAGGTATTTTTCGTGATGATTTGCCAGTGTTTGATTGGCTATTGCAACCTTTATCTACGCAAGATAAACAGTTATTTACTTCATTAAAAAAAGTGCGGTCAGAACCGAGCGAATTTTTGAAAACACGCTTTAAATCCTTAGATTGCAGCATTATGGAGTTGGCGGATGACATTGCTTATGGCGTACATGATTTTGAAGATGCCATCGTGGTGGGCATGATTGATCAAAATCTGTGGCAAATTGCGTTACGAGAATTAAAGGCCTGTTCATCAGAATGGATTGTCAAAAATATTGATGCCTTAACGACCAAATTATTTTCGGAATACCATTATGAACGTAAAAATGCCATTGGGGCATTGGTGAATTTCTTTATTACCAATGTGCGGTGGAAATTAACGGCAGATTTTGCCGAACCGTTGTTACGTTATAATGCCGAATTGCCCACCGAAGTGGAAGACGTGTTAAACGTGTTTAAAGCCTTTGTGTTTAAATATGTGATTCGTGATGTGGAAACCCAACGCATTGAATATAAAGGGCAACGTATTTTAACCGAAATGTTCCAAATTTTTGCCAGTGATCCAGAACGTTTATTGCCACGCAATACAGTAAATCGTTGGTTAAATGCCGAACCGCAAGGCAAAAAACGGATTATTTGTGATTATATGGCGGGCATGTCAGATGCTTATGCGTTAAAAGTATATCGGCAGTTGACGTAAAAATAATCGGTAAAGTTGGAAAAATAAACAGTCAGTTAAAATTTTAGATTTTTTTGCAAAAAATACTTGCAAAGGATTTTCAGATCACTATAATACGCTCCACACAACGACGCACTGTTGTGAAACCTTAAACTTTCTAACGTGCGTCGTTTTATTTTCGCTTTAAAACAGCGATTTGTTCTTTAACAATTTATCAGACAATCTGTGTGGGCACTTGTTGATTGACTTGTTTTAAAAAATTAAATAAAACTTAAAGTCTTAATAGGTGCTTAACTTAGAAATTCATTAACTTCTATTCTTTAATAAGAATGGAAAGTACGATTTAAAAGCAAGCAGTT